>NC_019699.1 GCF_000317125.1 Chroococcidiopsis thermalis PCC 7203
TTTACCTAAAGGGTGCATAATACTCGAAGCAGCAATCTTGGTTAGGCGATCGCAGCAGCTCCACAAAATTGCAATACTTCTGCCATCAGCGTGTCATATGGAGTGTTTAACATTAATAAACAGATTGGATATCTATCTCCTTTAAAAAAATCTAGAGGATCGCCGCACTGAAAATCCTCAAAAATCTTCAATCAATTATTTCAGGTGATACCGATGAAAACAGACCTTCCTGAATCTCAAAGCGATTCAGATCGAATTGACGATCTTAACCTCAATTGCTCCGACTCTAAAGTTTATACGAACCGTAATTCCAACAATAAAAATAGCGCCACTTATTTAACATTAGGACTAGCCACCCTTGCCGCGATCGTTGCAGGTAGTTATGCCTTCAAAAATGATAGTACTGGTGTCGCTCAGCAGAGTCGATCGCCAATTGCTACACCAACTACCTCAACTCCAGTTGGTAAATTGACAAACTCTACAGATCCTAACTTCATTGCTGCTGTGGTTCAAAGTGTAGGTTCAGCAGTGGTCAGGATTGATTCGACTCGTACCGCGACTAATACTGCCCCAGCAATTTTTCAAGATCCGTTATTTCGCCAGTTTTTTGGTTCGGAAATTCCTACCCCACCAACTAAACAAATCGAACGCGGTATTGGTTCCGGCTTCATCATTAATCCTAATGGAGAAATTTTGACAAATGCCCATGTCGTTCAGGGAGTAGATACCGTTACCGTAACCCTAAAAAATGGTCGTTCCTTCAAAGGTTCGGTTATGGGTTCAGACCCAGTTTCGGATATTGCTGTAGTTAAAATTCAGGCAAATAACTTACCAACAGTTGCTCTGGGCGATTCTAACCAGCTAAAGCCAGGAGATTTAGCGATCGCGATCGGCAATCCATTAGGACTTGACAACACCGTTACCTCTGGAATTATTAGCGCCACAGGTCGCGGTAATATTGGTGCTGCTAACGAGCGCGTCAACTTTATTCAAACTGATGCTGCAATTAATCCAGGTAACTCTGGTGGACCATTACTTAATTCTCAGGGACAAGCGATCGGCATTAATACAGCCATCATTCAAGATGCTCAAGGCATCGGCTTTGCGATTCCAATGAATCAAGCTAAAAGTATTGCCCAGCAGTTAATTGCTAAGGGTAGCGTCAAGCATCCTTACTTAGGCATTCAAATGGTAACGTTAACTCCAGATATTCAGCAAAGCTTGAACAACGACCCTAACAGTGGGATAACAGTAGATGCAAACCAGGGTGTATTAGTAGCGAAAGTGTTACCCAATTCTCCTGCTGACCGCGCTGGACTGCGGACTGGCGATGTCATTCAAAAAATTAACGGGCAGTTAGTTCCGAGTGCTAGCGATCTACAGCAGATAGTAGAGGAAAACCAAGTTGGTAGCAGTTTGGAATTAGAACTCAATCGCCACGGACAACCTCTAAATTTATTCGTGAAAACTGCTGCAATGCCTAATTTGGGACAATAGCGATCGCCGTAAAAAGCTTTGGATTGGCATTTTGCTAGAGATAACTAAAGCGAATAAGTTCTATGACTCAACAAGCACAACCTCATTTTGAAAATCCTTGGCTTGAAACTGCGAAAGTTTTTGGGCTAAGTCTGTTGCTTGCCTTTGGCATTCGTACCTTTGTTGCAGAGGCTCGATATATTCCTTCTGGTTCAATGGAACCAACGCTTCAAGTGAACGATCGCTTAATTATTGACAAGCTGAGTTATGATTTTGAACCACCCCAACGGGGCGATATGGTTGTGTTCAAACCCACCAAAACTTTAAGGCAACAAAACTTTCACGATGCATTTATTAAGCGAGTCATTGGCTTGCCAGGAGAAAAGGTTGAGGTGAAATCTGGACGGGTATATATCAATGGCTCTGCTTTAAAGGAAAACTATATTGCCGCTCGACCAGACTATCAATGGGGTCCGGTAATTGTTCCACCCAACTCCTACTTGGTACTAGGAGACAATCGGAACAACAGCTATGACAGCCACTATTGGGGATTCGTACCGCGTCGCGACATCATCGGTCGGGCAATCTTCCGCTTCTTTCCTTTCAACCGAATTGGTGAATTGAATAGCCCCGTTTATGTTGCTTCCCAATGACAGCCTACAAAGCCTGTGCCAAGACCCTAGGTCAGGACGTACCACTTTGTACTAATCTGCTGTGACACTTTTCTGCTTTACAAACCGACTGCGATCGCAAGATTTTCGCCGATTGCATACGACTTTCAAGTTATATCAAGGAGACACAATTATGCGTGAATTATCAGGCAAAACCACTTCGGTAGCGGAGTTAGAGCGAAAAGTAGGACGATCTCTAACCTTCAATAGTAAGCAAGCTAATGCAGGTGTTGCAGCAAACTGTCAGCTCCAGGAAAAGACTACCCAGAGCAAGGGTGAATTATCAGGCAAAATTGCTTTGGTGACAGGAGCAGGGCGAGGATTAGGACGAGCGATCGCCCTCGCAATTGCCCAAGCGGGTGGAGATGTTGCCATCAATTACCAGACCCAGAAGCAGGCTGCCCAAGAAACTTGTCGTCTAGTAAAACAACAGGGATGCCGCGCGATCGCGGTTCGAGCCGATGTCTCGGTTGCGGCTGATGTAGCTCGAATGATTGAGGTTGTGGAGCAACAGTTGGGAACTGTGTCCATCTTGGTGAATAACGTTGGGCTTGTCCGTCCCAAAGCAATTGAGGAAATTCAAGAAAGAGATTGGGATGAAGCCATTGCCGTCAACCTTAAATCAGTCTTCCTAGTCACTCAAGCCGCCTTACCAAGAATGCGAAAGCAAGGTTGGGGACGCATTATCAATCTCTCGTCTATCGCCGCTCAAACTGGAGGAGTTGTGGGTCTCCACTATGCTGCTGCCAAGGCAGGTATTCTAGGACTGACCCATGCTTATGCCGCACAACTGATTGGAGAAGGAATTACAGTTAACGCGCTTGCCCCTGCATTAATTGAAACTGAAACAGTCAGCACCAATTTACAGGTACACCCCGAACAGACTCCTGTTGGTCGCTTTGGTAAGGCTAAAGAAGTTGCTGAGGCTGCTGTGATGTTGGCTATCAATGGCTATATCACGGGGCAAACAATCAATGTCAACGGTGGGATGTACTTCAATTGAATGTTCCAAAGGTAACTTATGCATCGTGTAACAATAACGCCTAACAATAACGCCGACACATAGTACTTGTCTCTCTAAATAATTGCCGCGATGTAGTGATGTTATTGCTAGTGCTGGAATCGCGGCTGTCAAGTTCGGCATTTGTCGAGAAAGTTTTGTTTGTCCTAGTACGATTCCTATGAAATCCAAACAATTGAACGCTCCCACTAAATCCTTATCTTCAATCTGGAACTATGCATCTTTGGCAATTGTGGCGGCTGCGCTGATGGTAGGAATTGGGCTTGGGGTTGGCTTGAGTTCTTCCGTCAATTTCAGTCCTGAAAACGTCGCTAGCAGCCAATATATCGATCTTGCTGCACCAGATCCGCAAGTATGCGTGCAATATGGAGCCAGTGCTATGACATTGGATGCACGTCTATTCGTGACGCTCAAGCCTTTTAGCGTATATATTTCTCAGCCCAAGATGCAACCAGGATGTGTTATCCGCAGAAACGACTGGGCAGTTTTGGAGCAAAAGAATTTGGTAACAGCCACTCAGGAGCAAGAGTGTAAAAATAGAATGAACACTTTCGGCTTTACCGGAACTCTGGAAAACTCACCTCAAATTGATTGTGTTTATCAGAATAATGCGGCTGGAAATCTTTTCCTGAAACAAGCAGGAATTTCTCAGCAAGCAAGATAGTGGATGAACTTGAGTTACTATCTTTATTGTTAATCGCAACGGACTATCTACGAGAATGCCTGAACTCTTGACTTACCTTTAAAAGTAAGGGAATAGAGGCAAGTTGGGTGACAATTGAGAAGATAATTAGGGCTGTAGTAGAAGTATCGTAAAGAATACCAATTAAGGCACTACCTAAAAACCAAAATACGCCATATCCTGTATTAAAAATTCCATACGCCACACCACGTCTATTTGCAGAAATTATTTCGGCAATTACAGCTCGCATAATCGATTCTTGCGCTCCCATACCGATTCCCCACACAGCCATTCCTGCTAGAGCAATATAAGAGTTGCCTAAGAAAACAAGCGGTGCGAAGAAGGAAGAGAAGAGGACGGCAACGACTACGGCGAAAATGCCTTTGCGGTCGAACAGATGCCCTAAAATAAGTGCGGCGATCGCGTCTACACCCATTGCGATCGCGTAAAAGATTGGAATCCAATCGCTCGGCACAACAGACGCTTTTTGAAAGTGATAGGCAATTAAGGGAAAATCTGCAAAGCCTGCGGCAACAAATGCCATAGCAGCTAAGTAAAGCCAAAATACTCTGGGAAAGCCCTGCGTTTGGTCTAGATGGTGGGATAAACTAGAAGCTTCAAACCTTTGAGGGCGTGGATATAGCGATCGCGCAGCGATTAAAACAGCCAGTGCTAAAAGTGCGGGTACAAGTAACAGGGCAAAGCCAGTACGATATCCTCCTTGAAAATAGAGAGCAGCTGCAACTAGAAGCGGTCCGAGTACAGCCCCAATCTGGTCTAAGGCTTCGTGTAAGCCAAAGCCCCAGCCTCTACCAACTTGTTTAGTCGCACTGGAAAGAATGACATCACGCGCAGGGGTACGAATTCCTTTACCAATTCGCTCTGTAACCATTAGAAATGCCGCAACTTCCCAACGTCCAGCCAACGCCAAGAGTGGTACGACCAACAAATTGATTGCGTAGCCAAACAGTGTAATCGACCAATATTTTTGCGTGCGATCGCTCATGTAACCAGAAGCAAGGCGCAGGCTATAACCAATCAACTCTCCTAATCCCGAAACGATTCCCACTACAGTCGCACTTGCACCCAGAACGGCAAGATACGGACCTGTAATGCTACGCGCTCCTTCATAAGTCATGTCTGCAAATAGGCTGACAATCCCCAGTAAAATGACAAATTTCAGTGCAGAGGCTTTGGAAACTGAAGGTTTTCTGTCTCCACGAGCAGATGGCGGTTGAGATTGCATGAAGATTTCCTTTTAAAACGATTTCGAGCTAGCTAGCAGCACCAGTAGGAACATGATGCACGACCGTGACACTTTGCTGGGTAACTAAGCCGTTTTTCACCATTTCGCGAACAACAGGGAGAAAATTTGCGATCGCCTCAGCTCGATCGATAACTGCTACGACTATTGGTAAATCTGAAGACAGCTCCAGAATTTGAACTGTATGAATTTTGTGATATTGACGTTCGCCAAAGCCTGCTATCCCTCTGGTGGCAGTAGCTCCAGCGAGACTTTGCTGGCGGGCTGCTTCTACTAAAGCTAAATATACAGGTTTACCGTGCCAACGATCGGACTCGCCAACGTAAATAGTTAGTTTTTCCCAGGTATTCATGTTATTTTCCTTGCTAGAAAACTGCCAATTTCTAAACTGATATACCCCAAAGCTGCACTGCCTAACCAATAAAACAAAGCTACTGTTTTATTACCCGATCGCACGAGCATGGAGGTATCTAAAGCGTAGGTAGAAAAAGTCGTATAAGAACCCAGAAATCCTACAGCAATTAATAAGCGCAGATCTGGAGAGGTAATGGTTCGCTCTAGAGTGAGAGTAACAAAAAAGCCCATTACCAAAGCTCCTGTGATGTTGATCGCGAATGTGCCGTAGGGAAATCCCGTTCCCAACCAGCGTGCGAATAACAAAGTTAAGTAGTAGCGACTCAAAGCACCAGAGATCGCTCCTAAAGCGATCGCAATTGGAGCGCGAACATCTGGATTTGCTGAAGTCAGAACACCGAGAGCTTTACCTAACCCATGCCACAAATTATGAAATATACTGGCTAACATCTCCCCAATTCCAGAGAGTTTGGTTTTCAATAAATGCTGGCGATCGGGAGAATTAGGCAAAGCAATTATTCGCTCCTACTCTCCCAATGCTAGCTTGGAAAGTAGGAGCCATCAGCCTTTCAGATAGTTACAAGCTTTTGTTTTACAGCCATAACTGGTAAAACATTTAGCACGAACTGAAGCGGCGATTTTGGCAAGCTCCATTGCCATATAGAATTTATAACACACCTTTTATCTAACTAACGATCGGTCTTTTGATATAGAACTATAAAAAAGCTAAATGTATTAAATATTTATTCAGTTCCACTACACGGAATTAACTAGACTGTATAACAAAGTTGACAAAACTATCAGTGTAATCATGACGTAGATGCGATCGCCTTGCTTAGCAAAAGCAAATGCCAAAAAAGCAACTCTGACAATTGGGGTAGCAATTAGTAACAATAGACCGAATTGGATCAAACCCCGCCGTCTGAACGATAGCGCAAACTTGACAATCCCAGGCAGCGTGCGTAATTCTGACGGCTCACCGCGAAACACTTGATAGTTGGGAGAGTTCATCCCGTAGTGGCTCAGATAGAGAATTCCACCTAGCAGCACGACTGAGGCAGATAAAATCACTCCTAGCCGCAGAATGTTGCCAACAATCTGCTCGATTTGATGCTCTGTCCATCTAGCCCTAGAATTTGACATTTCAAATCCGTCCCGTTAAACCGTTGTAAATCATCTGAATTGCCAGTAGCAGAATCACAATGCTGAAAATCTGTCGTAAGAGCCGAGGTTTAACCTTAACTAGCGTCCGCGCCCCAATCAGGGAACCTAAGAGTACACCCAACATCACGGGCATCGCCAGCCCTGGATCGATGTATCCCCGACTGAGATATACTCCTGCCCCTGCTGCCGCTGTCACGCCAATCATAAAATTACTAGTAGTAGTAGAAACCTTAAACGGTAGTTGCATTGCCCGATCCATTGCCAGCACCTTAACAGCTCCCGATCCGATCCCCAACAAACCCGACAAAATTCCGGCTAAAAACATTAAACTAAAACCCGCAGCCACATTTTGGACGTGGTAACTTTGTTCCCCTTCCGCAGTAGGATAGCTACCATTGAGTTTTAAGCGGGTAGCGAGGGGATCGGGCTGGGTATTGGGTTGATGCTCCTGTCGAGAGCGGTGGGAGGAAAAAGCAGAATAAAGTAGAACCAAACCGAAAATCACAGCCACAGTGGAAGTTGGTAACTTTGCAGTCAGAAAAGCGCCAACCAACGCCCCTATAGTAGTAGCAACCTCTAAAAACATGCCGATGCGGACGTTCGTAAAACCTTCTTTAACATAGGCAGCCGCCGCACCTGAAGAAGTGGCAATGACTGAAACTAGAGATGCGCCGATCGCGTAGCGAATATCGACCTTGAACGCTAATGTTAAAAGCGGTACGATGACCACGCCACCACCTAAGCCAGTCAAGGCTCCTAGAAACCCCGCTAGTAGGGAGCCTAACCCAACTATCAGAGTAAATTCTAAGATGTTCACGCGATCGCTGCTCCTGTTTGGCTGCTAAGTTTGTGCAAGGTGCAATTAGATTGTTGTTAATGAATCGATCGCAATTCCATCTTCTTTCTGGTTCAAAGAATAGGTTTGCTTGATTAACAGGTGGTAGAGCAACGATTAACAACTGGTAAAGTATAGACTTACTTTTCTTGCCTGAATTGAAAGCCAGAGTAGATTAAACCAATCAAATTGAAAATTAACATCTATCTATAGATAAATGGTAGAAAACTTCAACTAGATTAAACTCAAAACCAAACTTAAACAAGACGTGGCAACAGTTTTTTAACAACTCCCCACTGTAGCTTGCCTGATTGCATAGTAGCTCGTTTCCTACTCAAGGACAAAGCATTAAATGACGATTCTTCGCCATATTGCGATCGCGCTGACGTATATTGGTTTAGGGTTAGGTTATCTGCCTGGAATGCGGATGAATCGGGCAACGATCGCCGTGGCGGGAGCAGCTTTACTGCTAGCGTTAGGGGTGCTGGATTTAAAATCGGCGTGGCAGGCGATCGATTACAAAACGCTAATTTTCCTATTCAGCATGATGGTAATTAGTGCTAACTTGGCTGTATCTGGCTTTTTCCAATTAGCCCTCGATCGCGTCGCACGTATCGCTCGCAGCCCTTTGGGGTTGCTGGTAGTACTGACTTTTGGTGCAGGTATTCTCTCGGCTCTATTTCTCAATGATACAATTGCCCTAATTCTGACACCCCTAGTTCTGGACTTAACTGGATCGCTCAATCTCAACCCAATTCCTTACTTACTGGCGTTAGCAGGAGCAACGAACCTCGGTTCTGTAGCAACTTTGAGCGGTAATCCTCAGAATATTCTCATCGGTTCCTTCTCTGGGATCGGCTATCTAGATTTTGCCAAGGTGCTTACGCCTGTAGCACTGGCGAGCTTGGCGCTCCAGATTGGCTTACTATGGTGGTTATATCCAGAGGTGCGGTCGCTCAAGTCTTCTTTGACTCCTCCCTCAAGACAAGATCGAATTTTAAAACCGCTTCTAATCAAAAGTTTAATCGTTACAGGCGGTTTGCTAGTTGCTTTCATAATTGGCATTCCGCCAGCAGAAGCAACACTAATTGCCGCAGGTTTGTTATTGATTACCAGAAGAATTAGACCGGAGCGAATCTTACAAAAAGTTGACTGGGATCTACTCGTAATGTTTTCTGGATTGTTTATTCTCACCCAAGGCGTACAAAAGCTAGGGGAGTTGAACTTGTTTTCTAGCTTCGTTAACACACCTGTAAATATCTTATGGGTGACAGTATTCCTATCAAATTTGGTCTCAAACGTTCCAGCAGTTCTACTATTACATCATTTAATTCCCCAACCAGATTCACGCACTTGGTTATTACTAGCAGCAGGATCTACACTAGCAGGAAATCTAACGCTTTTAGGCTCTGTGGCAAATTTGATTGTGGCAGAAGCAGTAGCAAAGCGAGGACAAAAATTGACTTTTTGGGAGCATTTACGTTTCGGCTTACCTTTGTCTACAATTACTTTATGTTTTGCTTACTTTTGGATTTACAAACCCGACCTATGAGCGGTATTCTTTAACTCAAATACTGAAACTGGGTATTATTTGTTAAGTAGCGCGATCGATGCAATGACTTCATCTGGACGATAAATTCAAGCATTCTTTTGAGTTAACAGCCCCTTGACGTGTATTAGCTCGCGTCCTTGGTTAATCAATCCTAAAAAGAATTTCACCCACCCCGATCTCCATGCTGCCTGGGGTGGTTTCAATGCTGACTGAGTGGGAAAGCGATCGAAAATGAGTTCCAATTCACTCTGTCCATTTTCATTCCACAATTGCTCGATTGGCTTAAATTCTTCTTGGTATGGAAACAGCGGAGCATTGCACGCTAGTTTTTGAGCGTATTTAGTTAATGGCTTAAAGTAAATTGAATATTGCAATCCTGCGATTGAATTCTCCTTTATCTCGAAGCAGGGAAAAAATTCTGGAAAGCGCCGCCTAGCTTCCCGAAAACGATTGTATATCTCTTGCTCCCAGCGTTGGTGAAAAAAGTTTAAGGGGGTGTTGGCTGTTTTTGTTGTTTTCTGCTGTGCAACAATTGGTAGCCCCCATACTTGCAAGCATAAATTGAGTCTTGGGCTGTTGGCGATCGCATCTGGAAAATAGGGAATTGATTGTTGTTTATCCAGTGCTAACCTGTTAGATGTACGAGACACATCCTTACCTCCAAGGAGATCTACACAGAACTGTTCGGTAAGAGTTAGGTTTTTCGCAGGAATCGTAATGCGGTCAATTTCTATCTGTTGCTGATTAATTAAGCTGTTTATGTCACTTGATTCGTTCATCATTCTCTCCGCACTCTTAGTTATAGCGGTAAGGAAATCTAGCTTGCTTAGTTATTGTAGTAGCTGAGTATGTCAGGAACTTGACAAATAAATGTCACTTTTGTGGAGCAATGCTTCTTCTGAGTGTTTGTAAGGAGCGATCGCTTAGCAGTCACAACATCAACTCTCTTTTTGGTCAGCAGACTTTACTTTATGCATTAAATGTCAAGAACTTAGAAAGATTGACTAGAACTAAAAAAAATTACGAGTACCTGCCTCGGATGCCATCAAGTTTCATCGTAAATTTCTTGATTTTTAAAATCTTTTCTAGTTCTTTACTTTTGAGACTTACAGTGAAACCACTAACTCAGAATATTGAGGTTTCACCCTATGAAAACTCCAAAGAAAATTCTCATAGCAACTGCCGTAGTAGGTAGTTTTGGATTTGGCGGATTAGCGCCAAACGTCTATGCAGCTCAACCTCAATCTAGCATCCTAGTTGCCCAAGATAGCGATCGCGATGGTGAGGCTAATGAAGATGCAAAAGAGCAGCAGGAAGAAGCTCAACTGCAATCTCTCGCTAAAATAACAGCTCAACAAGCCATACAAGCTGCTGAAACTGCTAAAGGTGGCAAAGCAAGTAGTGTAGAGTTGGAAAATGAAAATGGTAACTTAGTCTATGAGGTAACGATTGGACAAACAGAAGTTTATGTAGATGCTGGTAATGGCACAGTCCTCTATACTGAGGATCAAAATCAAGAGAATGAGCAGAACGAGGCTTCTCGCCCTAAGAGTAGCATTCAAATTCCAAATAATGATGGTGAAGCTAACGATGATGGTAAAAAACGATAAAGAAGCCGAAATCTACACAATCTTTTAGTTAATTAGCAGAAACTAAGTTGTGGGACTGTTAAAGAGTATCTTCAACAGTCCCACAACTTAAAAATTAGAATTTTATCGAATAACCATGTCATATCGAAGGATAATTAACTATAGAAAAAATCCTATAAATGCCGCTATGCGAAATCAACGTCCATCTGGTTTAGTAGCTATAGTTATTTATAAAACTTTTGTAGCAATAATTCTGGCGGTCGCAGCGATCGCTATACTTTTAGCATTACAGAACTATCAGTCTTTTACGAGTTTATCGGAAGCTTATATTTTAGAAGAAAAATTAAATATTATTGAGTGGTTGATAGAAAAGATTACAAATATCAAACAACAAACTCTTCAATTTAGTGGAATAGCAACTGGAGCTTATGCTGCTGTCACTGCAATTGAAGCGATCGGCTTATGGTATGAAAAAGCCTGGGCAAGAATATTGGTATTGGTACTAGTTGGTATCAGTATTCCACCAGAAATATTTGAGTTAATCAAAGGAATAACTATACTCAAGCTGGTAGTGTTTGTCGTGAATATAGTGGTTTTCTGGTATTTACTGCGTCGTTTTCCCAAACATGGAAGGTAAAGTTGACTTACTCTCGTAAGCTCATAACGTAGCAGTTACGACGCGATCGCGTCCCTCATTCTTGGCTCGGTATAAAGCTGCATCGGCTGCTTGAATGAGTTCTTGAGTTGTCGAGCCGTGGTACGGGAACGCTGCTACTCCCAATGAAAGAGTAATAGGATCGAGCAGTTGATGTTGGTGCTTCAACTGAAGCCACTTGACTGCTTCCCTAATTTGTTCGGCTCTTTGTTGAACTGCCTCTAGAGGCGCAGCTGGCAGGATTAACATAAACTCTTCACCCCCATACCGACAAGCAATATCTCCTGCTCGAATCTGCTCTTTCAAGAACTTGCCTAATTCCCGTAATAACGTATCGCCTGTTGGATGACCGAAAGTATCATTAACTTGTTTAAAGCGGTCAACGTCAAGCATAATAATTCCTACTGGTGTTTGTTCGCGTTCGCCTCGACGCACTTCGCGTTCTAGCGTTGCTTCCAAATAACGACGATTGAACAAATCTGTCAGCGGATCGCGCACGCTCTGGCTTTGCAAGATCTCGCGCAGTTTTAAGTTGGCTAATGCAAGAGCGAGATTTGCAGCAACTTTAACTGCTAACCTTTGTTTGGCGGAAGTTAGTTTCCCTTTTTCCAAGTAACTCAAGTAGAGTAAGCCGAGGGCTTCTCCTTGTGCCATCATGGGAACGCAAATATACTCAACAGGCAATGAGGAAAGCAAGTGTTGGCACAACCCGCAACGAGTGTTTTCTGCTAGATACATCTGTCCGCGCCGTAGTGCAAAGCATTCATCTAATGCAAATACTTTTTGACTGTTGAATGCCGTTCCCCAAGCTGCAATACTCGCTACAAGGGTGCGATCGCTGGCGATCGCGAAGACTCCACCCGAAGCATAGGGAAATAATGGAGGTACTACCTGAGCGATTACCTTATGAGCTTCCTCAACCGTAAGGCAAGCTTGAAGTAAATCGTTCATTTCGTTGAGTAAGTTTAGTTCGGCGTTGAGATTTGATAGTTCTGCCGTGCGTTCTTGTACCAGCCGTTCAACATGAGCCGTGCGCTCTAGTGTCAATAAACAAAAAGCAAAAATCCCAGTCCAAAGTAAGCCAATAACTAACACGAGCCATACCCACCAATGGTTTTGGAAAGCCATATATTCTACTACGGGTAGGACGGCTATAGCTGCCGAAACATAACGGCGATCCAAAGCTAAGGCTCCTATTATATAACTTCTAAGCAATGGCAGGTTTGGGTATAAGGTTTTAGGTATCAGATGTCCAGTCATACTATTGTTCAGCCGTATTTTGTATCGATGATGCATCTGTTCTGAGACAACTAAAAGATGGCTGCAAGTTTGCACCCCAAACCTATTGCAAGATTGTCAAGAACTAGGAAAGTTTCTTAGCTTTGCGATCGCGAAGTTGCCGAGCGATACCAAAAAGATGAAATTAACTAAGGTTTTGTGTAGCAACGCAACTGACATGAGTTTGCAAAATTTACAAAGTCAGATAAATCTTTCCGAGTTCTTGACATTTATTACCTAACATCGCAGCGTCTTCTCTCTATTTTTGGAATTTGCTCAAGTCGATACAACAATAACACTGTACATATTCTCTACTGGAGTTACAAATGACACCACCAAGTCGTACTGAGAAATTGAGGAACAAAGTACGTTTAAAAAACAATACGTCTCTCAGATCGTGGAAAAGAAAGTTTCATGAATACACTGGTGAGAAACTCAATTTCTTTCAAGTCATTTTTCGGCTACAAGGTTCAGTGATTAAAACCATTATTCCTTGGTTACTTTTCTTCAGTGTATACAGTTTTTTCATTGCTTTACTTGAATATCACGATAAACATATACCTTTACCAAAGATAAGTAGTGGCGTTCCTAATGTGGTCTTAAGTTTAAATCTCATCTTGAGTTTGCTGTTAATTTTTCGCACGAATACGGCTCACGAACGATTTTGGGAAGGTCGTAAACTTTGGGGATCGTTAGTTAATACAGTTCGTAACTTGGCTCGCGGAATTTGGGTAGTAGTCGAAGAAAGGGGAACAAGCGATCGAGTAGAAAAAGAGGCAGCATTGCGATTAGTAATTGCTTTTGCAGTTGCTATGAAACTGCATTTACGCCATAACTCTATGAATAAGGAATTAAAAGTATTAATGACTCCCTCACAATATTTAAAACTTAAAGAGGCAAATCACCCACCTCTAGAGATTGCTTTGTGGCTGGGAGAATATTTACAATCTAGGTACAGATACGGTCTTTTAAATGTATATCAACTCACTGCCTTACAGAAGTTAGTAGACGAGCTAGTAGATATATTAGGCGGTTGCGAACGAATTTTAAAAACTCCTATGCCCTTGCTATATGCCATTTATCTCAAACAATTATTAATGATATATTGTTTGATACTACCTATAGAGCTAGTCGAGAATTTACACTGGTGGACTATCCCAGTAATGGCTTTGATGAGCTTTACATTATTTGGAATTGAAGAGCTTGGTTCCGAACTAGAAAACCCTTTTGGACGCGATCCTAACGATCTACCTCTAGATGAAATTTGTCGTACTATACTCGGTAATGTTGAAGATATGTTGAGAAATACTAATAACGCGACTCATTCTAACCAAATACCTATAGTACTGAAGTCGCGTTAGTGGGTAGACGCACTGTAAAACAACTGCCAACTTCTACTTGGCTGGTAACAGTAATGAGTCCACCGTGATTCTGGGCGATCGCTTGAGCGATCGCCAATCCCAATCCAGAACCACCAGAATTATAAGAACGAGAGCGATCGGCTCGCCAAAATCTGTCAAATACGTGTTTAAGCTGCTCTGGTGCAATTCCCACGCCTGTATCTCGTACCTCAATGTACCAATGAGGACTGATGCGGCGATCTTTGATTTCAACTGTACCTGAATTTGGCGTATAGTGAATAGCATTCTCAATTAAATTGCCAAATAAACGCCTTAGTTGATCTGAATCGCCCAATAATCTCAGATTCTTCGTTACTTGTATACTTAGTTTAATTTGTTTGGCTTCAGCTTGAGGTTTATATAACTGCACTAAATTCTCTAAAAGTTCTGTCAAATCGATAATATCTCGATTACGGTGAGGAATTTTATCGTTACGAGCCAAAAATAATAAGTCTTCTGTCAAGCGAGACATTTGATTAGTTGCGCTAGCGATCGCCTGGAACTTCTCTTTATCTGTTTCCCGCATTCCTTCTGGATATTTTAATGCTACTGTTGCATTACTTTTTACTGCCATTAAAGGACTGCGAAGTTCGTGGGAGGCATCAGCCGTAAACTGCTTTAACCTTTGAAAACTCTGTTCAATTGGTTGCATAGCTTGACGAGTTAACCATACTCCACCAATTCCACTCAAAGCCAAAGCGACGAGGATTCCACCGCCTAATCCCCAGTCCAGTTTACTTAAAGTTTCATCATATTCTTCCAGAGATTGACTGACTCTTACATACCCAATCAGTTTTCGATCGTCGCTACCAATAATTGGTAAAGTCGTAGCTATAAGGCGATTTTTTCTAGTTTGAAACTGTACGGTTTCTTTTGGAGAAAGTGGTAATGTTACAGTAGCTTTTCCTTGTCGCTCTACCAAACGCCTCTGAGTATCAAACCACTCCAAAGCTTGATTATTGGCAATTAGATCTTGTACGGGAAAGTCACTTTCAATTTTGATCTGACCGTTTTCATATTCCGCATTAGCGGCAGCACCCTGTCCTAAAGCAATTAGTTTGTCTGTCAGCTGATGAGTGAGACTGCGGGTGAAGACAGTCCGCACGGCGATCGCAAATGTTCCTAGGATCGATGCAATAACTACTAGGTAAGACAATAACAAGCGATACCGAATTTTTTCAAACACGAGCAGGTGCGATTCAATTATGAGTTAATTACCAGAATTTAGCAAAGTCTACCTCTGACAATTCTATCAGATTACATTACTTAGCGCCGAGACGATAACCAACACCGTATACTGTTTCGATGAAATCTTCTGGACTCCCTGCTGTTTTTAGTTTTCGGCGCAAGTTTGTCAAATGAGTTTTTACAGTTTCTTCTCCAGACAATTTATCGAATTCCCACAACTTATCTAGGATTGCCATGCGAGTTAAAACTTGAGTAGGATTTCTCAAAAAGTATTCTAAAATTGTATATTCTTTAGGTGTTAATGACAGCGTTTTTCCAGCATAAGTAACTTCGCGATTGGCTGGATCGAATTGCAGCTCGCCGTGACTCAAAATCGGTTGTCTTATTTCTGGACTTCTCCGCGATAAAGCCCTAATTCGCGCTCCCAATTCTTCTAGTTCAAATGGCTTGACTAAATAATCATCAGCGCCTGCATCAAGTCCAATTACCTTATCTGAGGTTGTATCTCTTGCTGTTAACATTAAAATGAAAGCATTACATTTAGCAGTGCGTAAACGCTTGCATAGCGCGATTCCATCTAATCGAGGTAGCATCAAGTCTAGCAAGATAACATCGTAGGCAGTCGATTGGGCGTATTCCCACCCCTCAACCCCATCAGCAGCTAAATCTACAACATGGTGTTGATGCCTCAAATCTTCTGCTAGTGGTTTAGCAATGCGATCGTCATCTTCAACTATTAAAATTTTCATATAATTGTGTAAGGAGAAAAGTTATTTGACTAATTTACCTAGAAATAAGTTTGGCGATCGAAAAGGCAGCCGCCGCAGCAAGTCCTCCAGTTAGTACAGTTTGGACTGCACTACGCATTGGTTTAGCACCTGTGAAATGACCTTTGATATAGCCAAATATTACCAGAACAATGTTAGTAATAATTACTGAAAGTGTCAGTGCTGTTTTGGAATTAGAAATGAAGATAAAAGGACTTAGGGGAACGATCCCTCCAGCAATGTAAGAACTAGCAATGGTGAGGGCGCTCTTTAATGCTCGCCTAGGAGCAGGCTTTTCTATACCCAACTCAAAGCGCATCATGAAATTAACTAGCGCATGAGGATTTCGCAGCAATCCCTTGGCAATTAACTTACTTTCTTCTGCTGTCAGCCCATAGGATTGAAATATATCTATGACTTCTGTTACCTCTGCCCCTGGCTTTTCTCTCAGTTCCCGTTGTTCGCGCTTTAGTTCTGACGTATAGTGGTCGGCATCGCTTTTAGCAGCAAGATAACCACCCAAACCCATCGCGATCGCACCTGCTGCAATCTCGGCTAAACCAGCGGTGACAACTATGCTGGTAGAAGCTACAGTACCAGACAACCCAGCTGCTAGAGCAAAGGGAACTGTCAATCCGTCCGAGACTCCAATGACAATATCTCGGACAACTTCGCTGGCTGTAAAATGTTCCTCAACGTGTGGTGTTTGGGGCATATTTTGATGTCTGTTAATGGTTAATAGTTGATGGTTGATGGTGAAACACAATTAACGATTAACTATTAACAATTTTCTTGTAGGTAGTAGGCTTAGCCAGTGGATATGCTTCCACTGGCTTCTGGTTTATCTCATACCCTTTAGGCTTTGCTAGGAACGAGTATTGAGCGGATCGGCAATGTACTTGAACGTTGGCTCCGAGTTCCAAGGACCGCGTTCGTCTACCTGCACTACTCCCTCTTTTCCATAAGAGGACAAGTTGTAGTAAATGTCAACTGTCTCATCTGGTTGAATGTTACCAAACATTGGCTCGGTTAGTTTACCCAAAGAATCCAGTGCCTTCATAAACATTTGAGTGTGAGAAATTTCCCTTGTCAGCAAATGCACTAGTGTTTTCTTACTTCCTTCATCAGTTGAGAGTTTAATCAACTCTTCGTAAGTCTGACGCGCTCCAGCTTCAGCCGCAATGTTAGCCCGCAAGTCGCGCACTACGTCACCACCTTCGTTGAGATAGCTAGCAGTCCAAGCATGACCTTGACTATCTAGAAAATGCGGTCCCATACCACGCAGGGCAAACAGAGTGCTTTTGTAAGCCTCGGTTTGATCGACATTTTTAGTGTGAGCCTCGATCATTTTGCCCACCATTTCCAAATGACCAAACTCTTCGACGGCAATATCCTGAAGCATATCTCGAATACTTGCATCTTCAACGTGAAAAGACTGTACCCAGTATTGCAAAGCCGCAGAAAGCTCTCCTGTTGCGCCGCCAAATTGTTCTAGAAGAAGTTGGGCAAAACGTGGATTTGGTTCTCTAATATCTACGCTGTGGATTGTTTCTTTTTTATGAAAGAACATAGATTGCTGTCTCCTGTGAATGATTTTGTAAAGAGGATTTGAAACAAGTCGATTAGTTCAGACGAGACTGAGTTGCAACTTCACTGTTATGGATAGTGCGATTACTCCTATCTGCCAACGTGTAATGGTATAGCAAAGCTGCGGTAGCACCACCTGCCAAAGGACCGATCCAATACAGCCAAAAATACTGGAGTCCACCCCCCATTAAAGCTGGACCGAGATACCGAGCTGGGTTCATAGCAGCGCCACTCAGAGGACCACCAGCCAAGATGTCTAGTGCCACAGTTAATCCGATGAACAAACCGCCGATTCTAGGGGCGCGAGAGTCAATAGCTGTGCCAAAAACAACAAATACTAGGAAGAAGGTCAGAATGAATTCCATGACCAATCCCATGAATGGAGTTTCTCCCTTGCCAAGAGCTGGGGTTCCCATACCTACAGCTTGGAGTGCCTGTAAAGGAATAACCAGTTTGATCGAACTAGCGGCAAAAATGGCTCCCAAACATTGAGAAATAACATATCCCAACGCATTCTTGGGATCGATTTTACCTGTCAGCCAAGCGCCAAAGGTGACGGCTGGATTGAGATGACCGCCGCTTACAGCTGCTGTTGCACTGACCATAACGGCGATTGTCAAACCGTGGGCGAGAGCAATAGCAGTCAGATCCACTGCTGTGCCTGTAATTCCGCCCCGATTGATGTAATTAGTGGCGATCGCACCCACTCCAATAAAGATCAAGGCGAAAGTTCCGACAAATTCAGCGATTAGTGCTTTTGAATTCATCCTCTTTACTCCTTATGAGTCTGCTGAAGGCTACATTTGTAACTCCTGCACCTTAAAAGTAAGACATTAAAGGTAAAGAACTCGGAAAGAATTTGAGCTATTTTTTAGATAAGAATTAATTCTATTTATTCAGCTAGTTCTTGCAAAATTTTACTATTAAAAATAGTTGATTTTCACTGGACGAAGCTAAATTTTATACTGATAATACTTAGTGGTTTAATTGCTGTTAGATAATCGTTTCGTCAAGATTTTGATAATAAGTAAAAATAAAACAATAACATAAAAAAGTGTGAGGTAGTTCTATAAAATTAGTAGTTCTACCTCACACAAGCATGAGAAACTCAATTATTAAAGTGATTTCAATTCAAGTAGAAGTGAGTGCTAATTGTTCTCGAACTTTAAGGAATTACAGTTTGGCAACACTATTGATGTTATTTTCCATAGATTGTAAGTCTGCTAATACATTTTGTTTGTTGGGCTGAGAGCCTTTCAGTTCGCCCGTTACCCGATCCAGGCTATCTTCAATCGCTTTATAACGATCGCTAGATTTGGCTTTTATGCCATCCTCAACTTGTTTCCAGTTATCTTCAAATTGGCTAAATTCAGTATTGGCTTTAGAAAAGTTCCCTGCTTCAACTGCTGCTTTGGTATTAGATACAACGCTGAGCAGACGATCGACACCTGCTCGATCGGTTTGCCCAGTAGCAGCAGGACTAGCTGCGGGTGAGGTCTGTATGGTAGGCTGTTGAGCATTAGTGCATCCTGCCAATACCAAAACACTGATGGCAGCAACAATTAGTACTTGATGTCGTTTCACGATCTCAAACTCCGGCAAAAATTTACGCTATCTGGCACAAAATATCGTTACTGCTATGAGTAAAAGTGCTGAGGGATACGAAGTACAGCAAAGCAGTTAATGACTTCTCCGCCAACCAACTCCAAGATAAAACTATGAAGGTAAAGAACTCGGAAAGAAAATAGCTCAATCTCGATCTTTCCGAGTTCTTTACTATGTTTGTTGTACCTTGAGGAAAAGTCTCCGGCAAAGGGGACTCCTCTCACCCATCGAGTTTTGTCACGCAAAGCTCGATTTTTCCAATCTAAAGAGCAGATAGTATTCTAAAAGTTTATTTTTAACGAGGAATTGATATGAAACGTGCGTTTCGGAGATACCACCGCATTCTGGCGATCGCGATCTCGATCCCACTGACTGTAACCGTGCTAACTGGGATGATAATTACAATCGTTCGCGAGTGGCCGATCGCCACGGGATTATCCTCTAGTTTTCTATTGAGCATTCACACGGGTGAAATCTTTCGTCTTCAGGCAATCTACCCCATTTTGAATGGTTTAGGACTAATTGGATTGTTAGTAACGGGGTTGAGTATGTCTGGTTTGTTCAACAGCAAAAGGCAAACAAAAAGAAATTAGGCGGCGATCGGTAGACGTACCCCAAAGCAACTACCGACTCCGATTTGGCTGCTGAGGACAATCTCTCCCCCGTGGCGTTGAGCAATGGCTTGAGCGATCGCCAATCCCAATCCCGAACCGTCTTCTCTGTACGTTCGCGCCTTATCTGCTCTCCAAAAGCGATGAAAAACTAGTGGAACGTGTTCTGGTGCGATCCCGATTCCCGTATCCTCAACGCCGATCGCCACAAACTTACCTTGGCTGACTAGAGAAATAGTTACAGTTCCTCCAGGTAGTGTATATTGCAGCGCATTTTCTAGCAGGTTAGAAAATAAACGCCTCAGCTGGAAGGCATCACCTTTAACAAATGCTTCTTCTAATAAATCTAACTTGAGAGTAATTTCCTTGGCTTGGGCTTGAGGTAATAGGAAATCCACCAAATCTTCTAGCAGTTCGTCTATTGGGATCGCTCTCCACTCTTGCGTCAAGGTAGTTTCTGTAGCGTCTGTCCGTGCGAGAAAGAGTAAATCTTCTACCAAGCAAGTCATTTGTTTAGTCGCACTGGCGATCGCATCCAACTTGTCCACATCTGCTGGATGAATTCACTCTGGATGAGTCATCATCACCTGAGTTGAAGTCTTAATCGCCGCTAGAGGACTACGCAACTCGTGGGAAGCGTCGGCTGTAAACTGCTTTAACTGCTGATTTAACTGTTTTAACTGCTGAAAACTCAACTGAATCGGTTTTATGGATTGTCGCGTCAGCCACAAGCCACCAACACCAGTTAGCGACAGGGCAATTATCCCTGCTACACCCAATCCTAATAGAAGTCTGTCTAGTTCTTCTGCTAATTCTTCGGTGGATTCTAATACGCGAATATAACCTTGAAGTTCCTGCTTAGCTCTACTCTGTTTTTCTTCATAAACCCGAATCGTGAGAGCGCGAATCTGCCCTTGTTGCGAAATATATGAGTTAGCTGCTAAAGGAATGTCTGGAAGCGACTTTCCAGCTTTACCTAACAGCTGACGGTTAGCATCATACCATTCCACACTTTGGTGATTTTCGCGTAAATTCTGCCACGGGATATCGAGATCGCCATCGTTGTCGAACGAGCGGGGCATCTGACGATGAATGGCGGTGCGATCGGCTCGGAGCTTAGATAAACTGTGAGCGGCTGCATCTGCCAATCCTAGCATTTGGCGGTCTGTTTTTTGATAAAGATTGTAGGCGACAAACTGATATACGGCTAAGGTAAATATTCCTAAAATTGTCACCATGACACTTAGGTAGGAAATCAATAGCCGCCAGTGTAAAGCCTGAAACATTCAGTTAGAAACATCCAGTTAGAAAGTTTGTTTGAGCCGATAACCCAAGCCGTATACTGTCTCGATTAAGTCAGCCGCAGCTCCAGCCGCTCGCAATTTTTGCCGTAGGCTCCTGATATGAACCTTAACGGTTTCCTCTGCTGGTGGTTCATCAAACGACCAAAGGCGATCGAGAATTTCGCTCCGATTGAAGGTGCGATGGCTGTGACGCATGAATAATTCTAGTATGCGATACTCTTTTGGTGTTAGATGTAGAAGTTGTCCGTTGTATGTAGCCTCACAGGTATTAGGGTTGAGGCGCAAATGTTCCCACTCTAACACTAGCGGTAGGCTTGAGCTACCCCGACGTAGATGCGCTCGAATCCGAGCCATCAGCTCTTGTAGGTCAAAGGGTTTGACAACATAATCATCTGCTCCGGCATCTAACCCCATAACTTTATCCGAACTGGTGTCTCTTGCTGTCAGCATCAGAATTGGCATAGAATGCTTGCTCTGACGTAATTTTTGGCAAAGATCGATCCCATCTTGCTTTGGTAGCATGACATCTAAAATCATTAGGTCGTAGGGACAGATTTCTACAAACTCCCAACCTGCCTGACCGTCTGTAGCAATGTCAACAATGTAATGTCGATCGGTAAGGGCTTCTGCTAAAGCCTTAGCAAGGCGCTCGTCATCCTCTACCAACAGAATTCTCATAATTGTCTTTTCCGTTAAGTACGATCGCTTTCTAGATTATCTGCTTCTCCAGGCGAGTTCCCACCTCCCTAATAGTGATGGCGGTGGTGGAGGTCGATCGGAGCGGGATGGCTGTGATACAAAATTGTTGCGTGTTCGTGCAGATGCGTATGTGGCTCGCCTGTCAGTATTTCTGGCTCGTGGTCGTGCTGATGGTGTTCGTCGTGTATGTGTTCGTGTTCGTGCCAAGTCGGATAGTGTATGTGTTCGCGATCGCGCAGTTGCGGCGCTACAGTGACTTGGACGACTGCTAACAACCCTAAACTCACTAAGCTACCGTACAGGAACGAGCGATCGCCCAAATGACTGCCCAACCACCCAGCTAACGGATATGAGATTGCCCACCACAGATGACTCCAGGCAAAGTGCGCCCCATAAACTCTTCCTTGGATAGTCCTGGGGATACGATCTGCAATTAAAGTTTGAGTCGGCAAGTCCACCAAGTTTTGTCCTGCACCTGCCACAGCCCACAGTATCATCAGCACTGCTAAATCTACAGAATTTGCAGGCATTAAGGCTAGGGAAATCGAAACTGCACCCATCAACATCAGCGATGTTAGTGCTAAACGTCTATTTATCGCACCTACTACCACAGCCGAGAGAGCAGCACCAATACCGAAAGCTGCCATCACCCAGCCGTACTGCACTTCTCCTAATTTGAGCGTTCCTTGAACGTAACCGATAGTATTGACGAGAATTTGCGCTCCAGCAATAGAGGCAACTAGCTGCATCAGGAGTGCGTAGCGAATTGGAGCATCTACAAACAAACGAGTTGTGCCTGCTTTGATATCTTGCCACGTTCTACCTGTTGTCCTCACCGCTGGTTGACTAGAATCGACTCTCAGCTGTCCTGGTAAGCTGAAAATTAAAATAGCCGCAACTACGAAGCTCAGAGCATCTAAGAAGAAAATCTGCCTTGCTCCGATAAAGGCGGCGACAGCTCCGGCAAAACCTGGACCCAACACGCTTAACAATTGGTAAGTGACGCTGGAAAGCGCGATCGCTTGCGGATAGTCATTCTGTCCCGTGACTTGGGGGATTGTCGCCTTATATGTCGGTGTAAAGAAGGCATTGAAGACGTTCAGCGCAAAAATCAGCAAGTAGATTTGCCACACTGCTGTAACGAACGGTAGTAAGCCAACTAGCAGCATTCGCGCTAAATGAGTTACGACCATAATCCGCTTGCGATCCAAGCGATCGGCGATCGCTCCTGCTAGAGGTGACAGTAGGACGAAAGCAGTAACGCGCAGTGTCAAAGCCCCAGACAAGACAACGGCTGAATTCTTCCCCACCAACTCAAAGGCAAGTAGAGCTAAACCTACCCAGGTTAGTGCGTCTCCCAATAAACTGACGGTTTGGGCTGTATAAAGCCGCGCAAATACTGGATTGCGGAGGCAACGAAATAGTGAAAGGGTATTCATCTGTCTTCTTCGATCGACTTTTTCTAACTCAACAAATTTAAAGCTTTGCAAAGATCGGATCGCTCCGATTCAAAATTGTCACTAGGCAGGGCATCCGCCAAGCGTTGTTCGGCAAAGTCTTCTAGTAAGATTAAAGCCACTTTTTTGAGTGCCGCTCGTACTGCCACAATTTGCAAAAGTATTTCTGGGCAAGGTCTGTCAGCCTCGATCGTTCGTTGAATAGCCTGGACGTGACCTTCAATCCTGGCAAGACGATTGAGAATTTTTTGGTTTTGAGTTTGGGGCATCGGATACCCCCCTGGGGGATATACATACGCACATTTTAGCTCTGCTATCCAGTGTTATTGCAACACCTTGGAGCCGATTGGTGCGGTTGCTTGTTTGCAAATGGTTTTTTAAAAGGCGATCGCCAACTTTTTTTCTTAACCTGAGTTCAGTATTTTAGTTTTAAAATCAAGATTAATCTCTACCTTTAGCGTTGAACATTGTAAATCTCTAAAATGAAAATCAGATGAAATTCTGCTATTCCGTTAGCAAGAAATCCTCTTCAGCTATCTGGAAGTGATGTAGTTTCTAAAGGTAATCGAACGCTGAAAGTACTGCCTTTACCCAATTCGCTCTGCACCTCTAAACTACCATCATGTGCTTGAACGATCGCCATCGCGATTGCTAACCCTAACCCCGATCCTCCTGATGCTCTAGAGCGATCGCTGCTGACACGATAGAAGCGATCAAAAACTCGTTGTTGTTGCTCGGGTGCAATGCCAATCCCCGTATCTCGAACCCGAATCAGCGCGTAGTGACCGTTACGCTCTAGAATTACAGTGACGCGACCGCCCGATGGCGTGTACTGGATGGCATTGACTATTAAATTTGTAAATAAACGGTACAGTTGCTCTTCATCCCCAAAGACGCGCAACAAACTTTTTACTTGGATGTCAGATGTCAACTTTACTCCTGCGTCAAGAGCCAAGGATGTTAATTCTTCTACTAAATCGCTAATAATATCGTTTAAGCAACAAAGCTGATGTCGTGCTGGTAAAGGTCGCCGCTCCATGCGAGATAGTAAAAGTAGATCGGCAACTAACGTCGTCAGTCGTTGATTCTGGCGGTTTAAAGTGTGTAAAATATCGTATGCTTCTGCTTGTGACAGATCGGGCGATCGCAGAGCTGATTCGACAGTTGCACCTAGTGCCGCTAAAGGCGTTCTCAATTCGTGAGCTGCATCTGCTGTAAACTGTTGAACTTGCCTATACGAGCGGTAAATCGGTCGCATTGCTAATCCTGCCAGCCACCAACTGGAAACTGCCACCATTGCCATAGCAATTGGTAATCCTACCAGCAAAACTAGCTTCACGTTAGTTAGATAATCGTCAACATCTTTGAGACTTCGCCCCATCTGCATGTATCCCCAAGGGCGATTGTCCTGAGTATGTAATGATAAAGATATTTGATGATACCGATTTCCCTTAGAATCGACAAGAGTTTGCCATGTAGACTCTCCTGAGGTAAGCGGCAACCCATTTGGTTGAGAACCGAATAGAGCGATAACCCGTCCAGAACGGTCTAAAAACCTGATGTAGTAGTCATCTCGGTGAATGGCTCCGAGAATGTGACGTTTTTCCAACTGCGGCATTTGTGGCAGGAGCTGCTTGGTTGTCTGTTCCAAGCGTCCAGGTTGAATCAAAGTTTTTTCGATCGAATCGTGTAGCGTTCCAGCCACAATCTCTAGCTCTCTGTCTAGAGTGCGCCAGTGAGCGTGAATAATTGCTTGGTACATTCCAAAGCCAAGTAGACCTAAAATGCAACCCATCACGGCTGCATACCAAACGACTAATTGCCAACGAGTCCGAGTAAAAAGTTTATTTTGTTGCATCGGGAATGTTGAGGCGATAGCCCCTGCCAGGAACAGTTTCGATTGCGTCAGTGCTGCCTATGACTGCAAGTTGTCGTCTGAGCAAGCGAATTTGAGCAGCTACTACATTACTAGTCGTATCTGCATTCACTTCCCAAAGCTGATTGCGAATCTGCTCGCTGCTAACAATCCGATTCGGATGTGTCATAAAATACTCTAGTAGCTGAAATTCCTTATTGGTCAGCGATACTAACTGCTTATCGCCACTTTGTTCGAGCAGATAAACACTTCGGTTAGCGTAATCTAAAATTAGATTACCTGCTTGGAGTTTTTGGGGTAGAATCTGAGGCGATCGCCTCTGGAGTGCCCTCACCCTTGCTAGGAGTTCCGCCATACTAAACGGTTTTACTAGATAGTCATCTGCCCCTGCATCCAAACCTGTTACTCTATCTTCGATACTATCTCTAGCTGTCAGGATCAACACTGGTAACGGGCTGTTTTGCCTCCTCAACCGCTGGCAAAGATCTATTCCTGACATTCCAGGTAACGACCAGTCAAGGATAGCCAAGGCATACTGTGCGTGCTGATTTTCCAAATATTCCCAGGCTTCAGTACCATTTAAAACCAGATCGACCACATACTTTTCCTGGTGTAAAGTGCGCTTAATTGCAGATCCTAGATCTGGTTCATCCTCAACTAGTAGTATTCTCATAAAACTAATCCTGACGCTATTGCGCGTCAGTCTCTTCTCTGCTTAAAAGTCAATCACCTTATCTAGAAAAATAGATTGACTATACCAGTGAAATATATTCGCGATCGGTAACGCCGTTCGCTCGGATTATTGCTTAAAACTAAAACGTCCGTTTACCTTTTCACCCTTAACGTCGGCAGTAACTTTCATCTGATACTGACCAGGCGCTTTTCCAGGTAGCAGAGTCGTATAGTGCTTCCCACTGGGATCGTATTTAAAATTTAAGTTTTTTTGCGTTCCGTCAGGTGACTGAATTTGAGCCGTGACTTTAGCATTGGGAATTGCTTCGTGATTGTCCCCTCTTTGTAAATACAAATCCAGATGAGTTCCTTTCTCTCCTTTTTCAGGGACTAGTTCTAGATGGTAAGCACCAGCCTCTACAACCTGACCGCCTTTTTTTTGATTCTGTTTGGATTGACTTGCTTTTTCACCGCTCAATTCGGTTTTCGCATCGATTTCTGAAGCTAGAGCAACTGAGCTGCTATTAGAACTAGCTGCTTGATTACTGCTACTAAAAGCTCCTAAAAACAGCATTCCTACACTTCCTAAAACAATCATGCCTGATTTTAGCAATTTCATTGTTTAACTCCAATAGTTAAGAATTGAGACAAAATTGATTAGCCAAATATCCTTATACAGCCGAACCTTGAGCAGCTTCAATATTTTGTACTGGCATAGTCTTTTTGGGAACTAAAAACTTACCAAACAGAGAATACAAAGCTGGAATGACTAATAGTGTCAAAGCTGTTGAAGTAAACAATCCACCCAGCACCACTACTGCCAATGGCTGCAAGATTTCCTTACCAGCACCAGTACCAACTACTAGCGGCACCATTCCCAAAGCAGATGATAGAGCAGTCATCAGAATCGCGACAAGTCGCTCCATCGATCCCTCAAACAGAACTTCCCGTAAGGACATACCAATTGCCAGCTTGTTATTGTAGTTGTCAACGAGCAGCAGTCCGTTACGAGTGGCTACACCGAATAGAGTAATAAACCCTACCATTGAAGCCACGGAGATAATACCGCCACCCAAGGCAACAGAAATTACACCTCCCACCAATGCCAGGGGTAAGTTAATCATAATCATCGCCGTAGCAGGAATTGACTTGACGGCAAAGTAAATCAGTATCGTAATGGCAATGAATGCCAAGATTCCAGCCCAAATTAAGGTTTGGGTAGCCTGCTCTTGTGCCTGGAATTGACCGCCATATTGAATGTAGTATCCAGAAGGCAAATGTAGTATCCAGAAGGCAATTGCACCTGCTGTCTCACTCGATCCCGAATATCGTTAATAACAGAACCCAAGTCTCGCCCTTGCACGTTGGCAGAAACAACGATAAGCCTAGAAACGTTCTCGCGGTTGATCGTATTCGGACCAGTGCCATAGACAACTTTGGCAACTTGGGCGAGAGGAATTTTTTGTCCGTTGGGAGTATCGACTAATAAATTCCTAATAGTTTCTAGGTTGTTCCTAGAACCTTCTTGCAACCACACGACGAGGTCGAATACTTGTTGGTTTTCCAAGACTTGAGAAATGACTCGCCCATTTAAGGCAGTTTCAATAGTTTGAGCTAAATCGCCTACGCTCAAACCGTAACGAGCGGCAGCAGGGCGATCGAACTGAATTTGTACCTGCTTAATCGGCACTTGGGGTTCTAATTGCAGGTCTACAACTCCGGTAACGTCACGCATTGTTGACTCCACTTGTTGACCGATAGTACGGAGTTGCTCTAAGTCGGGACCGAAAATTTTGACGGCGATCGCGCTCCTGACTCCAGACAGCACCTCATCCATCCGGTGCGAAATAAAACCGCCGATATTAGCCGCTACTCCTGGTATTTTGGCAAACTCTTGCCGCAGAGTCTCAATACTCCCTTCTCGGTCTTTAAGTCCCGACTCGCTCAGTTCTACATCTAATTCCCCAAAGTTAACGCCGCCCACATCGCTATCGCCAGGGGCGCGTCCCGATCGCAATTGCAGTGCTTCAAATCGTTTGTCACTCTTAAGGGCATCTTGAATTGCTAGATCGGCTGTATTGGTGGCTTCTAGGGACTCCCCTGGATACAAAGAAGTGGCAACGACGAGCGAACTTTCTTGGAATTCCGGTAAAAATACCCGTCCTAACGAAGGTAATATCACCATTGCCGCTACAAAACTAGCAACAGCAGCAATCAAGACAATCTGGGGAAATCGAATTGAAAATCTCAAAGCCGGACGGTAAACTCGATGGGAAAATCGCGCTACCCAGGTTTCCTCATCTGGCAAACGCCGATTGACCAACAACAGCGCGCATAAAGCTGGAGTCAGCGTCAGTGCCACCAGGGTTGAAGCCGCGATCGAAAGTAGATAAGATAGCCCCATCGGTGTGAAAATGCGACCTTCCACACCGGAAAGGGCAAAAATCGGGGCAAAGACGACTGCAATAATGACCGTAGAAAACAGCACGCTGACGCGCACTTCAATCGAGCCATCAAATACCACCTGCAAAGGATTGACTGGCGTTCCTGCTTGCTGGTTTTCCCGCAAACGACGGTAGACGTTTTCCATATCCACAATGGCATCATCTACCACCGAACCAATAGCAACAGCCAATCCTCCCAACGTCATTGTATTAATGCCCTGTCCGGTCCAATTCAAAATCATCATCCCCAGTAGTAAAGATAAGGGCAGGGCGCTCAGACTGATAATCACCGTGCGCCAATTCATCAAAAACAGAATCAGCACGACAGAAACGATGATAATACCATCGCGCAATGCATCCTCTACATTCTTGAGCGAAGCTTCGATAAAATTTTCCTGACGGAAAGTCACATCTACTTTCACATCTTTGGGCAAGCTGGCTTGAATTTCCGCCATTGCCGCTTCTACTGCACGGGTGACTGTGGGGGTGTCAGCTTGCGGCTGTTTGTTGACAACTAAAACAATTGCCTTTTTACCATTGAAAGTTGCATCGCCGCGTTTGAGTTCTGCACCAATTGTCACATCAGCTACCTGACCGAGTAAAACGGGCGTACCATTGCGGGCTGTAATTGCCGATTGCTTCAGCTCGTCAATCGACGCAATCCTCCCAACTCCTCGCACTAACATTTCCTGGTCTGGGCTGATTAAAAATCCACCTGGTGCGTTGACGTTAGCTTTTTCAGTCGCTTCAGCTACCTCTTGTAAAGAGACGTTGAAGGCTTTGAGCTTGTCGGGATCGACTAGGACTTGATACTGGCGCACGTCTCCGCCAAAAATTACAACTTGAGTCACCCCAGGCACAGCCAAAAGACGGTTTTTTACTTGCCAATCCACAATCCGCCGCACTTCCATGAGAGGAGTAGTTTCGGAGGTAAAGGCATATTTAATCGCCGCCCCTAGAGGAGAGCTAATCGGAGAAATTTGTGGCGGCTCCACTCCCTGCGGCAACTGGCTTTGAGCCTGTTGCAATCGCTCCTGAACTAGCTGGCGGGCGCGATATATCTCAGTGTCCCAACCAAAAATCACTTTCACTACGGAAATACCGACGGCAGAAGAAGAACGTACCGTTTCGACTCCAGGAGTACCGTTAATAGCACTTTCTATCGGTCGAGTGACGAGGGATTCCACTTCTTCTGGAGCCAGTCCAGATGCTTCAGTTTGAATTTCTACTTGCGGCGGTGCAAACGCTGGGAAAACGTCTAGCGGCATTTGAGTCAGGACGCGAAATCCCCACAAGGTAATGATGATGGAAGCGATAACCACCAGCCACCGTTGAGCGATCGACCATTTGACAATAGAGTTGAGCATTATTTTCTAGACCATAGCTGGGACAGCGGCTTGGTGATAGTTGTATTTGTAGTGAGGCACTGTATCTAATGTCCCAAACT
This sequence comes from Chroococcidiopsis thermalis PCC 7203, assembly GCF_000317125.1. Taxonomy (GTDB): domain Bacteria; phylum Cyanobacteriota; class Cyanobacteriia; order Cyanobacteriales; family Chroococcidiopsidaceae; genus Chroococcidiopsis; species Chroococcidiopsis thermalis. The sequence goes on from NC_019699.1 coordinate 29,599, forward strand.
CAGATGAAATCGAGATGAAATTTGTCGGGCGATTCAGTTGAAGTTTTGTGACTGCATCGCCAAGGGTGAAGTGGACTCCATACTCTTCTACTCCCTCGATTTAGCAGGTAGGTACAGATCGTTATTGTTGAGCTGTGCTTTGGCGGCGAAAAATTCAAAATATGAGTGCTTGACTGCAAAAGTGCGGTTTAATATGTTGAACGCTTAATCTTCGGTGAAGACGCAAACAGCCTTCTTAGTTGTACGGGCAACAGGGGCTAAAGTAGAAACGAACATTTCTGCTCAACTCGAATGGCTGTAAATTGCGATAAACCCGATCGTTGGAAAGTAGACATAGCTCAGTCTGTAGATATGTACAATACTTGGTTTGTGAATTTCGCTCCGCAGGCATTTCGTGAAACTCGCGTTAAAGTCACCCAGGTTGTAGCATCGACACTACAAGCTACTAACAATCTCAAAAATTTACAGCCAGAGATTCTGCGACAGAATCCGAGCATACTTCCGACACTCAGGATGTGTACCTGTCCGCCAATTGCTAGAGATCGGCTAATTGGGTTAGCTGGTGTGGCTAAAAGTGTCGTGGAGCGCATGGAAGTTGAAGGTAAATTACCCGTTCGGCTCACAGGCGATCGCCTCGATGAACAACTGAGAAAAATTACAAATATTGTCTCAAGACTTGCGGATCGGGATATTTTTACGTGGCTAGATACAGAGCAAAAACCGACAGAAAGTGAGATTTATCGTGCTGCAACAATTGTTGCAGATCGTTTGTGTGGCTCGTCAGCAGATCCTATCGTTCGTAACGCTCAAGAGGCAAGACAACTACGGGAGATAGCAGCATGGCTGAACAGACGCGGTTATCGTCTATTGCCTGCGGATCGAAGGGTACGGTTTGATGAAATGCTGCCAGGAACGTATAGCTTTCGGTTGAATATCCCTGTCAACTTGTCATCTGAGGATGGTAAAACAGTCAATATCCCTGTTGATGCAGTCATTATGCGTAATACTGCTCGACGTGGAGATCGTCCCTTATTGGTAGAAGCAAAATCGGCGGGTGACTTTACAAATGTCAATAAACGGAGAAAGGAAGAAGCCCGAAAAATCCAACAGCTACAGGCGACCTATGGTAATACAATCGAGTTTGTTTTATTCTTATGTGGCTACTTTGACAGTGGATACTTAGGCTACGAAGCTGCGGAGGGTATAGATTGGGTTTGGGAGCATCGTATAGATGATTTGGCAGAATTTGGATTATGAGCAGCCTAGTAACATCGATCTAATTGAGGCTAAAAGGGCGATCGAGCAGACTCGACTCGATGCTACTAAAAGTGCTGTGGAACGCAATCGCTTAGGACAATTTGCTACACCGTATTCTTTGGCACTCGAAATCCTCAGCTACTCTAAATCTCTACTTCCATCCAATGAAAAAATTCGCTTTTTAGATCCAGCAATCGGCACTGGCTCTTTTTATTCTGCTTTATTGCAAACGTTTTCTCTCGAACAAATTGAGAGTGCTGTTGGTTACGAAATTGACCGAGATTATGCTGAAACAGCACTAAAACTATGGAGCAATACTCCTTTGAAAGTTAACATTGTAGATTTCACAGAAAGTGTTCCGCCTGAAAAGGAGAGTCTGAGATCTAATTTCTTGATTTGCAATCCGCCTTACGTGCGACACCACCATTTATCAAATGAGAAGAAGAATCTGCTCAAAGATCTAGGAATAAAAGCTACTGGTATTCAATTGAGCGGTTTAGCAGGTCTGTACTGTTATTTTCTATTAGTAGCACATAACTGGATGTCGCAGAGTGGACTAGCTTGCTGGTTAATTCCTTCTGAGTTTATGGATGTAAACTACGGGGTAAAAATCAAAAACTACTTGTTAAACCAAGTGACTCTACTCAGAGTACATAGATTCGATCCTAACGATCTGCAATTCAGTAATGTGCTTGTATCTACAGCAGTTATTTGGTTTAGAAATATAAGACCAACTCGTGACTACAATGTAAAATTTACCTATGGAGGAAGCATTGACAAACCTATTTTTTCAAAAAGTGTATCATCAAAGTTTCTAGAAAAAGTACCGAAATGGAACGTAACCGCAATTTCAGGTACTCAAAAGTTCAATATTCAATCTTCTGATGTTAAGTTATCCGATCTATTTGAAATTAAGCGAGGAGTTGCTACTGGAGCCAACAACTTTTTTATCCTCAAATCCGAACAGACTAGTCAACTTTGCATTCCAACTGAATTTTTAACGCCTATTTTGCCCAGCCCTCGACATTTACCAAATGATGAAATATTTGCGGATGAACGAGGAAATCCTCGGCTCGATCGCCAACTTTTCTTGTTAACCTGCAAACAACAACTAGAAGAGTTACGTGCTAACCATCTCTCTGTTTGGAATTATCTCAAACAAGGTGTAGAGGCTGGTATACCGGAGCGTTATTTGTGTAAGCATCGGTCGTTGTGGTACTTGCAGGAAACTAGACATCCTACCAAATTTCTGTGTACGTATATGGGGCGACATCAATCCAAAAATGGCAAGCCTTTTCGCTTCATCCTTAACCATTCCAACGCGATCGCTCCCAATGTTTATCTTATGATGTATCCCAAACAACATCTAGCAACTCTCCTCGCAACCGCTCCCGATCTGCTGAAATCTGTTTGGAAAGCCTTAAATTCAATTCCTATGCAAAGCTTAATCAGTGAGGGGCGTGTTTATGGAGACGGGTTGCACAAATTAGAGCCGAGAGAGTTAGCAAATACACCAGCCAATATACTACTAGAAGCTTTAGAAAACTCTAGTTATACTACCCTTGAAGGCAAAAACTTCTATAGCAGGTTTTAACGTCAAGCTTGTATATTCACAATCCCCATCATCCCCAAGTCTTCATGGTCGAGAACGTGACAGTGATAAACAGTCTTACCAGGAAAATCGCGGAACGGAATGCGGATGCGGACAGTTTCACCTCCACGCACCAAAACTGTATCTTTCCAAGCACGGTAGGGTTCTGGTTCACCGTTACGCAATATGACTTGAAAAGGATTGACGTGCAAATGGAAAGGATGATCCATACGGTCTAGATCGACGTTAACTAATTCCCAATCTTCAACTGTATTCACTTGCACTTGAGTGTTAATTTTGTTCGGATCGAAAGCTTTCCCGTTGAACGTAAAGCTCATCCCCATACCAGGAGCCATTTCCTCCTCCATTGACAATTCTAACCGTCTGACTGTCTTCGGTTCTGGTAGTGTTTCTACAGGAATGAGTTGTTTGGGTAAAGGCAGGGTAGAGACAAAACCTTGATAAGTCAGAGTTGCTAAAATTTGAGGATTTACCTGGGACTTTCCCCCCATCATGTGGCTGCTATCACCCATCATACCCATTTCATCTTCCATCATTTCCATCCCACCTCGGTTGTAGGGTAAATTTAACAAGCGGTACTGCTTTGGCTCTCTTTCCCCACGCACCAACATCTCTGCTCGTTCTCCAGGCGCAAGTAGCAGCTCTTTGAATTCCACAGGTTCGGCTAAAGCTCCCCCGTCTGTAGCAACTAAGTAGAAGGGATGGTTTTCGAGAGCGAGGCGGTAGAACCGAGAAGGTGAAGCATTGAGGAATCGTAAGCGTAGTAAGCCTCCAGAAGCAATGGAGAAAGTGGGTTTGATTTGACCGTTGACAGTCAGTAGTTCTCCCTCGCGCCCCATCATCATATCCATATGGTTTGGAGATTGAATGCGCCCGTTTCGGTCTAAAGCAAAATCTTGTAAAACTAAAAATTCCTCTTTCGCAGCTTGAATTTCAGCAATCTCATCCAACTCACCCCGAATAATAAACAAACCTGCTAAACCACCAAATACCTGTTCTGCCACATAGCCGTGATGGTGGGGGTGATACCAATATGTACCAGAGCGATGATTTTTGGGAATAGTAAATTTGTAGGTCAAACTCTCTCCTGGCGGAATTTCTAGAAAAGGATTATCTGCATTGCCAGTGGGAGTGACGTGCAGCCCGTGATAGTGCAGGTTAGTGGGTTGGGTAAGGTTGTTAGTAAAGCGGATGCGGACTGTATCTCCTGCTTGAGCTTCGAGCCGAGGAGCGGGTACTTGTCCGTTATAGCCCAGAAGATATGCCCGTTTGCCTCCCAAACTTATAGGGTGAGAACCTGCTTCTAGGTCAAGTTTTAGTAAACCGTCAGCACTTTTATAGATTTTAGGGGACAAGGCTTGGGATTTGAAGGGATTCCTGTTGTTTTGTGCCAATGCGATGCTCGCGACTGATGCAGTCACTGCACTAGCAGTGGTGAGGATAATAAACTGTCGGCGATTAACTTTTACCATATTCTGTCCCTTACAGGACAAAGCCTGCAAGATTGAGATTTGCGCCTGTAATTTTTTTAGATTCTCCAGAAATAGCCTCTTACCGATGCGACTTCTCCAATTGGAATAGGTAGCGATCGCATCTAAAAAATCTGCTTACTAATTTACAACTTAAAATGAAATTGAAATGAAATCTTTAAACTTTTTTCAACAAGAAGATGAGCGAATTTACCAAGTAGTACACATATATCTTCAATCAATCTTCTCCATACTTGGTTTACCTTCTTTTAGCTGACAAGCAAAAATTTTAGTAGAATTCAACTGGATTCAATTTTCAAGTAATCTTATTCAAAAGTTACTGCTCAAAAGAAACTCCAATTGCTGTACTATCCTTTACAACTGACGGATTTCGCTTAGGTATCAAAAACTTACCGAACTTGACGTACAAAGCAGGTAAAACTATCAACGTCAGGGCTGTAGAAGTAAACAATCCACCTAGCACCACAATAGAAAGTGGTTGCAGAATTTCCTTTCCTGCTCCGCCTGACAAGACTAGGGGTGCTAAGCCTAAAGCTGAGGTGAAAGCCGTCATTAAAATGGCATTGAGCCGTTCCATAGAACCCTGAATCAGGACATCTTTAAAAGCCATACCTTCAGCAAATTTAGTGTTGTAATTATCTACCAGCAATAGACCGTTACGGGTAGCAACTCCGAATAGGGTGACAAAGCCAACGAGGGAGGCAATAGAAATAATTCCTCCAGTCAAAGCTACTGAAATAACTCCTCCAACTAATGCTAGAGGTAAATTAATCACGATCGTAGCTGTAGAAGGAATAGATTTGACTGAGAGGTACATAATCACTGTAATAACTACAAAAGCTATTGCACTAGAGACGAGAATATTTTGTGTGGCTCTTTCTTCTGCTTCAAATTGACCGGCATACTGGATATAGTAACCAGGAGGGATTTGTACTTGTTGTCTAACTTTGGCTTGAATTTCGTTCACTACAGAACGCAAATCTCTCCCGCTAGCGTTAGCCGCAACGACGAGTAGACGGGAAACATTCTCGCGATTGATCGTATTTGGTCCAGTGCCGTTATCGATTGCAGCAACTTGGGCGAGAGGAATTTTATTCCCATCAGGAGTATCAATTAATAAATTCCGAATTGCGTCCAAATTTTGCCGCGCATCGGGTCTCAACCACACGACGAGATCGAAGGTCTGTTGCTGCTCCAAAACTTGAGACACCACTTGTCCGTTGAGTGCCGTTTCGACAATCTCGGAAAGCTGTCCGACTGTATGACCGTAACGCGCAGCTGCATCGCGATCGAACTTAATTTGGATCTGCTCGACTGGGACTTGCGGTTCGAGTTGCAGATCGACAATTCCCTCAACAGATTTCATCACCTCGTTCACTTGGCTGCCAAGGGTACGGAGTTGTTCTAAATCGGGTCCAAAAATTTTGAGTGCGATCGCACTTCTGACTCCCGACAGCACCTCATCCATCCGGTGTGAAATAAAACCGCCAATATTGGGCGCGACTCCTGGTAATTTCGCAAATTCCTGTCGCAGAGTCTCAATACTCCCCTGGCGATCGCTCATTCCTGCTGCGCTCAACTGGACATCTAAATGTGCCAAGTTGACTCCAGCCGCATCTGCATCGCCTGGGGCACGTCCCGATCGCAACTGCACGAAAGGAAATCGGCGATCGCCCTTGAGCGCCGCTTGAATTGCTTCTCCAGCCTGGTTCGTCGTTTCCAAAGATGTACCTGGATAAAGCATCAAGGTATTGACTAAAGTTTGCTCTTGAAATTCCGGTAAAAATATTCGTCCTAAACTGGGGACAATCAGAATTGTTGCTACTAAACTTGCAGCAGCAAAAGCTAAGATAATTCCAGAACGCCGCAAGGAGAAATTGAGCAAAGGTTGATAAAGCCGTTTAAAAAATCTTGCCACCCAAGGTTCTCTTTGGGGCAAGCGACCGTAAGGCAATAAAATCGCACATAAAGCTGGGGTGACTGTCAGTGCGATGACGCTAGAAGCCAGAACCGCCACTATGTAGCCAATACCCATCGGGATAAAGATGCTGCCTTCTACACCACTCAAGGCAAAAACTGGGGAGAAAACAACTAGCGTAATTATAGTGGCTCCGAATACCGAATCTCGTACTTCCTGACAACCATCAAACACAACGCTCAGCACTGGGCGCGGGTGGGGCGAGTATTTGTTTTCTCGCAGACAGCGGTAGACGTTTTCAGCATCGACGATCGCATCATCAACAGCAGAGCCAATCGCCACTGCTAACCCGCCTAGAGTCATCGTATTTAAACCCTGTCCGAGTAAAGAAAGCGCCCACACTCCTAGTAGTAAAGATAAAGGCAGCGCCACTAAACAAACAACCAGATTGCGCCAATTCATCAAAAATGGAATCAGAATAATCGCCACGATAATCGCGCCTTCAAATAAAGCCGATCTAACATTTTCAATTGAAGAATCAATATAGCTTTCTTGACGAAATGTCGCAGTCACTTGAATATCTTTTGGCAAGCCTGCTTTAATCTCCTCCATTGCCTTTTCAATCGCACGAGTGACAGTGGGAGTATCGGCAAGCGGCTGTTTGTTAATCATTACGATAACTGCCTTTTGACCGTTGAAGCTGCCGTCTCCCCGCTTGATGGCTGCGCCAATTTGTACTTCGGCAACATCTTGAATCGTGACCGGAGTACCCTGACGGGCAGCGATCGCCGATCTTTTCAAATCTGCAATCGATTCAATCCGTCCAATTCCTCGAATTAATTTTTCGCGATCGGGAGTGATGAAATAGCCCCCAGGAGCGTTAACATTTGCCTCGCGGGTAGCTGTGACAACACTTTCTAGGGAGACATTAAAGGCTTTGAGTTTGGCTGGATCGACTAGCACTTGATACTGACGCACATCACCGCCATACGCCACCACTTGACTCACGCCAGGGACAGCTAAGAGGCGGTTAGTCACCTGCCAATCAACAATGCGTCGCACCTCCATCAAACTCGTTGTTTGGGAAGTAAAGGCATATTGCAAAACAGTGCCGATAGGAGAGCTAATCGGAGAAATTTGCGGTGTTTCCACTCCGTCGGGAAGTTTGGCTTGAGCTTGTTGCAGCCGTTCTGTCACCAACTGCCGCGCTTGGTAAATGTCCGTTCCCCAGTTGAAGATAACTTTGACAACGGAAATTCCCGCCGCAGAAGCAGAACGTACCGCAGACACCCCTGGAGTTCCATTAATCGCGCTTTCAATTGGCAGCGTTACCAGGGATTCAACTTCTTCAGGGGCAAGTCCAGGAGTTTCGGTTTGTATTTCCACTTGCGGGGGTGCAAAGCTAGGAAATACATCCAACGGCATCTGGACGATAGTGCGAAATATCCAAAATGTCAGGACAATTGCACCCAAAATCACCAGCCAACGTCGAGCAATCGCCCACCGAATAATAGCACTGAGCATTGTAGTAATCTTGAATTTTCAGTATAAATGGTTGAATCGTTTTACTTTCGGTCAGTAACTTCCGACTGCTGGCTCCTTGGATGATGGTTGTCGTTCATCGAGGATGATTCGTCACTAGAAACAGATTCTACTCGCTCGGTTGGTTTGGAGGTATGGTAGGTCGATCTAATAGAACCATTACCATTGGTAGGATACTCATCTGCTTCGTAAGTCAGTCCTGTAGATGCTGGCACGAGCTGAGATTTAGTGCGACGACCAGACCAAATAGCACCTGCTGCGAAAGCAGCAGTACCAATTGCTAATCCTCCTGCTGCTCCTGCCAACCACCAAGGAAATTGCGCTCCTGCTGTTGTAGAGGCAGGGCTTTTTTCTGGGTTACTTGCTTGAGGTGCTTCGGCTTCTCCGTCTGCTGCTGGAGCTTCTTTTCCACCTCCCCGTAAAGACTGTGCGTAAAGTTGGGGCGCACGTTGGGTAACGACCGCATCTCCCTCAAATAAGCCGCTTTTCACTTCGATCGTGTCTCCAGATGTTTGACCTAAAGTGACTTCAGTTGCTTGATAAGCATTACCATTTTGGATGTAAACCAATTGCTTACCATTAGCTTCCACCACAGCCGAGCTGGGAATTGCCAAGAGTGCGGTCGATGTCCGATCCGTTAGCACTTCTAGTTGGGCAAACATTCCTGGCTTCAGAACTCCGCTAGAATTATCGATCTCGGCTTTGACAGGTACTACCCGCGTTTCACCTTCCACCACCGAGCCAATTACGGCAATGCGTCCGGTGAAAGTGCGATTAGGCATGGAAGCAACCGTGACTTTGACTGACTGACCCTTTTTAACTTTATCTAAATCTTTTTCATAAATGTTAGCTGTAGCATAAACCCGACTATCGTTCACAATTGTCATCAGCTTGCCACCTGCGTCTTGGAAAGATTGACCGATAGTGACTTCGCGATCGGCAACTCTACCAGAGATGGGAGCCGTAACTGTTACCTGTCCCAGAGCATTGGCTTTTGCACCAAGTTGTTGCAGTCGAGTCTGATATGCAGCATCGCTGAGGTTGAGGCGGGACTGAGCCACTTGCACGGATGACTGAGCGCGTTTGAGATCGGCTTCGGCTGCGATTACGTCTCGGCGGCTATTAGCTGTGGTAAGTTCAGCATTAGCTTCTGCTAGTTGAGTTTCGGATTCTAGGGCTTGGCGACGGGGAATTGCACCTTTAGTCAATAAAACTCGGTCTTTGTCAGACTTTTCTTGGGCAAAGTCTACTTGGCTTTGTGCTTGGGCAATTTCTGCTGCGGCAATTTGCGAGAAACGCTGATAGTTTTGTTGCGCTAGTCTCAGGTCTGCTTGCGCTTTTTGCAAATCTGCTTGTGCCTCCGCTCGCTTTTCCTGGGAAGTTACGCGCAGTTCTACTAAATCGGGAGTAGAGATAACGGCAACGGGTTGACCTACTTGCACGGAAGCACCAGGCTGCACTAACAACTGGGCTACTTTAGCTCCCGAAATCGGTGTCGTGACTTCTACTTGCTTGTTGGGCAGAGTTTCAATTTGTCCGGTCGTTTTTAGCCCTACTGCTAATCGCTGTCGGCTAACTGGTTCTACTTTGATTCCCAGTCGCTTGGCAGTTTCGGCATCAATTTGAATCGAGTCAGTTGTTTGAGTTGCCTCGCTTCCTCCTCCTTGAAATTCGTCTCCGTGTCCGCCATGAGCTAACACAGTTACGGGAGCCATCAGGATTGCGAGACTGACGATCGCCCCAGAGATGCGGCGAAGCGGTGCAGACGATCGGGGACGGTATGGTTTGAGCATCACTAGAAATGTCCTTGTGTACCGTAGAAGCAAAGTTTACCGTGTTGGCATCGAAGCAGGTTTTTACTTTTTGCCTGAAGCTAGCACAGTGCTACAACTGCACTACTAAGTATCTAGTTTCTCCTATGCAGATGAAATCAAGATGAAATAGCTATCCACAATTAGCCAAATGATGATAGTCTGTTTCACCTTCAGCGCGATCGCCACAAAATTTCTGAGTTGACAATGCAGTGTAGAGCTTCAAAAGCTACACTGCATTACCGATCTACTGGTTATACCAAGCTTTGCGCCATTGCTTCATTTGGGCGATCTCTTTTTGTTGTGCAGCGATAATATCTTTTGCCAATTGCTTGATCTCCGGTCGCTTTGATTTTTTCAGCGCGTCTTGAGCCATTGTCACCGCACCTTCATGGTGAGGAATCATCGCATTCATGAAGCGCAGGTCAAACTTAGAATCAGCTGCCCCTAGATCGCCCATCATCATCATGCCCTGCATCTGGTTAGAAGACATTTGCATCATGCGTCCCATCTTAGTGTCATAAGCCATCGGTTTATCTCCTGCTTTGGGATACCAGGCTTGTCGCCACTGTTGCAACTGGTTGATTTCACGATTTTGATCGGCAATAATGCTACTCGCTAGTTTTTTAATCTCAGGACGCTTCGATTTCTGCTGTGCTTCTTTTGCCATCTGGATTGCACCTTGATGGTGCATTCTCATCGCATCAATGAACCGCAGATCGTAGTTAGCATCGGCTGGACCTAAATCCATTGACATACCGTTGCCCATCATACCGCCGCCATGCTGCATGTTCTGCATATCACCAGAAGCATTAGTATTGCCATGCTGCATCATATTGCCGCCATGCTGCATGTTCTGCTTGGCATGAGGATTGGTGTTTGAAGTTTTACTGTCTTTTGCCGAGACACTAGAGCCAGTAGCGAGTAAACCACTTGTCATTGAGGCGATCGCAGCCAGAGTTAACGCCAAAAACTTAGTGTTCGCAGAATTAGGTTGCATAAACGACTTTGTACTCATAAATCTATTGCTTAAGAATTTCCTTTCTCAGTGTAGAATCTCCAGTTGGCTGGAGAGTCAACAGTTATGTTTGCCAGCGTAACTGACTGCTAACGCCAGACAAAGGTTTCGCTCGACAGGGCAATCGAGTTGCCTTGCCCTAAGTATTAAGTATTGCAAAGCAGGATGAAATTTGGATGAAATTTTTCACCTGTCAATCGCGATCGCACCTCTAGTTCGACAAAGTAATGTCAATGCCCGCGTTGCTGAGAAAAGCAAGTCATACCATCTTGAGTATTAAAGGCTACTTTTTTATTCTTCATAGCAAAGACTGCATAAGGCAATGAAATTAAGATGAAATGCTTGTCTTTCAATAGGAAGAAATTGTCCCTATCACCTAAGAACGATGAATTAGCATCCTACACGTTCTATGCTGAACTTGCTCTGGAGCTATGAGTTTAACAAATTACAATCAACCGAAAGGTTGCAGTTAGAGTAGGTATTCTGTACTTGCTTTAAGGCGAACAGATTGTTTTGTGTATTGCCTGAAAACTTAATAGACGGTACTCATTTACCGTTCCAAAAAGCTATCTTCATAGATTTCGCTTTAACACATTGCCAATCCTATGAAAAAGTTGCTTTCAATTGTTGCGTCCTTGACTGCGTTTGAGTTCGAGCGGAGAGGCGGATGCTCGTGCAATTCCAATTACTTACTTGAATCATCACTGTTATGCTTTTAAATAGTAACATACAACAAAACTGGGCTGCTAAGTTTACCACGCATTTGCTGGTAGCTATGACACTTACTTTTGGTACGCTTGTTGCTGCCAAGATGCCAGCTAAGGCAGACGCACCCGCACCAAGAAATAGACTCACAATAGTAGAAATTCGCCTGCTCAGAGATCTAATCGACGGTCATAACTTTGCAGTTCAGATGGCGCAAGTATGCGTAGAGAAAGCATCGCGTAATGAATTAAAATCGCTTTGCGAGCAGGTAATTGAAGCTCAGCAACAAGAAATCCAACAGATGCGGTCTTGGCTGAGTAATTGGTATGGAATTAACTATCAACCGACTGCAAACAATTTTGGTAGAGATGTCGTGAAACAGTTGGAGTCGCTGAGTGGTAGCGAGTTCGAGATTGAGTTTATGAAGACATTAACCACGCACCACTGGGGTGCAATTGAGTTTGCTGGAGAAATTATCGATCGCGCCTATCATAATGAATTCATAGAACTTGCCTCGAATGTCGTTATTCAACAAGCAAACGAGATTACGCAGTTGCGAAGTATGCTCTCGAAGAATTATGGCATTCAATACAATGGTGCTACTGGAGCGGGTTCATCGTCAATGGAGCCTGAGCCATCACTGCTTGCTCCTGGTGCATCTCGTTAGAGACTAGAGATAATGTAGTGGTGGCAGCATTCAACATCCGTCCATCACTATTTTTCATTTCAGGCAAGCAAATCGTTTTTTAGTGCCGAATATCTGGCTTTCCTCGTACAACTTGAGATGGATGATTCTTATACATTGTTTTAAGAGTCTTGAACTATCTACATTTTTCTGCACTCTTATATATAAAGAGACGACTTATGCAACGCCATCACGAGCAACACGGGCATCAGCAACCCCAGCAAGAATACATTGGACATGACGAACATCAGAGGCAGCTTGCTGATGCCCGTCAGGATTTGCATGAAGCTCGACAGCAACATTCCCACCACGATCGGCACGCAGGTCATAGCCCAGAAATCTTTCAGCGACGATTCTTCATCTGCCTAGTGCTAAGTTTGCCCGTGCTGTACTACGCGCCCATGTTTCAGATGTGGTTCGGGTATCGCGCGATCGCGTTTCCTGGTTCGGAGTGGGTTGCCCCGATTCTCAGCACAGTCATCTACTTTTATGGCGGTTGGGTTTTTCTGCGAGGGGCATGGCGTGAATTTCACAGCAAGATTGGCATGATGACGCTGATTGCGCTCGCTATCACTGTTGCCTTTATTTACAGTCTTGCTGTTTCATTTGGACTGAGAGGCGAACCATTTTATTGGGAATTGGTAACACTTGTTGACATCATGCTGCTAGGGCACTGGATCGAGATGGCATCGGTTCAGGGAGCAAGTCGAGCCTTAGAGAATTTAGCAGAACTCGTGCCTAGCGTGGCACATCGTTTGGTCAATGGACGAGTTGAGGATGTTCAGGTCGATACGCTACAACACAATGACTTAATTCTAGTTCGTCCTGGCGAACAAATTCCGATCGATGGCGAAGTCACAGAAGGTGCTTCGAGTGTAAATGAAGCTTTTCTCACAGGCGAATCCCGCCCAGTTACCAAGCAAGTCAACGATGAAGTGGTTGCCGGAGCCGTAAATGGAGATGGCGCGTTGACCGTGAAAGTCACTCGAACAGGCGAACAAACTACTCTTAGTCAGATCGTGCGCCTGGTTGAGGAAGCGCAAAGCTCTAAAAGCCGCTATCAAGCATTAGCGGATCGATTAGCGTATTGGTTGACGCTAATCGCGATTGCAGTTGCAACGCTGACCTTTATTGTTTGGCTGGCATTTGGTCCCGATAGTACTTTTGCGATTAATCGCGCTGTAACAGTATTAGTGATTGCTTGTCCGCACGCATTAGGCTTAGCGATTCCCCTCGTGATTGTCAATGCAACAGCGATGTCGGCGAAACATGGAATTTTGGTTCGCAGTCGAGAAGCGTTTGAGCGAGCAAGAAACATTCAAACAATTGCATTCGATAAAACTGGAACATTAACGGAAGGACAATTTGGGGTTCAACGAATTTATACTGATAAAATTGATGAACTCAAAGCGTTAGGAATCGCGGCAACGCTAGAATCGCTCTCCGAACATCCTCTGGCTCAAGCGATCGTGCAGGAAGCAGATCGTCGCCAGATTCAATTTACAAAAGGCGAAGATTTTCAAGCAATTCCTGGTAGCGGTGTGGAAGGCACGGTAAACAACCAACGTTATCGAGTCGGTAGACCTGAATGGGTGCGCGATTTGAAGCTAGCATTCCCAGCAGCCTTACAAGCGGGATTAGAGCAAAGTGAGTCGCGGGGAGAAAGCGCGATCGTCCTCATGGACGAGCAGCAAGTGCTAGCTGTTTTTGGATTAGCCGATCGAGTGCGGGAACCTGCAAGAGAAGCTGTCGCGAGATTGCAGGAAATGGGTGTGCAGGTGGTGATGATTACGGGCGATGCAGAAGCGGTTGCCAAGACCGTTGCGGAGGATTTAAACATCGATCGCTACTATGCCCGCGTGCTACCGCAAGATAAAGCCTCAATTATCCGCAGACTCAAAGCCGAAAAACCGACTGCGTTTGTGGGAGATGGGATTAATGATGCGCCTGCTCTCACCGAGGCAGATTTAGGACTCGCGATCGGGGCTGGAACCAATGTCGCGATCGAGTCCGCAGATTTGGTATTAATTAATAGTAGTCCCCTCGATGCCACCTATGCATTGAAGTTGGCAAAAGCGACCTACAATAAAATGCTGCAAAATCTATTTTGGGCAACGGGTTACAACGTCATTGGCATTCCTTTAGCCGCAGGGGTCGCTTATTCCTTCGGAATTTTGTTATCTCCAGCGGTGGGTGCTATCTTCATGAGCGTTTCGACTGTTGTTGTTTCGATTAATGCCATGTTATTACGTCGGCTTAGACTCAGAGAAGAATGGCACTAAGTTAAGGTGGAAACCTTACCGGGTAAGAGCTGAGGCAACAGGATAGCTTAGAGCACCAATAGTCGGAAATTCTTAGCTTCCCCAATTGTGATGGCGCTGTTTTGACTACCTCAAGTAGGAAAACTGTAAAACCTTTGCATGTCAAGTTCTTGAGCTTATCTTAGTGCCATTCGACTCAGAGAATAAGATGATTGCTAGGTTAATAGCATTGTAGAGTCTACCTTCTAGACGTAGATTCCCAAAGGTCATGGGACATAGCGGAATTCAACCGAGCGTCCGAGTGCATTCGACCGTCAAGCTGTTGCCACTACGGGTAGATAGAACAGTGAAATAAATATCGAGCAGTGCCAGAAGCAATAGTACAATGCCAACTGCTTTCGATAGGGTTGTGTCGCAAAAACGATTTGAGGACAGAAAATCCTTTTCAATTATTGTGCAATTCCAAGATGTTGAGATACTAACTCTATCTCTATTGATGCTCGCACATCACCTTTTTTTAAGCCTTGAACCTGACCTTTACGAATCACGTTCATTGCCTCAAATCCTCTCAAAGAACGCCGAAGCTGTGTTGAACGAATCAAATCCCATTCCCAGTTGTGTTAATCGCTTGATGAAGCGACGATCCTATTTTTCATTTGAGGCAAGCAAATAGTTTCTTAGTGCCGAATATCTGGCTTTTTCCGTATAGAAGCTGAATTTACTTGAGCCAATTCTTCAGCAAGTATTTTCTGATAAATCCACGTTAATCTGGGCGTGATTGAATTATTTTCTATACCGTAGCCGAGACTCGTCCAAGTACCGGACAAAAGTTGTAAAACCTGCTCCAGTTTTCCTTGCTTGAGAAGGGCGGCAATATCGTTTCCCCAAGCATGGCGATCGCTCAGCCATACATATACTACCCGATCTTGTAATTCCGGCTCAAAACTGTAAGAAATTGTATTTCCTTTCAAGTGCTTGGGATGGTACTGCCGAACTTTCTTCTGCCATGTAGAAGTCAGAAGTTGATAGCGACCTGCTGCTGTCGTACACTCACCCTGATGCGGACCAGAAATAATTGTGATACATCGGTTTGGATGGCGGTTGAGATCCCAGAAGTGTTCGCCACCATAAAGTAGAGTATAAGGGTTAGAATCTTGAGCTTCACTTGCCGAAATAGTCCGCATCAACGCTCGAATGTAAGGGTTTCCTCCTGTCATTGCCAAGGCTGGTGGGATATATTCACCATTATTAATAGAGATTTTGCGTTGCCAAAATACCTGCCAAAGAAGAATGAGCGAAGCTAGAGTTAATATTCCAACAATTATCGCCTGCCACTTAAACTTTTTGGAGTTATTACTAGGAAAGAGTTTAGCTTTTTTTGAAGAGTGTTTTAGCACCACTTGCACCAGTAAAATTGTGAAACGGCACTGATAAATTGTACTCAAAGAGATCGTCACTAAGAGTATTGCTAACGATGGTAGCGAAATATAACTATAGAGCCAAACGTTGAGCGGATCTTAGTTTCGCACAATTAAAGTAGCAATATTACTTCCATTGCGGTTGTTTAGATTGAAACTTCTGATTGACAAGGAAAAGCAAATCATTCTTTAATAGCATTGGCTGAATTTTATCGCTGGGATAACGAAGAATAAGCCTGCTACATTCCGATCGACATGCTCCAGGTTTTTAGAATTGACCAAGGGGGACTGATAGATAGGCGATCGATCTATCTCACCTCACAATGATGACAAGTAGCAATGACAGTCTGGTTTCTCGATCGTAGATTCCACAAGCGCATTCACTGCCACTGCTGCTAACAATCCACCGCCTAACGTTCCCTCGATTGTGATGTAGGGAACGCCGGAGCGGATCAACCGTCGTTTGGCAGCAGGCGCGTGACTAAAGCCAATCGGCATCGCAACGACAAGTGCAGGTTGAAGCTGACCTTGTTCGATCGATTCGCAGACAGACATTAAAACCGAAGGAGCGTACCCGATCGCCAAGACACAGCCATTCGCGAGCTTCTGCAAGCGCTCTTGCCATTGTTCGTCGTTCCAGAAGGCTTGCTCCGCCTCTACTGCGCTGATGATGTGTGAGTCAGCAATTAGAGTTTCAACCGGACATTTCAGATGCGCCAAGCGCGTTCGGTCGAGGGCAGCAACTACTGGTGTAACATCGCCTACGACTTGACACCCTGTTTTGAGAGCATCGCGAGCCGCAGCGATCGCATCTCGGCTTTGCCTGACAAACTGCACTAAACTGACATCGCCACACGCGAGTACGAGCTTAGAGAGCAAATCAACTTCAATCTCGGAACGGTCGCTCAAATTGGGTAGCAAACGCTGTAAAGATTCCTGGAAGGCTTCTGGATGGGCAGTAGTTTCTGCATCTAGGCGATGCCAAAGTTTTTCCAACTCTCCAACCCCACTTTGGGTTTCAACTTCCAATAATCTCAATTGGGCAAGGGCTTCTGCCTGGATCGTTTGACATTCGCGATCGCGTCCCAAGACTCCTTCGAGTGCGGCGGCGGTCTGTCGCAGACGAGCTAACTGCTGGATGATGGTGTGGTATTGCTGTTGTAGTTGCGCGATCGCCGTTGAATCGACTTCGGTTTCTAAATCGCTTTTGAGTAGTTGCTGAATGTGGGAGAGCTGAAAACCCTGCTGCTTTAACGCCACCACCTGCCGCAGTTGCTGCACGTCACGTTGAGTATAAAGGCGATAGTTGCTGGCTGAACGTTGAGGTTGGGGCAACAGCCCCAAGGTGTGGTAGTGCCGCACCATTCGAGGCGTAATGCCATTCCCCACCGCTTCTGTCAGTTGTTTAATCGTTAAATCCTGCCTTTTCATGTCTCTAGTCTAGATGAAAACCTTGACATTGCCATTAATGTCAAAGTTTAAGGTAGAAGAGCGATTTAATTTCTCCCAATTGCCCTATGTCCTCACTGACAATTCCTCGTCCTGCTTTCCTCAAGCAGCATCCAGAGGTGATCGCCGCCATGCTCTGCGGTGTCCTTGTCCTACTGGGATGGCTGGCGCTGCAATCCGATTGGCTGGGACTGGCACTGTTGATTCTTCCTGCTGCCTATGTCATTGGGGGCTATGAAAGCGCTCGTGAAGGCTTAACCACTCTTTTTCAAGAAAAAGAACTCGATGTAGATCTATTAATGATTGTGGCAGCTTTAGGAGCGGCAGGTCTGGGATTATGGCGGCAGGAGTACAACCTGATTGTAGATGGAGCGATCTTAATTCTGATTTTCTCAATTAGTGGTGCGTTAGAAGGCTATGCAATGCAGCGAACCGAGAGGAGTATCCGCAGCCTGATGAATTTGACTTCGGATGTTGCACGAGTGCTGCGAAATGGACGAGAGCAGTCGGTGGCGATCGCCCAACTTCAAATCGGTGATGAAGTGTTGGTCAAACCTGGAGAACTAGTTCCAACCGATGGTGCGATCGTTGAAGGCTTTAGTACTCTCAACCAGGCTCCGATTACTGGAGAATCGATGCCTGTTGAGAAAACGGTAGGCGATGAAGTCTTTGCTGGGACGATTAACGGCAACGGCGTTCTAAAACTGAAGATTCACCAGCCACCCGAAAGTAGCTTAATTCAGCGAGTGATTCGCCTCGTCGAGCAGGCACAGACCGAAACACCTCCATCTCAGCAGTTTATCGAACGGTTTGAGCGGGGTTACGCCAAGGCGATTGTAATTGCAGGCATTCTGCTGGCTATTTTACCGCCCTTTTTCTGGGGCTGGAGTTGGGAAACAACTATCTATCGCGCCTTGATTTTTCTAGTCGTTGCCTCTCCCTGTGCGCTGATGGCAGCGATTATGCCAACATTGCTATCGGGGATTGCAAATGGGGCAAGACAGGGGATTTTGTTTAAGAATGGCGCTCAGTTAGAACTAATTGGGCGAGTTCGAGCGATCGCCTTTGACAAAACTGGAACGCTAACGATGGGTAAACCCCAAGTAGTTGAAGTCATAGCGATGCCAAAGGCTGAAACTCAATTGCTACAAGTGGCGGCGGCGCTGGAGAGCTTGTCCGAACATCCGATCGGCGAGTCAATTTTCCAGTATGCTCGACAGCAACGAGTGGAATGGAAGCAAGCGACGAACGTTCAAGCTCATGCAGGGCAGGGAATTACGGGGGAAATCGGTCAAAAACAGGCACTGGTTGGCAAGGCAGCTTTTGTCCGAGAGCGGGTGAACGGCTGGTCAGACTGGCTGATTGCATCGGCGCAGCAGTTGGAAGAGGCAGGAAAAACGGTAGTCTGGGTTGCCTATGCGGGGGAACCTCTAGGAGCGATCGCGGTGGCAGATACGGTTCGTCCAGAGGCAAAAAACGCGATCGCTCGATTAAAACAATTGGGGATTCAGGAAATTGTGATGCTGACGGGGGACAACGAGCGCACTGCCCGCAGTATCGCTAGAGAAATTGGTATCGACCAAGTGTACTCCGAACTTCTTCCCGAACATAAAGTGGACGTGGTGCGATCGCTACAACGACGATATCAAACAGTGGCAATGGTTGGAGATGGGATCAACGATGCTCCGGCGCTGGCTCAAGCCTCGGTTGGAATTGCTATGGGAACCGCAGGCAGTGATGTGGCGCTGGATACTGCCGATATCGTTTTGATGGCAGACCGTCTAGAACGGCTAGTGACTGCAATTCGTTTGGGTCGCCGCTCTGAGCGTGTTGTAAAGCAAAACATTGCGTTCGCTCTCAGTTTCATCGTGCTGTTATTGACTGCAAACTTTATCAGTCACATTACCCTGCCACTCGGCGTGATTGGACACGAGGGTTCTACCGTGCTTGTCACTCTCAGTGGTTTAAGATTGCTAAAAAATTAACGTTATTGTAGTTGCAATCTCAATACAATCGCCTTGTCAGAAGCCGAATGAGTTCAGCTATTTTATCTATCTTGGGCGACTGTGACTAACTCAGCATGAGTTTGGCTTTCCTAGTTCAGGTCACGTTGACAAGCATCGTTAATCCCCCTGCACCTTTTACCTCAACGTTGTCATTTGTCGCATGATGAGCGATGTGACAATGCAGCAACCACTTACCTTTGTTGCGTGCCGTCCAAATTACATCGTAGCGCTCGCCTGGAGCTACATTAATAGTGTCTTTTTCAATTTGGGCAGCAACAGGTACGGGATTTCCGTCTGCCTCGACAATCTTGAATGGACCACCATGAATATGCATGGGATGGATGAAAGCGTTATTTGAACCAATAAAGCGGAAACGGATTTTCTCGCCCACCTTAGCATTGATGGTTTCCGTTTCGGGATAGGCTTTGCCGTTGATTGTGAAAAAGTTCGGTAGCAATCCTTCCATTGGCATGGCTGGAAAGGTATAGCCTTGCTTGACAGTCCACTCCTGAATTTGAACTACAACCTCTCGGTCGTAAGCGAGAGTTTTGGGTTTATTCTTGGGATCGACAATCAACGCACCGTACATTCCTAGTGTTTGCTGGCGGTCTATATCCTTGTGCGAGTGGTAAAAATACGTGCCTGCTTGCTTGACAGCGAACTCGTAGGTATAGCTCGCGCCTGGTGCAATTGGCTTTTGGGTAATATCGGCTGGACCGTCCATATTGTTGGGTAGAATCATGCCATGCCAGTGAACTGTAGTTGGTTCGGGCAAATTATTTTTAACTTCAATTCGCACGCGATCGCCCTCAGTTACCCGAATACGCGGTCCTGGAATTTGACGGTTGAAGGCATAAGCAGCTACTTGAACATCCGGCAGAATATTCCACTTGATTAAAGAAACGTCGAGGTTAAAGACCTTCACACCGTTCTCTAGTTTGGGCGTTAGAGTTCGATCGCCCCGTGTATCAACAGGAGCAGTGTAGGCTATCTTTGTCAGATCTACTGCTGCCATGTCTTTCATTGCTTCCATGCTCGTATCGGCAGTCATGATCGTTCCAGGTGGCATGACTAGACCATTCATCTGAGTAACGCTACTCATAGGTGTAGGTGCTAGCGATGACACTGGTGCTGGAGATTTCTGACTACCCATATCCATCCCAGGTATAGACCGCTCGCCCGCGTTCATCCCAGACGCAGATTGGTTGCCCATATCCATTTGAGGCATCGATCCTTGCTGCATATTCCTAGCACTCATTGTAAAGTTACCGTAGAGTGCGGCGATCAGAATGCCAAATACTAGTGCTATTAATGTCAATAGCGTTACAGCCAAAAGTTGCGATCGCGTCGCTTTAGATTTCATCGTCATACCTGCGTGCGAATTAGCAGCAGACGAATTCATATCCCGATTTTTGTGGGTTTTCATACTTACATTCCTTTCATAACTTGATGTGTAGAAGTATTAGGTGCAGGTACTTCGCTCCTTGGTTGCGGCAATCCGTTCTGTCTCAGCAGCCAAACTATGACCGCCTCTACCCAATACCCTCACAGTACCCATGCCATGTTTTAAACCCACTGCTACAAGCCACATATTGACTGGAAAAGCAACGACAAATCCCACTAGAGTTGCAAGAGACATGACACCCCAAAAACGGATCGAGGTTGCCTCCATTGCGGTCATGTCGCGGCTCATCAAAATCACCATCACTGGAATCATGCCTGCCATCACCGCATTCATGGAGAGCCATTCCGGTATGAAAGAACGCCGAACGGCTTTGAGGTACGAGCCGCCTAGCATATCTCTCATAAATAGAGATTGAAACACAAACAGCCCAAAGGCAAAGCCGAAAACATACTCGGAGATAACATCGAGCCACATCGGGAGTCCGAGCGTCATTGTAATTGCCGCAGCGACAATGATTCCCGTTGCGTCACCTGCCAAACAGTGAATCGTCGAACCCAAGGTTTGTTTCCACAGAGGTTTGACAAACTCTTCATGCTGCATCGGTTCTGGTTCCTGACAGGACAGAACGTACAGCGCCGCACCAATCGCACCCGTGTAGAGAGTCACCAACAGCCATCCCCACTTCATTACTGTTAACTCAGGATTACTGGTGAATGCATCCCAAGCTACGTAGACTACTGAAAGAGCTGTCAGGCTGAACCAAACGATGAGAACGAAATCAATTAATGCAGGGCTTTTAAGAGTCGCCTCATTCGCGCCAGACATATTCATCCCAGGCATTTTTGAGTTTGTTACAGGCTGAGATGAAGGAGAGTTTTGGGCAATGGAATTGCGATCGCTCTCTTGAGTGTTAGGTAAATTTTGACTTATTCCCAACTGGGGCGTTAAGAGTACTAGTCCCAGAGTTAGTGCAAACGTCACTATCCATAAAACTGGTTTAAAACGCATATTTACCTTTAAATTAGCTGGATCGGATTTTCTACATCTGATGAGTTCTAGCTGAACGTAGTTCACGCAGTAGTAACAATTAGCGTAGGGTGAAAAACTCTTCCGCAGCCGAGGGATGAATGCCAATTGTGGCATCAAAGTCTTTCTTGGTCGCACCCGTGCGAATGGCAAGTCCAAGACATTGAATAATCTCGGCAGCATACTCACCTACCATGTGAGCGCCCAACACTCGATCTGTGTTGCGCTCTACCACTAATTTGATTAGAGTTTTCTGTTCCGGTTCGGCAATACTGTCGAAAAGGGGTTGAAATCTTTGAGAATAGCAGCATACAGCTTCCCCAAATTTTTCCCGTGCCTCCACTTCAGTCAAACCTACAGTAGCAGCTTCGGGTTGAGAAGAAACTGCTGAGGGAATGCACTCAAAACTTACAGTACGAGGTTGTTTGCCAAAGACGGTATCGGCAAAAGCGCGACCGGAAGCAATAGCAACTGGAGTCCAGTGGGGACGGTTCGTACAATCTCCGACTGCATAGATATTTGCTTTGTTGGTATAGCTGTACTCGTCTACAGCGATCGCTCCTCGATTGACTGCAACGCCTGCCTTCTCCAGATCGAGACCGCTTAAATTAGGGACGCGACCCATAACACAAAGAACGGTATCTACAGTTATAGTGTCTCGATCGTCTCCTGACAAACTCAAACGTAAACTATCTCGTACTCGTTCAATTTTTTTGACTTTTGTATTGCAAAAAATTTGAATACCGTTCTTTGTCATGCTTTCTTGAACGGTAGTACGAAGAGTTTCATCTCGACCTGGTAGAATGCGGTCTTCAGGTATGACTAAAGTGACTTTTGAAATTAAACCATTCATACTCCCAGCACACTTCACGGCGATTTGGTCGCTGCCGATAATGGCTATATGCTCTGGTTGCTGCTTGAGTTCAAACATCTGCCGCGATGTAATAGCATATTCGATTCCTGGTACGTTCGGCTTAACAGCTTCCCCGCCTACGGCAATCAAAATTTTGTCAGCAGTAACTTTGCGTCCTTCAATATCCAAAGTACTAGCATCTAAAAACTTGGTATTTCCGTAAATCAGTTCAACTCCTGCTTCTTGAAGATGCTGAATATGCAACTGACTCAAATGCTCGATCGCTCGGTCTTTAGCCGCCATAAATCGATCCCAATTGACGCGGCGATGAACTTTGCCCCATCCATATTCGTCAGCATCTTCAAAAACATGGGAGAAACTAGCAGCATAGACCATTAGTTTCTCAGGAATACAGCCATGAACAACACAAGTGCCACCTACTCGATCGCGTTCTGAAATTGCTACGCGGGCACCGTATTCAGCAGCACGTCTAGCAGCCGCAATGCCTCCAGGACCTGCACCAATTATAAATAGGTCGTAATCAAAGCCCATAACAATCTTACTGGCAAGTTTCTACCAGCGATAGGTTCTTCTATACTTAATTTTTTCACTAAGAAATGAAATGAGTATGAAATTCCTAATAAGTGAGACTTCAAAATAGCTAGGCATATCAGGATGAAATTAGCATGAAATCTTTATCTATCGAAAGATAGAAAACATACCCGTGTAAGAAAGCGATGAAATGCACATACATAATTTTTTAAAGTAGAAAATAAACGTTTTGAATTTCATTGCAATAGCGCCAGCTAGTTCTGCATAAAGGTTTGAAACAATAGAAGTATCTTGCTTGTCTTTTTCCTCGCAATTCATTTTAAAATCTACTCCCTCTTATGGAGGAAGTATTTATTTATCAAGTACGTAAACAATGAAGAGAGATTTACAATTGTGTTTGCGGATTACGGTACAAATAGTTCTAACCAACTAGAAGGGAGGAAGAATAATGGCAAAGATAGGTTTGTTTTACGGAACTCAAACCAGCAACACGCAAACTGCGGCAGAAACAATTCAAAAAGAGTTTGGTGGAGATAGCGTTGTTGACTTAAATGATGTTTCCAAGGCTGAACCAAATGATTTTAATAATTATAGTTATATCATTGTTGGTTGCCCTACTTGGAATGTTGGCGAGCTGCAAAGTGACTGGGAAGACTTCTATGACGAGCTTGACAACATCGACTTCACAGGTAAGAAGGTGGCTTATTTTGGCGAAGGCGACCAAGTAGGCTATCCCGATACTTTCCAAGATGCTATGGGTATGTTAGAAGAAAAAATTGTCGAACGAGGTGGCGAAACAGTCGGCTATTGGTCTACAGATGGTTACGAATTTACTGATTCTAAAGCCTTATGCGATGGGAAATTTGTCGGTCTGGCATTAGATGAAGATAATCAATCAGATTTAACAGACGAGCGCATCAAAACTTGGGTCGCTCAGCTGAAGCAAGAATTTGGATTTTAGAAAGTAATATCAGCTTCATCGCCAACTCAAGTAAAAAGTATTTCATCATTGAAGATGTAAACTTCAGCCTTTTTGCTTGTCTTGAAGCTTATGCTTTTCTACCAAAAAGAGCTGCGCTCGTCTTCTGTGGACGACCGCTTAAATCTTGTCCTCAAAAGATTTTGAAGGGCGAAACATCAATCGATCGAGAGACACGGTATATGCTTGCTGCGTTCGATCGTATTTAACGCTATATGAAGTGGGATAGTAGGCACTCTTAGAATATGCTTCTGGAAGTTTTATAGCTTCGGTAAAATTCGGTTGTGTTTCTAACCAAGATTTGGTCAGCATTGGTTCTCCAAAGACTATTTCTCCATTGTATGTTCCGTAAATGAACGTCTTAGTGAAGGGTAAGCCCCGAAATTCTGACGATTTGCTGTCAACCCAATGCCTTCCTTCTCCAAGAGCAGCATTGGTAGGCTCTGGAATGTAATCTGTTGGGAGTGATTTCTTTAAGGGTGCCTTGTATACCTTTATCAAATCGTCCCCATTTGCCGTGATTTTCTTTCGTTCCTCAGCACCCAGCGAGTAGAAGTGAAAGTCAAAATGAGGAGGATTGTATATGTCAAGCGGTTGATGCCCTTGCGGATTCCATGTGATGACAACATAGCGAAATGCTGAAGCAGAAGCTTCTGGCGGTAGCGAAAGCTCGTATTCGCGGGGTGTTGCTGGTAGATTCGACAGTGCTTCCTTAGTAAAAGTAACGTCAATTGTGGAGGGATTTTTCTTAGCTACCGTTTTATGAAATTCCGGCGACAAAAAGCGCATCTAAAATATAATCCCAACCAGTTAAGGATTTGACTACTTCCTGAGTCAATTGTGTTAAGCGTTGCCGCACTGTGGTTCTTAAGGCTGGCACATCGGCAAACAACTGCCAACTAAGTGAATCCTTGAGATGCTGCCACAAACGTTCAATTGGATTGAGTTCTGGACAATAACTCGGTTGAAACAACAATAAGACATTCGCAGGTGGTTGAATCCGTTTGGCTATGTGTGCTGATGCGCGGTCAAGATGCCAAATATGAAACTCATCCGGATACTGTTGGGCGAACAAATGCAGGAACTGTTGAAAACATACGCTGTCCAAATGTGAAAACTCGTAGAAAAACTGTTCGCCACAAAGCGGTTCGACCACTCCATACAGCCAAAACCCCTCACATACCCATTGCATATTGCCTATCGGTTTGACTCCAACCGCACTGAGCAACCGACGACAAATGGTAGTTAGGCTCCAACGGGTTTCATCTTGACACCAGTACCGAATCCGGCGCGGCTGGCTGCTGTGTGGCACAGCAAAAACCTGTTTTAATAAATTTAAGTTACCTGCCAGCTCGGATTTGAATTGCTGCAATCGTTCAGGGTCTTGTTCAGTGCTTTGTCGTTTGCCTACTTTCAACTTGGCTCTCAACTTGCCATGTACTAATCGATAAACCGCCATATAGGAGACATCTACACCCAAGCTGTCGGACAACCATTGCTGCACCGCCCCATAACTGCGAAATCCTTTGGGGTCAGCCAGGCGTTTTTGTAGCGCTTTGACTGCCCATGAGGGAATCGTCCCTTGCCGTCCTGGTTGCCGTCGGCGCGTGAGTAAGCCTTTCATACCACCATGTCGATAGGCAGCTAGCCATTCCTGCACTGTGACTCGGTTCCGTCCCAAGACAATTGCTAATTCACTCACACTCTTAACTCGTCCGAGTTTGAGCAGATAAATCGCTTGCACTCGTTCTTTGCCTTGAGCCGTTTTTTGTCGTCTCAATAAGGCTTTGAGTTCGTCTTCACTCTCAGCAATCTCTAACTTCAAGGGACGTGCCATGATTGTCTGCTACTCCTACGTCACTCCTCCTTCTATTTGTAGCCTAACTAACGAAAAATGGTAGCATCAAGCGTGATAAAGGAGCGAATAACTCCGTTACCTAGCTGTTCTGGCTTGCCGTAGATTTGAACGGCTTGCTTTAGCTTGGGTGCAGTGACAGTATTGGTGGTTCTTAAGGTAAGAGCAGAAAAGAAATTGGCAATGCGATCGGTTAATCCTGGTAGGAATATAATGACTATAGTAGTAGCTACCAGTAGAGCAATAGCTTTTTTATTAGTAATGCTTTTAGAACGTGTATTAGTCATACAAAAGTGGTAATTAAGTTAATGTCTTCTTCTTGCTAACACCCGTTATTCATTATTCTTATATCTCCAGGTTCCCACATGGAAATGAAATTAGCGTGAAATCTTCGCAATCGTGTATTAGCTAAAAACAGATATGCACATGGAGATGAAATTTGGATGAAATCGCTGTATCTCTACAGTAAGAAATTCGCTCCATGCCATTAGAGAGACGCGAGCGCGTTTGCCAGTTTCTAAAGTGAAGCTACAGAAGCATAATGACTGCTTCATTTTGTTTTTAAAGCTTTCGGAGGAAACTTATGACAACAGCTCAATCTCACCAATCCTTACTTGACACATGCATTCAAGCTTGTCTGGATTGCCTGCGCGAGTGTGAAAATTGTGCCACTGCTTGCTTAGATAGCGACATGGTACAAATGATGGCTCAATGTATCAAGCTGTGCCGCGATTGTGCTGACACTTGCGATATCTGCGCTCGTTTTATGTCCCGTAACTCCGACCTCCACGGTCAGTTATGCCGCGTCTGTGCCGAGGCTTGCGATCGCTGTGCGGCTGAGTGCGAAAAGCACGACCACGACCACTGCAAGCGTTGCGCTCAGTCCTGCCGCCGTTGCGCCGAGTCCTGCCGTCAAATGGCTACAGCTATGGCTGCGTAAATAACTGACTTTGCCGTCTGCTCCTTGGATGGGCAGACGCATTACCACGAGTACCAGAATCTGTCTCTAGTAGTACTCGCTTGCCTTGATTCTCCATCTGACTAGAGACTCTAAGCTCGATCGTGAAGTTAATACTTAAGTGCTAGGAGAGTTCCCATGCCGCATCAAGATTACCAATCGATTGTAGATGCTGCCGTTCACTGCGCCTATGAGTGCGAACACTGCGAAGATGCGTGTCTCGGTAGTATGCCAGAATGCGCTCGCCTCTGCCGCGATTGTGCAGACATTTGCTGGACTTCTGCTGCTTACATGAGCCGTGGTTCGCGCTTTATTCCTCAGATTGTTCGCTCGTGTATCGAAATCTGTGAAGCATGTGCCACTGAATGCGAGAAGCACAAAGATAGCCCCCATTGTCAAAAATGCGCTCAAGCTTGTCGGCGTGCCGTTGAGGAATACCGTAAGGTTGCTAGCGTTGCAGGTATAGCTTAATCAATTTCAAACAACCCTTTAGGTAGCATATAACCCTCCTTAGTTTTTAAGGAGGGAATTGCTATATGGAGCGATCGCTCCTAGAAGCGATTGCAGCTGCTAGAAGTAAAAAAACAAAATTGTATTTCCCTCTTGACTCTCCAGTTGACTAGAGAATTCACAATAGATCTAGTTACTTCATGGAGTCAGCAAATGTCACTACAACTGAAAGTTCCTAAACTTGCCTGTGCTGCTTGTGTAAATACTGTGACTAAGGCAATTAGAAGTGTCGATACCACAGCAAAAGTAGAAGCAGACCCAAAAACGAAAATAGTCAGGATCGATACGCAGCGAGAAGAAGCGGAAATTAAAGCGGCGATCGCATCTGTTGGCTATCCCGCAGCTTAAGCAGCAACTAGTTACCAGTTACCAATGAAAAGCAATTATGGATAACTTGACGCTGAAACTAAGAGGCATGAGCTGTGCCTCTTGTGCGAACAACATTGAAGATGCCATTCGCTCTGTTCCTGGGGTGAGCCATGCCAGTGTTAACTTTGGAGCCGAACAAGCCACAGTTACATACGATCCTCAAAAGACAGACGTGGCAACGCTGCAAAATGCAGTTGATGCGGCTGGATATTCCGCTCAACCGATGCAAGAAGACGTGTTGGCAGCAGAAGACGATATAGAACGTCAGACGCGGCAGATGGAAAATCGCGCCTTAACCCGCAAGGTGTGGGTCAGTGGTATTATCAGTGCCACTCTAGTTATTGGATCGTTGCCTGCCATGACGGGGCTGTCTATCCCCTTCATTCCCGTGTGGCTGCACAATCCCTGGCTCCAGCTGGTGTCAACCGCTCCCGTACAGTTCTGGTGCGGTGCATCATTCTTCGTCAATGCCTGGAAAGCTCTCAAGCGCCATACCGCTACGATGGATACATTAGTGGCGATCGGTACGGGTGCGGCTTACTTATATTCCCTCTTCCCCACCTTCTTTCCTGGCTGGTTTATCGCTCAAGGACTCAGACCGGATGTTTATTACGAAGCCGCAGCGGTCATCATTACTTTAATCTTGCTGGGACGACTTCTAGAGAACCGTGCCAAGGGGCAAACTTCAGAAGCGATTCGCAAACTTATGGGCTTGCAGGCAAAGACGGCGCGGGTGATTCGCAACGGGCGAGAAATGGATGTTCCTATTGCCGAAGTTGTTTTGGGTGATATCATTCTGGTGCGTCCTGGGGAAAAGATTCCCGTCGATGGAGAAATTGTGAATGGTGCTTCTACGATTGATGAGTCGATGGTAACGGGTGAAAGCGTTCCCGTGAAAAAGCAGCCTGGTGATGAAGTCATTGGAGCCACGCTCAATAAAACCGGAAGCTTTCAGTTCAAGGCAACACGAGTCGGCAAAGATACATTTTTAGCGCAAATTGTCAAGCTCGTGCAGCAAGCTCAAGGGTCCAAAGCACCAATTCAACGGTTAGCAGACCAAGTGACGGGGTGGTTTGTACCTGCGGTAATAGCGATCGCGATCGCTACCTTTATCATCTGGTTCAACATCATGGGCAACGTGACGATGGCGTTGATTACCACAGTGGGGGTGTTGATTATTGCCTGTCCCTGTGCCTTGGGTTTGGCTACACCAACTTCGATTATGGTTGGTACGGGGAAAGGCGCAGAAAATGGCATTCTGATTAAAGGTGCAGAAAGCCTAGAGCTAGCGCACAAACTACAAGCGATCGTTCTCGACAAGACGGGTACGATTACCCAAGGTAAGCCGACTGTAACGGACTTTGTAAGTGTCAATGGTACGGCAAATAGCAACGAGTTAAAACTTTTACGCCTAGCGGCATCCGTCGAACGCAATTCCGAGCATCCCTTAGCTGAAGCAGTAGTGCAATATGCCCGATCGCAGGGAGTTGAACCAACAGAAGTACGGGAGTTTGAAGCAGTTGCAGGTAGCGGTGTGCAAGGCTATGTATCTGACCGACTAATCCAAATCGGTACTCATCGTTGGATGAATGAATTGGGCATTCATACCAGCCAATTGCAACAACAGTGGGATCGCTTGGAGTATTTGGGGAAAACAGTCATCTGGATTGCGATCGATGGCACAGTACAGGGAATTATGGGCATTTCCGATGCCGTGAAACCATCTTCAACTCAAGCCATCCGCACGATGCAACGGATGGGATTAGAGGTAGTGATGCTGACGGGTGACAACCGCCGCACGGCAGAAGTTATTGCCCGTGAAGTAGGGATTAAACGAGTCTTTGCTGAAGTTCGTCCCGACCAAAAAGCCACTCAAGTACAGAACCTTCAAGCAGAAGGCAAGGTTGTGGCAATGGTAGGAGACGGAATTAACGATGCACCAGCCCTAGCACAAGCGGATGTCGGCGTTGCCATTGGCACGGGTACGGATGTGGCGATCGCCGCTAGCGACATTACGCTAATTTCTGGTGACTTACAAGGGATTGTCACGGCAATTCAACTTTCGCGTGCCACGATTCGCAATATCAGACAAAATCTGTTTTTTGCTTTCATCTACAACGTGGCTGGGATTCCAATTGCCGCAGGGATTCTCTTTCCTTTCTTCGGTTGGTTGCTCAGTCCGATTATTGCAGGTGCGGCGATGGCATTTAGTTCTGTCTCCGTAGTGACAAATGCACTACGTCTGCGTAACTTCCAGCCAAAAATCAGTTGAAGCGCGATTGCGCGGAGCGCAGTGCCAGCGGCAATCGCATCACTAAGAAAGGGGAAATAACGATGCTGAAGAAAACAACATTTTTCTTTACATTAGCAGGATTTGGATTTCTGTTGGGAGCAATTTGGGGAGTGATTATCTAGGAGGTTTTCCAATGATGAATAAAAGCGCCATCGTCGGTAGTATTGCCAGTTTGGGATTGGCTTTAGGAATTGCTTCGGGTCAAGCAGTAGCACAAATGCCGCATGAAGGAATACAACATTCCGAGTCAGAGAGCACCAGTCAGTTTGAGCGCATCGAACAACCCTTATGGTTAAAAGGTGCAGTTACGGTTGGTGGTTTAGGATTAATTGGGCTAGAGCTATGGTGGTTTCTGCTGAGCAAGCCTAAATCGCAAAAAGCCAAGACAGATCGGGGGATTCAGGAAATCGATATTGCTGTTGATGGTGGATACGAACCGAGTCGGGTTGTGGTCAATGCAGGTGAACCAGTGCGACTCAACTTCTACCGTAAAGATCCTAGCAGTTGCCTTGAAGAAGTCCGTTTTCCTGACTTTCATATTGCCCAGGAACTACCTTTGAACAAAGTTACGCCGATTGAGTTCACGCCCGACAAACCTGGCAAATATGAGTTTACCTGTGGCATGAATATGTTTCGAGGCGCTCTAGAAGTTCAAGCAGCCAATTCTCCTATCACAGTACGGGCATCCAGCGTTGACAACAATGGGAAAGCATCTGCCCATAAATAGGGAGCAGGGAGTAGGGAGCAGGGGAGAACATCAACAACTTTAGTTGTGGGTTTGAAGCTTAATTTGCATAAAAAGAATTATATTGAGATATTTAGTACGAGACAATTGGAGTCCTTACTTCCATTGACACGTTCATACGTGGATTCCCTACTACCTGCTCCCTGCTCCCTTTATTGCCTATACTCTTGCCTCTCCAGTCAGATAGAGAGTTTAAAATAGAGGTGACTGAGTTTACGAGCAGAGGAGTTGAATATGTTAGTTCAAGAACAAACAAAATTAATTGGTTCAGTTGCTAAGGAAAGTGGCGTACCAATCAAAACAATTCGCTATTATGAAGAGTTAGGTCTACTCAAAACATCGGGGAGAACGGAAGGTGGATTTAGAATATTCAGTTCTGATGTTTTAGCTCGGTTGAACTTTATTAAACGAGCGCAGAGACTGGGGTTAAGTCTAGCAGAAATTAAAGATTTTTTAGAGATTCACGATCGCGGCGAGCTACCGTGCGAACACATCCAAATAAAGCTAGAAGATAAAATCTCCCAAATCGAGCAACAAATTCAGCAGCTACAGATTCTCAAGCTAGAGTTAACAGGACTACTCTCTGGTTGGCAGACTATACCGGAAAATCCTGAAGGGACGATTTGCCCGATTATTGAACGTGCATAGACAAGGACTTCTGCATTAGAATCTCAAGTTTTCTCTTTCACCTAAAAGCTGAATATGACTTGAGTTGTGAAATACTTCAAGACTGAATAGTTAGAAAGTCGTAGGCATATTCTCGATCTTCTTTATTTCCTGGCGATCGCTCTGCCAGTCTGCTACGTCAACCTGAAAAATCGTGCTGAAACAGTAATAAATGCGATTTTACAATTAGTGCTTCTTTCAATCAAGCACTAACTGTTTCATGTTTCAAAACTTCGTCACCAGTTTTTTTTTATCCTCTTGACTCTCCAGTTGGGTAGAGAATTTAAATTAGTTTTAGTTCTAATGAGGAGAAGAAATGACTAAAATTGGTTTATTTTTTGGAACTCAAACCAGCAACACGCAAACAGCGGCAGAAATAATTCAGAAAGAGTTTGGTGGAGATAACGTCGTTGATTTAAATGACATTTCCAAGGCTGAAGCCAGCGATTTTGAAGGCTATAACTACATCATCATCGGTTGCCTGCCCTACTTGGAATGTTGGCGAGCTGCAAAGCGATTGGGAAGACTTTTTTGACGAATTAGATACCATTGATTTCAGCGGTAAAAAAGTTGCCTATTTTGGTGAAGGCGACCAAGTAGGCTATCCCAACACTTTCCAGGATGCTATGGGCATATTAGAAGAAAAAATTGTCGAACGAGGTGGCGAAACAGTCGGCTATTGGTCTACAGATGGTTACGAATTTACTGATTCTAAAGCCTTACGCGATGGGAAATTTGTCGGTCTGGCATTAGATGAAGATAATCAATCAGATTTAACAGACGAGCGCATCAAAACTTGGGTCACTCAGCTGAAGCAGGAATTTAGTCTGTAGGACGCGATCGCAGGTGGCTTGTCAAACTGGGAAGTATTGGACGAACTTCGTTGTTTTATCCTCTTGGTTTACATCGCTGCCCTATTGTTGCAGTACCTTTAAGACTTACTTGCTCTGCCTCGGATGAAAGCAAGTCCACCATAACCAGTCTTTCCCACTTCAATTTCCGTAAAACCAGTCGCTTCCATGACAGCCTGGTAATCTTGCAATTTGATTCTCACCCAAAAGTGGACGAGTAGTATCGGGTGTAGAATTCGTAGCAAAGGGCTGGCAGGTGGTTCAATATCGACGATCGACAAGCTGCCACCTGGTTTGAGAACGCGGTACATTTCGGCAAATCCTTGGCGTTTCAGGTCGTCTCCTGGCAAGTGGTGCAGCATCATGCTACTGAGTACAACATCGAACGTACAATCGGGAAAAGGAATATTCTCAATTAGTCCCACCTGAAAAGCGACATCTACACCGATTTGAGAGACTTTACGTCTCGCCACCTCTACCATTTCTGGAGAAGCGTCAATCCCATACACCTCACCCGTCGCTCCAACTCGCGTCTTAACTGCGATCGCCAGACTGCCAGTACCGCAACCTACATCCAGCACTTTGTCGCTCGGTTTTAGCCCTGCGATTTGAGCCGTCATTTCTCGAATATCCCGCTCTTTCCCTAGTGCCACTAAGCCGACAACTGCATCATACAAATGCGCCCAACGTCTAACCGTTTGACCCGTGGTTTGAGGTGCTTGTTGATGGGACTCTACTCTTCTATGCATTTTTTCTCTACTTTACTCAATATGATGGATGAATCGCTCTCAGCTTCTCTGGATTTACAACAGCAAAAATAGATTGGATATAGCGATCGGCAAAACTAAAGGTAAAGACTCCGGTTGGAGAACCATTTATGTAGTTAACGATTCCCGCTCGACCGTTGATTTGCAGCAAGCTAGCAGTAAATGCTGGTAGCAACGAGCTGCGACGAATGGCAATTAGGAAACGAGCAACTTTCTGCCGACCGTGTAGGGGAGTTAAAGCTGCCGTAACCTTCCCGCCTCCATCTGACCAAAAGGTGATATTTTCCGACATCAATACAATCAGTCCGTGCAAGTCCCCTCGATCCCAGCTTTCTAGGAACTGCTCGACCAATGCTTCCTGTTGTTGAATGGATGCAGTCACGTTAGGTCTACGTAAAGCAAGATGCTGGCGAGCGCGACGGACAATTTGACGACAATTAGGAACGCTTTTCCCAACGATTTTGGCAATCTCAGCGTAGTCATAGTCAAATACCTCGCGCAGTAGGAAAATCGCTCGTTCTGTGGGAGACAAGCATTCTAACAAGGTTAAAAACGCAAATGAGAGCGATTCGGCTAGCTCGACTTGCTTTGCAGGATGAGAAAATTCTTGGGTAATTAATGGTTCTGGCAGCCATGCACCAATATACCTTTCTCGTTGGACGCGGGCTGAGCGCAGGCGATCGATACACAAACGAGCAATGAGTTGGGAAAGATAGGATTTGGGCGATCGCACCGTTGCTTCTGCTGTTTGCCATCGCAACCATGCTTCCTGTACCATATCTTCAGCATCCGCAACACTGCTAAGCATACGATAAGCGATCGCCAAGAGCAAAGGTCGATACTGGTTAAAAATCTCTAATCGATTCATCAGTTACCAAGTAGCTGCTAAAGCCATAAGTTTAGTTCGCGCTGTTTCAATTTGCTGGTGGCGAATTTCATCTGGCATGAATTGGTTTGGTACAGTAATAACTGTCACGTCAGCGATGCCAATAAACTCTAAAATTGCTCGCAGGTACGGTTCGCAAAAATCAAACTTCGCCATTGGTGTACCTGGGGCGTAATCTCCTGCACTTGGGGTAATGACTAACGCTTTCTTGCCTGTAGCCAGTCCTTGAAGCGTAAATGTCTCGCAATCGAAGGCAAAGGTGCGATCGACGCGAACAACATTGTCCAAATAAGCCTTGAAATTAGACGGCACGCTGAGATTATACATTGGTACTCCCAGCAACAAGCAATCTGCCCAAAGTAATTCTGCAATCAGTTGCTCTGAGTGAGATAAAACCCCAACCATTTCTAAAGTTCGAGCCTCTGGAGGAGTGTAATTGGCTTGTGTCCATAATTCTGTAGGATGAGCCGGAGGATTCGTGCCAACATCCCGCATCTTGTGCTGAGCATGAGAATGATTCATCTGCCAAGCTTGGACAAACTCGTGGCTAAGACTGCGAGAAACCGATCGCTCCAGGCGAACGCTAGATTGGACTTCGAGTAACTTCATGAGAAAGTGTTTCGTCCTTAAAAGACAGGCAATACTTACCTATAAGACGAAGAACCCCTCGCTGTTGTGACAAGATTACAGCAGTATTAATAATAATAATGGGATCGACACTCGACTAATTATGGCGGGGCGTGGCTGTCGCTATCATCATTCCCCAGACGATATTAAAGCGGAATTTTGTCGCGCGGTGGATGTCAAAGCCTGCTAGCTCCAGCAAGTGATGAAACTCTGTTTCGGTGTAACACTGCTGGTAAGCTGGGTCAAAAAACTTCAACACCAAATCGCAGAGCCGACATAGCAGATAATCTTTACACCAATCTAGAATGATTACCCTACCGTTAGGCTTCAAAACTCGCTTCATCTCCACCAATGCTGCTACAGGATCTTCAAAATAGTGAAAAGAACTGGCAGATACAACTACGTCAAAGCTATTGTCGGGAAAGGGTAATGCCGTCGCAGACGCAGAATGAAACGAAACGTTGGGGTAGGCGGCGTGCAGTTTTTCGCGGGCGATCGCCAGCATCTTTTCGGAAATGTCTACTCCAATTATCTCTTGCATCGGCTGCTGGGTCAGTACCAGTCGTTCAAATTCCCCCGTGCCACAGGCAATATCCAGCACTTTGTCTTGGGGAGAAATCTGCGTCCAGTCTTGGAGAAATGACAGCGTATTGGTAATATAACTGCTCCAGCGTCGATCGTACTTCGCTGCCATTTGGTCGTATTGTTCTCGAACTGTGGTTTTAGTCATGTCGATTTTAGATGTTTGTTGAACGAGCGATCGCCAAAAGAGTTATGAAAAATCTCCATACAACTTCAATCTTTTTTGATTGCCACACCTCCAATTTCAATTTAGAGGCTGACCTACGCCAATAGCTTGCAGTTGCTCTCGATTTGGTTTACCAGTCAAAACCAGTTTTCCATCGATCGCCAACGCGGGAACTGCCTGAACCCTATATTGCTGGGCTTTTGCCAGGTAGGTTGGATGTGTCTGTCCCTGTCGCAGGTCATATATTGATACCTCACAACTAGGACAAGTTAGTTCTTGCACCAATCGGACTGTCTCATTGCAAAGAGGGCAGTCGGCTACAAAAATTTCAATCTTACGAGTTGCCATAATTTCCACCAGGAACGCATTAAAAATTTTTTCCTGCTACTATTCTTATTCTGGATTCTCTAGTTAACTGGAGAGTCAAGAGGAATAAAATCTCGCCAAAACATTGCAGTCCTGAGAATAATACTCCTTTGTCTGCTGGTGGCTTTTCTGGTTTGAACTCAATAGTTTTATGGTTAACTTATTTACACTCAAGGGATTTGAGCAAACAAGCAATTACATGGGCTGCTGATATTCATTAATTTCCATTGCGTTACTTACCTTGTCTACCGAAAACAATTTACTTCTCCAAGCATCGAGGCGGCGATAGAGTTTCTTTAACCGAGTAGTTAGCTCTCCATACCTCACTCCACTATTGAATGACTGTCTCAAGAACTTACTTAAATTATCGTATGTCAAATCATCAAAACACCATTCACTCCTTTCGTTGGCTGGATTCACCCGAATGGAATGTGAGTATATTTTCATTTTTGTTGTCTTTTTTCTGGGAAATTCAGCAAATGCCGTTTTATCAAATTCCCTCCGAACTTTCCTACTTCGACATAACTAGCAATTGCACTCTCGCTACAATGGGGGATGTTGGCATCTCACTGACTTCCTTTTGGGTAGTTGCAGCTATATCAAGATCGCGTCAATGGTTTCATCAACCTAGCCGCTGGCAAATCGGCATTTTTACACTTGTAGGAGTTGCGATTACAGTTATTTTTGAAGCCCTAGCGACTGGATCGCTTGGTGTATGGGCATATGCCGACTCCATGCCAACACTTCCAATTTTCGGTACTGGACTATTGCCACTATTGATGTGGATGC
The DNA here is from genome assembly GCF_000317125.1 of Chroococcidiopsis thermalis PCC 7203. GTDB lineage: Bacteria > Cyanobacteriota > Cyanobacteriia > Cyanobacteriales > Chroococcidiopsidaceae > Chroococcidiopsis > Chroococcidiopsis thermalis. Next base: position 66,016 of record NC_019699.1, read on the forward strand.
TGATACCGCCTCTGACAATTTGGTTCGTCAAGCGCCAACTCTCTCATGTCAGATATAGAAACTCGAAACTAATGTAATGGAATACTTTACCGATCGATTTCTCAACAATAAATTGGCTTGTGCATTGCCCTAGTAGCGCCGACAAGCAGCTTTTATTTGTTGTAAAGTTGTTTGCCTAGTAACCTTCTTAATTTGCTAGTTTTGAGATAGATTCTAATTGGTCGATTTGACAGTAATACGTTAGCCAAGTAGCGTGAATTAGGGATGAAGGGCATCATCGATGACTATTTCCCTGTTATTGACTAAATTTCACGTTCCTTCCGTTCGCTCTGACCTGGTGCAGCGCGATCGCCTGCTCGAACGGCTGGATCGGGGTATGGAAGGGAAGTTAATCCTGATCTCGGCTCCAGCTGGCTCTGGTAAAACTACCATACTGAGCGAGTGGCTGCGTCAAACTAAAATATCTAGCAGTTGGTTATCGCTAGATGCAGGGGATAACGATCCGATCCGCTTCTGGACTTATTTTGTTGCAGCTTTGCAGCAATCCCATCCCGATATTGGAGAAGCAACGCTCTCCATGCTGCGATCTGCTGCTTGCAGCAGCGCTTCGCTATCGCTTGAATCCCCATCGTTCGAGTCTTTCCTCATCCCGCTAATTAACGAAATTACCAGTTTTTCGGACGATCGGATTTTAGTTTTGGACGATTATCACGAGATTGCAGCTCGTCCCATCCATGAGGCGATCGCCTTTTTGCTCGAACACCTGCCACCGCAACTACACTTGGCGATCGCGAGTCGCGTCGATCCACCCCTGCCACTAGCGCGATGGCGCGTCCGTAACCAGTTGACGCAACTGGGAGCAGCAGATTTATGCTTCACCCTAGCAGAAACAACTGCATTCATCGCTCGGTCAATGCAACTGCCTTTATCTCAGGAGCAAGTAGCGGCGATTCAGGCAAGGACGGAGGGATGGATTGCCGGATTGCAACTGGCGGCGCTATCAATGCGCGATGTCAAGGATATTTCGGCATTTATTGCCTCATTGACAGGCGATCGGCATTACATTTTGGACTATTTAGTTGAAGAGGTGCTGGAGCGTCAGCCCAAACCCCTCCAGACTTTTCTCCTGCGTAGTTCAATTCTGGAGCAGATGTGCGACGATCTTTGTCAAGCAGTGGTGGGAAGCACTCGGACGGAGACTTTAGCACAGCTAGAACACCGCAATCTATTTGTTGTGCCGCTAGACGACAATCGGCAGTGGTATCGGTATCACCATCTGTTTCGCCAACTGCTTTTGGATCGCTTGCAACGGATAGAACCGGAGCAGGTGAGCCAGTATCATCGTCGGGCGCGAGAGTGGTACGATCGACATGGATTTGTCACCGAAGCAATTAGCCACGCGATTGCCGCAGGCGATTTCTCTCAGGCAGCAGAGGCGATCGAGCGGGAAGCTGGGCTAAGCAATCCACGGATCGAACCTAGCAGGTTGTTAGCATTTCTAAAAGCAATGCCCGACGATCTGGTATGGATGCGCCCGTGGTTGTTGCTATCTTACGCCTGGGCGCTCTATTCTACAGCTCAATTTCCCGCCGCAGTGCAGGCGGTTCAATCGCTGGAATCCCTGCTGCAACAACAAGAACCCTCGGCAAATACTGAGAAGTTATGGGGGCTGGTGACTGCGATTAAAGGCATACAAGCGCGTCAACAGGGAGCAACGGCTGAATCAGTGACGCTAATGGAACGAGCTTTGCAGCAGTTGCCTCAAGACGATTCTTGGCTGCGGGCAGTTATTTTACTCAATCTAGGTGTGACTTACTTCGTTGCAGATAACTATGCAGCGGCTAAAAGCTTACTCTCAGAAGTGACTCAAATTGGTAAAAACAAAGGCATAGCAGATCCGGCGATTGCAGGATTGTATTTGCAGGCGCAGTTTCTCGCCTTACGCGGTCGGCTCGATGAGGCAACTACCCTGTGCCAGCAAGGAGTCGAGCTAGCTAGGGAACGCAGTTGGTTGTCTACCTATGCAGGTGTATTGGTACAGGTAGCAATGGGGGAATTGCTGCGAGAACAGAATCAATTAGAAGCAGCCGCACAACACCTGACCGAAAGCATCGATCGCGGTATTCAAACCCGACAGCCAGGTTTGATGATGGGTTACATTACCTTGGCTCGCGTGCGTCAGGCGCAAGGGGATACCCAAGCAGCAAGGGATGCAATTAAGGCAGCCCAAAAGTGTCAAGTTTGGCTGTGGTCAACGATTCTTTCGGTTCCGGCTTGTCAAGCAAGATTAGATTTAACGCAGGGGAATTTGGATGCCGCGATCGCTTGGGCAGAGGATAGCACTCTGAGCGTGGATGACGAATTGCGATACAGTTTTACTGACAAGTCTCCAGTAGGCTCGGAGTTAGATTACCTAACTCTAGCAAGAGTCATAATTGCTCGCGGCAGATTGGCAGATGCAACTAAGCCATACTTGAACGATGCCCTGCGACTGTTGGAGCGACTTTATGATTTTACCGCCGCAGGTGGACGTACAGCACGAGTGATGGAAGTGTTGATGCTGCAAGCTTTAGTTTGGCAGGTGCGGGAAGATAGAAAGCGATCGCTACATCTACTGCAACAAGCTCTCGATCTTCCCCATGCAGGAGACTATATTCGCCTATTCGTGGATGAAGGTCAGCCGATGGCGGAGTTATTGCGCGATGCTGCTGCGGCAGGGATGTATCTTCAATCGGTCAATCGTTTGTTAGCAGCCTTTAGTCATGCTGAGGGGACAGTTGCTAGAGTCCAGCCACTCATCGAGCCTTTGAGCGATCGCGAACTAGAAGTTTTACAACACCTGGCTCAAGGTCTTTCCAATCGGGCGATCGCAGATAAACTTTTCGTCACCCTTGCCGCGATTAAATGGCACGCCCGCAATATCTACGGCAAACTGGATGTGAGCAACCGCACTCAGGCAGTAGCGAAGGCAAGAGAATTAGGACTTTTGGTATAAATCATCAAACAAGATAATTTGGCAATGCGATCGCGATGTGCTGTACGGGCGATCGTGGTTTAAAACCAATGTTTGGATTAGTTGATGAGAGTTTTGTCTTACCGTCGTGTCGCTCTGATTGCAAAAAACACCGCTAGCATAGCAAATAATAACCAAATACCAACGATAACTGCTGCGGCTAACCAATTCCTCGGCTTTTGACGCTGTAGGCTTCGCGCCCGTTCGCGACATTCTGCCATAACATCTGCTGGAATCATCTTAATTGCCAGCGTAATACCGAGCGGAACGAGGATCAGATCGTCAAGATAGCCCAAAAGTGGAATTGGGTCGGGAATGAAATCGATTGGACTGAAGGCATAGCCTACGACGCACGCCACAAATATTTTGGCGTACCAAGGCACGCGAGGATCGCGATATGCCAGATACAAAGCATACAGTTCTGCTTTGAGGTGCTTTGCTTGTTGCTTTAGCTTGTCAAGTCTTGTCATGTTTGTGGCTTACTTGAAGAGGGGAATAATCCAAGCAGCAGCAATACTAAACAGGACAATAGCTTCTAAGACTTTCAGTGTAGAAGCTGACTGCAACCAATTTGCGACTGCAACTAGTTGCAAATCGTTCCACCAGTTGAGAAAATGCCCCAACCACAGAGTAGGGCGATCTCGCTCGCGGTATTGCCAATTTAGCATCGATATTAGTAACGCTCTACCGCCAACCCTAACCACCATTAAAAGGTGGAGTGCAACGCATAACACCATCGTTACCCACGAAATCAGATGAATGTAGTACCATGTGTGGTTCAGTTCTCCATTTGGCAACCACTTTTCATCCATCATCTTCCCAGAGAAGAGAGCAAAAGTTAATGCCAGAATCACAATTGTATTGGTTAACCGATGCAGCGTGTACCACCATATCGGTTTACCTACTTGAATTAGCTTCGTAAGAGAATCTTGTTGAATCAGGCGTTGCTGTCCGCGATGAAAGGCATACAAAGCAAACAGAGGAAATAAAAGCAAAACATACAGCCCAAAAGTACCATGAATGCTTTCAATTGCCTCAAATCGGGGTAAAGGAATACGTCCCCACCGTCCATCATAGGTATCATAAGTCCAAAAAGCCGTTCCAATTGCACATAAAACAAATAAGCCAATTAGTCCGTGTAAAATCCGCAAAAGAAGTGGCTGATAAGGCTGAGGCAATTTCATCAAATCTGCTAATAAAATTAATCAGAAACTATCCGTTAATAGAAGTTTTAGAAAATATGTTTATCTTACCAAAACAGTATTAAGTCGAAACAATAGCGTAGTTCAATAAACTGAAATTTCAGTCATATTGCTTATCCTCAACTTCCAAAATTGGCGCACTCTGAATCTCGATCGCAGATAGCCAGTATACGGTAAGACAACATCAGTTGCCGTGGTGCCTTATCGGTGTCTTACCATCAGTGTAGCCCCGTAGCATATTGTAGGTAGCGATCTGCTTGGGTGAGAGTAGAGGAGTAATCTCTAAATGAGCTTGCAAATGTGTTTGGCGTAATTTACCGTACAGCATTGCTAGTGCTTCGGTTTGGGTTTGTAACTTTGCTGGTGCAATGGTTTTGTCAGCAAAAGCGATACTCAAACGCTGCTCCCGATCTACAATCTCTCGTCCCAATCGCTTAGCTTCTACATTCATCTTTTCAAACGCGGCTTGCACTTGCTGAGTTTGCTTAGCAGAAAGATTGAGTTGTCCTTTAAGATCGAGGACGTGCCTTGGTCCAGGATAGTCATTCAGCTCCGCTATACGTGCGAACCCCGCACCACGCCCATTCAACAGATCGTCAACTTCTCGCGTACTTAACCCGCGAATCGGGCTAGATAATTCATTCACATACGGCGATTTATGTGTTTGGCTTGCTACACTCAAATGGGCAAAAATACCAGCGCCCGCAACTGGAAGTAATAGCAAAGAGCTGACAACAAGTATAAATCTTGTTTGCATGACACCCCCTCAGTAGTCGAGCAAAAGACAAAACTCTGCCTAATAAACTATCCTCTTAGCTATCCTTTTGGCTAGTAGGGTAATGGTAATGAGAGCGCAACATGGGAATTAGAACGCTAAAGAGGAGGAGAAATTATGAAAGCAATTGTGCGCCAGCACTTTGAAACAGAAATACTTGACACTCCAACGTTTCCGCTACGCTAAAAACGTTGGATTCTTGCGTCTAGCTCAGTACGAGGTACAATCGAACAGAGATAGCTGAACATGCTCTGCTCTCCCTTGAACTGCATTCATCAAGTTCGGGGGACTGCCAATGACCCCACCCGACATATTGGCTGAATCCATTACAGACTCAGCTTTTCTAGAATCTATCGGGCATGACCGATAATCCCAGATAGCAAGATTCCTGCCTGCGTTAAAATCACTTTGCAGTGTTGCTCCAGAAGTGCATTTAAACCAGTTATCGTTCCTAGTACCAATAATCCCATTAACGGAAGAAGTCTTGGAAGTATAGTGCGGTGGGCGATAGTGTACTCGTCTGCCGTTGATGGTTTGCTTGTATTCCAATTTAGTTTGTAAATCATAGTACGCCCAAGCATGACGAGATTCGCCATTATCTGCACGGGATTTCTTAGACTGCTTCATTGTTTCTCGGCAACCACTCAAATCCTCTAGTACCAAGTCTGCATCTCTACTATCAGCAAAGTTAACAATCCGGCGAGAGATAGTATGGTTAACTGCTCTCATCCACCGATTTTCTTTCTGCTCTAATTTCTTGGCTGCTCGATACTTTTTAGATTTTTGAAGTAGCTGCCTACGTTTTTGGAACTGGCGACGGCGATGCTTAACTTGCTTTCCTGAAAACAACAGTCCAAAACCTTGCTTGGGAACGGCTGTTGCTAGCAAATTTTGACCCCTATCTACACCTATTCTATTATTAGAATTCTTGTCTGGAACTTCCACTTGACAACTAACTAATGCGTACCACTTCCCTTTTTTAGAGTAGAGTTTTAGCGTACCTTTTGAGATTGTCTTGTCGCCTGACAACAATCTGTCTATTAGAGATTGCCAGTGATTAGACTTAACTTCAATTGGTACTCGCTTAACTCCCTGCAAAGTAGGGAAAGACACTGAATAGGTTTCACCTTTTTTGAATAATTGCCAGTTTTGATAATTAATCTCTGGTGGCAACAGCTTAAATTCTTTAGTTCTTTTGCCTGCGTCTCCCGATACTTGCCGGATAACTTGATTTGCTAAAGCTGATTTTAAAGAAGTTACAACTTTCGCAGTTGTTAATTTCTTCCTTTCTTTTATTGGCATCTTTAACAATTCGTTCGCAAGTTCAGTACAAGCAATAGTCGTTTCGGCAAACATTGACGCTTTGACGACGTTGAGACGGTGGAATTTAAGTTTTAGGGTACGGGTTACTTGCATGAGAAAAGTATAGTACAATCATGTCTATGAGTCAATCCTATAGACGTACAAATACAACCGTATCCCTGATTAACTATCATTTTATCTGGATACCTCGTCGCCGCCGCAAGGTATTAGTAGATGACGTGAAAAAACGAGTGACAGAGTTGATATATGAAAAGGCGACAGAATTAGGATGCAATGTGGTGAGTCTAGCCGTAGAACCAGAACATATTCATTTATTCTTGAACTGTCCTCCTGACCTTGCACCTAAGCAGATTATGCACCGAATTAAAGGTTCTTCTTCTTATCTACTCAGAAAAGAATTTCCTCACCTAAAAAAGATGCCCAGTATGTGGACAACTAGCTATTTTGTCTCTACAGCAGGCAATGTATCTAGTAGTACCATAGAAAAATACATTGCTGCTCAGGGCAAAAATTGACGGCACATAAATGTGCCGAGTCGCAATTCATCCAACGGCTAAAAGCCTATTGGCTTTCTTGCTCCCGTCCTTTTCTGTAAAGCGCGGGCTGCCGTTGAAACTGGAAATTTGGCAGATGCATGGACGGCATTGCAAAGAGCGCACATTCTCGGTCAAGCTTATCCTTTACCGCACGCGATCGCTCATTGGGAAATGCTGAAATTAGCCTGGAGACAAAGAGATCTAAAGGAAATAGCCGGACAACTGACCCCGACTGTGTTAGCTATTCCACTCACTTTGTTGTTTGGACGCAAGCGATATCTTCGAGATGGCAGAGTTAACATCAGTGACTCCGAGCGCATGTCGATTCCCAACGATTTGCTGCAAATACTAGAACAATAAATCCAAATAGGGGCGCTATATTAGCCCCTTTTCTTTGACGTTGCGATCGCCAAAACTATCCTGGCGATCGTCCTCCAACTATTCATTTGACTAGAGATCTATTGCTGCTATAGAGCGACAGTGAAGCTAAAGTAGCAGTTAGGATTCGAGCGATGGAATGGACGGTTGGGTACTGGCAAATCTCGATTGGGCGAGTTTATCCCACTACCGAGCAACTGACTCGGATGTATAATACAGCCGCTCCATGCTGGCATCGTCACCTGCAATGGCTGGGTTATAGCCGTGCCTACGCGAAATTATGTCAATCCCTGCAAGACTCAGGCGTGCTAGCTCATCTGCACGATCGCTCGACTGTGTGCGATTGCGGCATCGGTACTGCCGATTTCAGTCTGGCTCTAGCTAAAACCGTGAGTCCCAAATTACACGTTACAGGCGTGGACATTTCCCTAGAGATGTTGGCAAAGGCAAACCAGTTGTTAGTTGAAGCAGGAATAGATTGCCATGTTTACCAAAGCGATGTCGATCGCCTTCCATTTGATGACAACACCTTTGACTTAGTTCTGAGCGCCCATATGCTAGAACACTTAGCAAACCCCACTAGAGGACTCAAAGAAATGGTTAGGGTGTTGCGTCCAAACGCACCGCTCGTCCTCACCGTCACTCGTCCAGGTTTACTGGGGTGGTGCATTCAATGGCATTGGGGAAATGGTTGTATTAGTCCCAAGGAACTAACTCATCTGATGGCTGAAGCAGGATTGTCAGATATTCGCTGCTATCCCTGCACTTTTGGGCTATCGCGTTGGACGAGTATTGCTTGTGTGGGATTCAAAAAGTCGTAACTACGCAGAAAATGAAATAGTCTTCATTTAACCGAATCGCTTTTTCTTACTGGAGCTAGCCGAGAATTACTCGATTCATTTCTCTGCCAGTTATTCAGCACATCCTTAACCAAAAGCTCCTTTACCCAAACCTGAGTTACAACTAGTAGCGGTAGAGCCAGCAGTAAACCCAAGAAACCAAAGAAGCTGGCAAAAATGACTTGAGATGCCAGGGTGATTGCTGGTAGTAACGAAACCTGTTTCTGCATCACTATAGGTGTCAGCACGTTGCTCTCAATCTGTTGAATTGCAACATACAGTCCCAGCACAGCTAACGCTTTCCAAGGTGCATCTATTAAAGCTAATGCCATCGGTGGGATAATGCTCAGGGTGGGACCGAGATTAGGGATAAATGTTAACAGACCTGCGAGAATGGCATTGGCAAAAGATAAAGGGACTTGCAAAAGTAACAAACCAATCCAGCTCAAAGCAGCGATGACAAACATATTAAACAGGATGCCTGTAACCCAGCCTCCCAAAGCAAATTCGCACTGTTGCAGAATGTCTTCGACGCGGCGACGGTAAAAAGAAGGAAATAGCAGGATAAAGCCCTGGCGATAGGGCGCTGGATTGGCTAGGAGCATGATAGTTAAAACTAGCACCAGCAATGAGTTGAGAATAATTCCCAGTGAATTAGAAAACAGAGTGAAGAAATTACCGAATAGACGAGTTGCAAAAGATTGTAGTTGTTGAGTAAATCCTCTCAAGCCGCGTAGATCTTCTACCACTTGCTCTGGAATTAGATCTTGCAACCAGGTTGCCCAACCGCGTAACTGTTCTATCCCTTGAGGGACGCGATCGACCAATTGTTGCAATTGCTCGACAAAAGGCGGCACGACGACCACAAAAAAGCCAACGAGGAGGGCAAGTAACAACGTTATTGAGAGGGCGATCGCAATACCTCGTTTCAGGTGAAGTCGCTGCAACAGCCGCACGAGTCGGTCGATCGCTGTTGCTAACACTACAGATGTGAATATCAGCAAGACGACTAGCCGAATTTGCCACAAGATATACAGAGAGACAATAAAACCGACTAAGCCAATCGATTGTCCTAAACTCACCTTACTTTCCTCTTGCTGCTCCTGCTGGAGCAAAGACTCTCAGCTTGTCTGTACGATGTGGTTAGACTATTCAATCGACTGAAATCAATTCATCCTTCTTAGGGATTAAATCGAGCCTTTTAGCATCGATTTTTCTTTCTCTTTAGCAGAAAAAAGAGTAACGCAAATAATTTTTTCTTTAAACAAATGATGTTTTAGAAAAGGAGATCGCCGATTGATAGTATTTAATTTCTAGTATTTAACTTCTTAAGAAAATTTAATCTTGTTTCAAAAGCTGAATGCTTCGAGTTCATCTGTTGATGCCAGTTAAGCTGACAATAGCACTAATTTTCTACCTCTATCTAAAGGATTAATTTGCCGATCTTTTGCTAGCAATTATTCAGTAAATGTGTCAGTAAATAATCCTTCACATACATATTTTTAACAAGCATTATTCTCGATAGCTTAGTTCTGAGACAGTTCTTGCGACTAAATTGATAAAGGAACGACCATGAACGCTAAATTTCTCCAGCAGACTTCTGTAGTCTTAGGTCTTGCTACTTTAACAGTAGTAGCAAGTGGACTGTCTGCTCAAGCTCAAACTCAACCGACTTACCCATCAACTCAACCGACATATCCACCTACCGAGCCGTCAGCGCCGACTAACCAACCAAACTATCCATCGACTGAACCATCGGCTCCTACAACCGAGCCTACTTACCCAACTACTGAACCATCGGCTCCTACTACAACACCGGAAACGACACCCGCTCAACCTCAGCGTGGAGATGTCGAACCAGGTCGAGCCACTCGTGGAGGTTCTAGCTATATCGGCATCGGCGGTAACATCGGTTTAGGTGGTGGTGAAACAGCTTTAGGTTTGGGCAACTTTACAGTTCTCAGTAAAGTAGGATTGACCAATGCTATCTCCGCTCGTCCATCAGTAATCATTGGTGATAGCACGGCAATTCTGATTCCAGTTACTTATGACTTCAATTTACAGCCTACCGGAGCAGAAACAGAAGAAATATCTGCTTTCTCACCTTACGTTGGAGGTGGCTTAGCAATTGCTACGGGCGACAACAGCGATGTCGGTCCGATGTTAACAGCAGGTGTTGACGTACCCGTAGCCAGACAAATTACAGCCAACGCTGGTGTAAATGTGGGTTTCTTTGACGATACCAGCGTCGGGTTAGCGATTGGTGTTGGCTACAACTTTGCTGGATTCTAGGTTCGGAGTTCGCCAGCAGAAACTAGAATAAGTACAACATTCAGAATTCTGAATTTCAGGATTCTGAATGTTGTACGCGATCGCCAATCCCGATAATTATCATGCTTGGAATCCTCATTACCTGGTTAGTCACAACCATCAGCTTTTTAATTATTGCGCGGCTACCACTAGGGGTAGAAATTGACAGTTTTGGCAAAGCCGCAATTTCCGCCGCAGTCTTTGGAGTTTTGAACGCTCTGTTGCGACCGATTTTAGGATTTTTTACCTTTCCCTTGATTTTTTTAACCTTGGGTCTATTTCTGTTTGTCTTGAATGCAATTATTTTTGGTCTAGCCGCTGCTCTCGTCACTGGATTTCGGTTACGTTGGGGAATTTGGAGTGCCTTACTCGGCTCTATTGCTTTAAGTCTGATTAACTCTCTTCTTTTCAATCTGCTAGCAACATTGAGACTGTGAGTTTGAGTATTCTGAGCCGCAGCAAGGGGACAAAAGTTAGCAAATTAGCATGACTATTTCTGACTCAAGCGTGACGACAATTGTGCAGCCACGCTTTATTTATTGAGAAGAAGAATGGATTTGTCATGCCCAAAAACAGGAGAGCGATCGCGAGCCGTCAACACCAGATGGCACGAACTGCCGCAAGTTGGTTACTACTGTTTGCTATCCTGACGACAACAATTATTCCTAGTTCGGTAGGAGCGCAAGACGAGCGAGTGACTGTACGCCTAGATGGTCGCTCGGTATTTCGCGTCAGTGCAGTACAGAATAACGATGCCGAAGCAAGGGCGCGACAAATCGAGCGACGGATGAATAGGTTACTAGAGAATCCAGAGGCGATCGCCGCACCTCGAATTGAGACAACCAGAACAAATCGGACTGAGCGCGTCATCACAATTGCTGGAGTACCTGTAGTCACCGTCACTCCAGCCGATGCTCAGGATAACTTAACGAATGTTGATGCTCTAGCAACTCAATGGTCGCAAGCAATTAATGCTGCCCTGAAGCAAGCGAGTGGGCGGCGGCTTTCCCCGTGGGGACGATTTGTGGCTGAAGTCCAGGCATCAGTTGCTACTGCCTTTGGGCGACTGCTAGAATCCGCGATCGCGATCGTGCCGCGTGCGATCGCATCTTTGTTGGTAATTGGCTTATTTTGGGCGGTCGCTACCACTATACGCTGGTTGATGCGAATTATCTTCCGTCATATTGTGGAAGATCTAACTGTAGAGAACCTGATTAAGCAGGTGGCATACTACGCTGTTTGGACTTTAGGTGTAATTGTGGCGCTGGATGCCTTTGGTTTTGACCCGCGCACCGTTGCCACTGGGTTAGGGTTAACTGGACTGGCTTTAGGTTTTGCTCTCAAAGATATCCTGTCTAATTTCGTCAGCGGGATTTTAATTTTGATTCTACGCCCGTTTGAGTTAGGCGACCAAATTGTTGTGGGTGAAACTGAGGGAAATGTCGAGCGGATTGAATTGCGGGCAACTCAGTTACGTACCTATGACGGGCGCGTAGTCCTCGTACCGAATGCAGAAGTATTTACTTCTCGCATTATCAACAATACAGCTGCTCCCGTCCGCCGCAGCAGCGTGGAATTATTTATCGGCTACGATAGCGACTTACAAAAAGTTGTGAATGTTGTCGCAGATGCAGCCCAGAGTGCTGCGGGAGTGCTGGCAGAACCAAGAGTTTCCGTGCGGATACGAGAGCTAGGACAGGATGATGTTGTAGTTGAAGTGCGTTTTTGGACTGACTCGCGACGTTCTGATTTCGTGGCTACGACTTCAGCAGTTAGAATTGCGATCGTTGGTGCTTTGAAACAAGCAGGGATTGGGTTGCCCGATCCCGATGTCCGCATTCTCGTACCACGCCATGTTGACAGCTGGCAGACTGCATTAAATAGAGGAAAGTCAAGCTCAAAATAGCAAGAGTTAAAGGTGCTGACTCATTCGCTGTCTCTTGTTATGCTAAATGTAAACGCTCGATCGCCAACGACGAATTCAAGTCCGATTTTGAGTCAATCTACATCGTATTTTCCTTGCTTGGCGTAGTTTTAATTGGAACTAACCCATTTAGCAGGAAATGCTCTTTGACGAATCTGAGGTTGTTCTCTAGCTATGGAGCCAATTCATGAACAACATTATTCACAGAGCGATCGCCATCCTGGGAATAGCTACTGCCTTGGGCGGACTAACTCCCGCCGTTCGTGCAGCATCTACCGTAAAACCCAGTCTGCCTTCATCGTCATCTGCACCTGTGACAAACTTTCAGGAGTTATTTAATCGGGGGGTGGAAAAGACCGAACGAGGAGACTTCCAAGGCGCAATTGAAGACTTCGATGGAGTCGTGCGGTTGAATCCCAGTTTTATTGAAGCATACTGCAACCGAGGTTTTGTCCGTGCCGAACTCGGAAATTACAAAGCAGCAATGGCAGACTTTAACTCGGCACTGCGAATCAATCCCCATCATGCCGATGCTTACAACAAACGGGGAACTGTATTAGCCCAAAGGGGCAATTTTTCAGAAGCAATAACAGATTTTAACGCGGCTCTACGATACGATGTCAATTTTGCCGATGCTTACTACAATCGAGGACTGGCACATTCAGGAATAGGAAATGCCCAAGCTGCGATCGCTGATTACGATCGAGCAATTCGACTCCAACCTGACATGGCTGAGGCTTATGGTAATCGTGGCACTGTCCGCTATCATTTGGGAGATAGATCGGGAGCGATCGCCGATTTACAACAAGCCGCACAGATTTTTTCGGCTCAAGGAAATGAACCTGCCCACCAACAAGCGTTGACTTTTCTGCAAACAATGCAACAGTCACCAACTGCCAAACCTACCGTGCAGCCATAAATCCTGAAGCTAAGGCAGAAGTAGAAGATCCGAAGTTTTTGTCCTAGAACTTCAGCCAGCCGAGAAAAGTTTGCAGCAGCAGCCAAACGTTCAAGCTGACTATATACCGTAGCGACAGACCAAGCCAAAACCTTCAGTAATAGAGGATTCACCAATTTTTCTAACCCAGCTTCACTAAAATACTTTGGTTTTCAGCTTTGGCTGGGTAAGCGATCAAATTCCTAGCAGCCGGACCTCTAATGACCTTGCCACTAGGGTCAAACTCAGATCCATGACAGGGGCAAACAAACTTGCTATTATCCTTCTGCCAGTCCACCTTGCAACCAGCATGAGGGCAAGTAGGATTGAGAGCTACCAACACTTCTGGCTGCGAAGGGTGACGAATCGCTATGACCGGAGTAGAATCCACTTGCACTTGAATTGTGCCAGGAAATGGCTCTAGCTCCGCCACAGTACCAATTGCTTGAAAGCCGTCAGGTCGGGGTCTAGATTCAAGGCGCTTAAATTGACTCGTGCAAGCAGCGATTGCCACGGGTAACACGCTGGCTAGCCAACCCAAACCCATCCACGTCAGAAAACTTCGGCGCTTCATCATTAGAAATTGACGAATAATGCTGTTGCGTACATAACTGCCAGTCCTAAACTGAATCCGGCAAAGCTAACTCTAGAAAGCCACGTTCCGCCCGTTTTGCGTGCTGTCCGTGCCAAGTACGAGCCAACTTCTACCATAACTTGCACAATGGCTCCCGCTCCAATTCCCAGAAACATTGCTGCCCAAAGGGGAGAGAAGGCAAAGGCTCCCATCCACGTTCCTAAAACTGCGGGTAGACCAGCTAAGGCAGTTAATCCCAGAAAAGTCGGAAATTTGGGTCGCAACTCGACCAACGGTGCGGCAATGCCAATGCCTTCAGTGATGTTATGCAAGGTAAACCCGATAACTAGCAACGAGCCAAGTGCTGCTTCACCGATGGCAAAGGCAGCACCAATCGCCAGCCCTTCCCCCAAATTGTGCAGACCAATGCTGAAAGCTAAGTAAGTAGCTAAAGCAGTTCCTTCCGGTGCTTTGCCACCGCGCCTGCCTAGAGTGAAAATGGCTAGGAAAGAAGCAGCTGTAACCAACCAAACTAAGGCGTTACCTGAAAAGGCGCTAGCTGCTTTACTGGCTAGTTCCAGCCCTTCTTCGATTGTATCCACTAGCAGAAAAGCTAGCATCCCGATTGTCAAAGCCAATAAGAACTTAATCCCCTGTCCACCCAAAGCTTTCAGAGATGGATAAAATAGCATTCCCAGTCCCACAGGTACGATGCCTACATACAAACCTAGTAGGGCATATGCCAAAACACGGGTGAGAGAAAATTGCGGTGTTGGCACAGCTACCGCAATTTCGTGTTCAAAGCTCAGTCCCGTATTGGTAATTAATTTGATGTGATGGGTTTCGTCTTGAACCCAAGGATAAGGCAAGTTAATCCAAGCTGTTGCCAATCTAGACAGCGTTCCTGTCGGGTTTTGGCTGAACTCCCAGTAAGCCCCATCTATCTGAATCTGGGCAATCTGCATTGGTTCGGAACCGCCAGCCCTTACCAATAGGGAAATGCCTCGATCGTCCAACACCGTCCGTTCCACAGTCAAATTTTCAATCGGAGGGGCTGAGACTCCCAAGGGACCGAGGGGATTGATTGTCAGAAAGATTCCAATCAAAGCTATCAGTAGTACCAACGGCAGAATTACCCACAACCATGCTCTTTTCATGCCACCACCTCAAAAGCACTCATCCAACCCAGTTCCAAGAATTCCGACTGGTGGGCGTGGAACATATAAGTTCCAGGCTCAAAATCTTGGAACGAGAACTCCAAAATCCCTCGTTGTGCTTGCACCATCATCACGGTATCGATGGTACGTTGGGTTGGTGTTAGGGTTGTACCGTGGTCGTAGAAGTCGAAAAAGTTGGCGTGTAGATGGAAGGAGTTGAGCGGATCGAACTCGATGACATTCACTAAATAAACCCGCACCGGGCGATCGCGTTCGATGCGGATGGGTCGTTTCATGAATTCGTGGGGAATGGTATTAATGGCGTAGAATTCGTTTTCCTCATCAAAGTTGGTGTCGAAGGCATTCATCACCATGAGGAATTCTTGCCATTTGGCATTTTCCGAGCTACCTAGAAGTCGGGAGGAAGCAACTTTTTCGGCTTCTGGATGCCGTTTTGGATCGGGATCGATAATGAAAGCGCCGTAGAGTCCTTTATGCAAATGCCGCTTGAACGGCACTGAGTGACAGTGATATAGGTGACAACCAAAGGGTTTAGCGTCAAACTCGTAGACCACTTCTTGTCCAGCCTTGGCTTCGAGAGTACCAGGAACTCCATCCATTCGAGCAGAGTGGATGCCGTGGAAATGGATGGTATGGGGGTGAGTGCCTCGATTGGAGAAGCGAATCCGCACGCGATCGCCTTCCGTTACCCGCAAAGTTGGTCCTGGAACGCGCCCGTTATAAGTCCAAGCTGGATAGGAAACCTTGGGGGCAATTTCAATTAACCGTTCTTCGACAAAAATTTCATATTCCCGCAGCGTCCGACCGTCGGGCAGTTTTGAAACTTTACCCGTATCCCAGTCTGTTAACATTTCACGGGGATTAAAGCCGTTGCGGGCATCATCGACATCACCCACAGTCAGACTACCGCCGTGTTTGGAAACTGAATGCTCTACAGCCGTGTTATTGTGAGCGGCATAGGTAGGAGACTCAACTTTCTGGGCTTCAGTAGCAGCAGTTGCTGGCAAGAGCTTGCTAAAAAAAGTTCCGGCACCAAGAAATCCCGCTCCTATGAGCGATCGCCGAGTCAGATTAGGTTTCATGCTTGAAACCCTCCTGTTTTGCTTGAGGTTTCAGGGAAATATCGCCCGCTTGTCGTGAAGGTGCAGCCAAATTCAGCGATCTTAGCTACGTTGGTGTCCCAGTCGCCAAGGTTCGGATCTCCTACAGAAACGAGATACTCTGGTCTTGCATAGGCAAACAGCTTGCGCCAAAAACCACTACTCTGAGGAATTTTGATACTTCGGCGAACTTCAGGCAGGCTGGAGCAATTTTCTGACGTAACCATTCATTTAACCAACGATTATTTTCATATTCTTCTCATATTTTCGATCTTTTTGCCAAAAATATCAGCCTCTAGGCGCGTACATCATCACCAGTACGCCCAAAAGTGTCAGCCATGCACCGAAGTAGTCGAACTTATCTGGAGTAGTCCCGTCCACCTGCCATCCCCAAAACAGCGAGAGAACTACGAAAACACCACCATATGCGGCATAGACGCGACCAAAGCTAGCTGGCTGTAGCGTGGGAATGACACCATAAACAGCTAGCAGCAATGCCCCAGCGATGGCAAACCAGAAACTTCTGCCTTGGCGCAGCCACAACCACATCAAATATCCGCCGCCAATTTCGCACAACCCAGCTAACACAAAGTAAATTGCAGATTTAATAATTTCCATGAAGAATTAACAAATGTAAAACTGTTGCTCATAGGTTAGTGCAACTGCACAAACTGCGATAAAGTCTGAATTATAAGTCGGCTCTGGTGGGGAGCAGCCACTAGAGGTAACGGGGAAAGTTTGGTGCAAGTCCAACGCTGTCCCGCAACTGTGAAGGAGTATTTCACTCGTACTCCCAGCCAGGATGCCCGCCGAGACTTTTCATACCCTTAACTCATCTGCGAGGTACACGATGACGGCTCGTTCAATTGCTTTTCGATCTCAAGCAGCACGCTTCACTCTGTCAGTTCCCGTGCAGGCAACGCTCTATATCTCGCTCTGCGCTCTGTCGCTTTGGACGATTTACTTCACTACCTATCCAGTAGCTCACGACAAAGTGCATTCTCTGCGCCATCATACTTGGCTCGTGAGTTGTCACTAGGAACGCTAAGCACAGGATTTAGCTTTCTCGATCGGGTAAAAGTTCAAGAGCAACAATGTTAAAATTCCATTCGTCTGCGCTCATCAGCACTATTTGTCTGATGGGAATCGTTTTTGGCGCTCGCACGGGATTATCCCAGACGGTACAACCAGTCGTGCGACTGACGACTAAGCCCACACTCAGCAAGATTTTACCTTTTGAAGCCGAGGCAGCAAGTCGGCAATTGCCCGTACAGTTGATTTTAGAAGCAGTGGATGAGTCGGATAAACCAATAGAAAATGCCAGAATACATCTACAAATTCTCGCTCCACCGCAAAATCCTTGGGTGACAACAGATTTTCCCAAAGTAGAAGGAACAAAGCTTCTGGATATAAAGGCTGTTGCTCCCAAGGGAGAATTGAACGTTCAGCAAATGCTACCGATTCGAGGGACGTACCAACTGCGAGTCGCTGTCACCCCAAACGCTACTCATACCTTTATCCCCATTCAGAAAACTCTGACTTTATCTGTGTCTGAAAACTGGGTGAAGTATCGTAACTTTGGTTTTCTTGTCGCCATCTTGTTTGCAGTTGGATTAGTGGGTGGTTGGATAATCGGCGGGAAACAATCCATCCCAGCGGGTGAGATAGCACCACAGCGAGTCCGGCTGCTGTTAAGTGGGGCAGTCGCGATCGCGATCGCTGCTTTGTTAATCGTCAATATTAGCGCCGAACTCGCTGAATCTGGGGTGTCAACGTCCCATACAGTTCAAGGCAAACCACAAGCGGGATCTAGGGCGGTCGTGCAATCTCAGGGTCTTGAGCTGCGATTATTAGGGGATACCAACACCACTGTTGGCAAGATTGCTAACTTGCAAGCTGAGGCGATCGATACCCAAACCCATCAGCCAGCAACGGATGTGATTTTGAATGTTAAAACCACCCAACTCGAGCATGAATGGGTAGTCTTTGCCTATCAAGGTATCCCAGATGCTACTGGAAAACTGACTTGGCAGCAGCAGTTTTTTGATGGCGCACCCCATAAAGTTGAAGTGGAAGTTGCTCCTCATTCCAATGCAATTCGCAAATTTCATCCTTTTCGGGTAAAAAGAGAAATCGAAGTTGAAGGAGTAGCACCGCCTTTATCGGCACGATTAACTACACTCGCTTTGTTTGCTAGCATTATTGCCATTGGTCTAGTTATAGGACTAAGACAAAAGTACAGGTGGGGACTCAGGAGGATGGATACCGATCGAAAGCTTTAGCTCTCTTAAGATAGCTTCAACCTTAACTACATCAATGCAGCGGGGAGCGTATTCCATCAGAATCTCTAAGCTGTCTTGAGCGAGGGGGACAGCACCGAGACTGAGCAAGCAAGCAACGAGTAAACTTGCAGATGCATCTGCCCAGAGCCAGTTCAAGTAGTAAATGGCTAAAGCGGCTAGCATCACGCCCACAGAACTAGCAGCATCAGCAAAGACACCAAGCAATCCTGTCCTCGTGCGCTAGACTTAGCAGCTGGCACGTTTTGGCACGTTCGATTTGACTGGTAGCAACTTCAATGGTTATTGCATTTGCCATTTTTAATCTCTTTTGGCAGATCGTAGTGCGTGCATTCGTAGACACCCTTCGCCACGTCCGCTAGCAGTTCATCTGCCAAGTCTAGAAACTTGGCTACTCGTGCATCAGCCAGTTGATAGTATACGTAACGTCCTCGCTGAGAGCGGATAACCAGATCGCAACAGCGCAGACAGGAAAGATGGTTAGAAACATTAGATTGGTTTAGTCCTGTAGCTTCAACAATATCGTTGACAGTTAAGGGTTCGACACGCAACGCATTGAGGATGGATAGACGCGAGGAGTCGGAAAAACCGCGAAAGAGCTTGGCTTTCAAATCAACTTTATTAGCTTGAGCAATCATTGGCATTAGTATAGTTCTAAAATATCAGCTTATCAGCCACTAATAATATTTTGCCGATCTTATCCAAGTAACTCTCTCTAATGATAGACTGACATATCAGTAAGTGATAATATGCTGATAATTACGTCTGGAAGCCGATCTGCTTTGGCGTATTTAGCTTGGAATCAGCGATCGAACGGTCGGAAAAGCTTTCCATAATCAAACCCTATCTTCGAGCAAATCACCTAAGATGACATCTACTCCCTCTATCAAAATCCTACAAGCGCAGATTGGCGGTATGGATTGTGGTGGTTGTGCCAAAACCATTCGAGCAAGTTTGCAGCTGCTGCCTGGAGTGACTGAGGTATCCATGAGTTTTGCGACAGGGCGATTAAATGTGTCTTTCGATCCTAAGCTCGTGAATGAAGCTGCCATTCGCGATCGCATTACTGCTTTAGGCTACACCGCTGACATCGTTCCAGCCAATCGGGGCAAAACGCTTCAAGCCAAGATTAGTGGAATGGATTGTGGCGGATGTGCCAAGACTATTGAAGCTAGTCTCCAGAAACTGCCAGGGATTTCTGAAGTTTCAGTCAGTTTTGCAACCGAACGGCTAGAAGTATCGTATGACCCGATTCAGGTTAGCGAATCGACAATTCTCGATCGAGTTACTGCTTTGGGTTATACCGTCGAGGACGTGACGAGCGCGAATGTAGGAGATACTGGCACTGGCTCTGATGCTATGCCACCTCACCAGTCAACAGCTGCTCGGCGATCGCCAAAATCCGACTTGACAGGTTGGCAGTTCTGGCTGAGGACGCGAAGGGGACAGACCGTCCTTTTCAGTAGCATTGGCTTGGTGCTGGGAGCGATCGTCGAACGGGTATTCTCACCAGATTGGGTTGCTCAAAGCTTCTATGCCATCAGCTTGATTGTTGCCCTCTTACCGATCGCGCGAGCTGCCTGGATCTCCCTGAAACTGCGTCGAGCTGACATGAACTTGCTGATGACGCTTGCCGCAATTGGAGCTGCAATCCTGAACTATTGGTTCCAAGGTGCACTAGTCATCGTCTTGTTTACCTTGGGAACAACGTTACAGACATTCACCCTCAGTCGGACTCGCAATGCCATTCGCGATTTGATGGATTTAACTCCACCTACTGCTACAGTCAAGCGGAACGGACAGGAAGTGACAGTTCCTGTTGAAACAATTGGGGTAGGCGAAATCCTGACTATTCGACCAGGACAACGCATTGCGTTAGATGGTGTCGTGATGTCTGGAATGAGTGCAGTCGATCAGTCACCCATCACAGGGGAAGCAATTCCGGAAGATAAAGAGAAGGGCGATCGCGTCTTCGCAGGCACGCTGAACTCTACTGGCTTTTTGGAAGTTCAGGTAACCCACTCCGTAAAAGACACAACAGTCTCCCGCATCATTCATCTCGTGGAATCAGCTCAAGAGAGCCGCGCTCCGATTCAGCAGTGGGTTGACCGTTTTTCTACCATTTACACGCCAATTATCCTGACTCTTGCCGCAGGGATGGCATTTATTCCTCCATTGTTCTTTGCTCAACCGTTTAACGTTTGGTTCTACAAAGCATTAGTATTAATCGTCATTGCTTGCCCTTGCGCTCTAGTAATTGCTACCCCCGTTTCTCTCGTGAGTGCAATTGGGGCGGCAACCCGAAAAGGGGTGTTATTCAAAGGCGGCAATGCACTGGAGACAGCCGGACGATTGACAACCCTTGCCTTTGATAAAACTGGCACGATTACTCAAGGAATACCTGTTGTGCAAGAGGTTTATACCTTAGGGGAAATGAGTGCAGATACCGTGCTACTGATTGCCGCCTCTTTAGAACAACAATCGGAGCATCCGTTGGCAAAGGCGATCGTGGCACAAGCAAAAGCCAAGGGAATGGAACTGGAGTCGCCAGAATCCTTTACTGCTGTCCCTGGTAAAGGAGTTTGGGCAAAGTTTAGACAGTCTATTTACTTTGTCGGCAATCGTCGATTGTTTACTGAGCAAGAAATTTCACTATCAGCAGCAGCTCAATCCTTATTAGCCGAGATGGAATCACAGGGACAAACTCCCGTGTTAGTCGGGACTCGCCAAGACTTAATCGGTGCGATCGCTCTAGCAGATGGTTTGCGTCTGGAATCCACAGAAGCAGTTCGAGCGTTGAAACGAATTGGGTTGAAACGCCTGGTCATGCTGACAGGCGATCGCTCTCCCGTAGCTAGACAGATTGCTCAACAGGTTGGCATTGATGAATATCAAGCTCAATTACTACCCGAAGATAAACTCCAGGCAATCTATAAACTTCGCCGTGCTGGAGTGGTAGGTATGGTTGGAGATGGCATCAACGATACTCCCGCTCTGGCAGCCGCCGATGTCAGTTTTGCAGTGGGTAACATCGACGTTACTCTTGAAACGGCTGATGTTGTACTCACAAGTGGAGACCTGCGACGGTTGGCTTATGCGATTAAACTCAGCCAACGCACCCTGTCAGTCATCAAGCAAAGTATTGTCTTGGCGCTTGTCTTGAATGGCACGTTTATCCTCTTGGGAACTCTAGGGATAATTGGTTTGCCAGTAGCCGTGCTAGAAGATATGGGATCTTCCCTGTTCGTAACGCTCAATGCCATGCGATTGTTTAATACGCGAATTAGCGAAGTTTCATGATAACTAGTAAACACTCTATTCCCTGGATTCATCGTTGGTCGCGCCCTCTCATGGCAGGAATTGCCACAATCGGGGCAGCAGTCACCGCCTATCTTACGATTACCAAACTTACTGGAGATCCTACTGCTTGCCCAACTGGAGGATGTGATGTCGTTCTCTCCAGTCCCTATGCGACTGTGTTTGGGTTGCCCCTGGCGCTGTTTGGTTTCCTTGCTTATGCCAGCATGGTCGTTTTTGCGATCGCCCCTTTGCTAGTTAACTCTTCTGAACAAAAGGCACTCCGCACTAATTTAGAACGCTGGACTGGGCTACTGCTGTTCGCGGGGGCAACCGCCATGACGATCTTCAGTGGCTATCTGATGTACCTAATTGCATTTGTAATTAAAGCAGTCTGTATTTACTGTGTTGGGTCAGCATTGTTGTCAACCAGCCTGTTCATCCTGTCCATTATTGGGCGGGATTGGGAAGAAGTTGGGCAACTGTTTTTTACTGGGACAATTGTTAGTATGATTACACTGGTTGCTACACTCGGCATTTACGCTAACGCGAACAATCCGCATGTCGCTGCCCAAGCGGGTGGTTATACAATCTCCTCATCCTCTGGTGCAGCCGAAATCGCTTTGGCGCAGCATCTTAAGCAAACGGGAGCCAAGATGTACGGGGCGTTCACCTGTCCCCACTGTCAGAACCAAAAGCACCTGTTTGGTGCAGAAGCCGCCCAGCAGTTGAACTACGTGGAATGCCATCCCCAGGGGCAAAACGCGCAACCACAGGCATGTCAGGCAGCGGGAATTGAGGGATTCCCCACCTGGGAAATCAATGGACAAAAATATACTGGAGAAAAGACGCTGCAAGAACTGGCAGATTTGTTGAATTATCAGGGAGCGCGTAATTTCCAAAACGCGCCTCAAGCAGGGCATTAGACAGTTAGTCCTCAACCGAATAAGTAACCTGTCTCATCTATTAAGATGCTGGTGTAGCTGATAAAAAACAGATCTTTGGGCGAGAGAAAGCAGTTGCACTTAGCTTTCTGCTATCTCCGCCCCAGTAGAACTTGCTTGAAGTCACAGCATTAGACGTTCTAGGAGGGCTAGATATGTTTTTTCGGCAATTGTTCGATCTTGAATCCAAAACATATACCTACTTGATTGCTGACCCCAAAACACAAGAAGCTGTGCTAGTCGATCCAGTTTTGGAACAAGTAGAGCGCGATCGCAATCTGCTTCAGGAGCTTGGCTTTAAGCTGTGTTATTGTTTAGAAACCCATATCCACGCCGACCATATCACTGGAACTGCCAAACTACGGGAGTTGATGGGGAGCTTGGGAGTATTGCCAGAAAAGGCACAGGCAGTGTGTGCCGATCGGTTGATTCGAGATGGAGAAATGCTGCTGCTTGGAAGTATTTCTATCCAAGCGATCGCCACTCCTGGTCACACTGATAGTCATATGGCTTACCGAGTCAATAACGACCGCGTGCTGACAGGAGATGCTCTGTTTATCCGAGGCTGTGGTCGCACTGATTTTCAAGGCGGTGACGCAGCAGTTCTATTCGATTCAGTGTCACAGCGGCTATTTACGCTGCCAGATGAAACCCTGGTATACCCTGCTCATGACTACCGAGGATATACAGTGTCTACAATTGGGGAAGAAAGACGATGGAATCCTCGGTTTGCCGGACGAGATCGCGCTAGCTTCATCAAACTAATGACCAACTTAGAGCTACCTGAGCCGCAAAAGATGATGGAAGCGATTCCTGCTAACGAGCATTGCGGTAACTTAGCTTCCCCTCAAACGCTAGCTTCTCGTACTCAACATTAAAGAAGCTGAAAATTTAACCATTCATCATTCTTTTGACAACTAACAATCAATTAAAGCCATGCGGATTGCCAAAGACATTACAGAATTAATCGGTCGTACTCCCCTAGTGCAATTAAACAACATTCCGACAACCGAGAGGTGTGTAGCGCAAATTGCGGTAAAACTAGAAAGTATGAACCCTTCTGCCTCAGTCAAAGATCGAATTGGTGTGAGCATGATTGATGCGGCAGAGCAAGAGGGTCTAATTAGTCCAGAAAAGACAACTTTAGTCGAACCCACTTCTGGAAATACTGGAATTGCCTTAGCAATGGCGGCGGCTGCCAAAGGGTATCGGCTAATTCTGACGATGCCAGATACAATGAGCAATGAACGACGAGCAATGCTGCGGGCTTATGGAGCCGCACTCGAACTTACACCAGGATATGAAGGCATGAACGGTGCAATTGCGCGAGCGCAGGCAATAGTTAACACAACTCCCAATGCCTTATGCTGCAACAGTTTCGCAACCCAGCCAACGTGCAGATTCACCGAGAGACAACAGCAGAGGAAATCTGGTCAGATACAGATGGGCAAGTAGATATGATAGTGGCTGGAATTGGCACTGGTGGAACAATTACTGGTGTGGCAGAGGTAATTAAAGCACGCAAACCAAGTTTTCAAGCGATCGCTGTTGAACCTGCTAACAGCCCAGTCTTATTGGGAGGACAACCAGGAGCGCACAAAATTCAGGGCATTGGTGCTGGATTTATTCCCCAAGTCCTCCGAGTGGACTTGCTCGATGAAGTCATAAGCGTGACTGATGAGGAAGCGATCGCTTACGGTCGGCGATTGGCAAAAGAAGAAGGTCTACTCTCTGGCATCTCCTCTGGTGCAGCTTTATGTGCGGCAATCCGCGTAGCTCAGCGATCTCAGAACAAAGGAAAATTGATTGTCATGATTCAGCACAGCTTTGGCGAACGCTACTTGAGTACGCCATTGTTTCAAGATTTAGAGCCACGAGTACCTGCTATCGTGTAACTAATTGTTTGTGTCAATCGCAAACAATCTCCTATCTCTGCCAAAAGGCTTAAGCGAAGTTACATTCTCACAGCAGCTTATTTTGGCAGAAATCCGCTTCAGGAAGATGGATACTTGTTAAAGACTTTAGATTTGCCCTGGCGATCGAAGGAAAACACGGTAAACGGGTCTTTACGGTCTCCCATCTCCATTCCAGGAGTGCCTACAGGCATATCGGGAACGGATATACCAACAACATTTGGCTTTTCTTGCAGCAGGCGTTTCACATCATTAACTGGTACGTGTCCTTCAATCACGTAACCATTGACGACTGCCGTATGGCAAGATGCAAGGCGATCGGGGACGCTATACTTTTGTTTTACTGCTTCTATATCGGATGTGAGTATAACTTGTGTTGGAAAACCTTGTTTTTTCATATAGTCAACCCACCCACCACAACAGCCGCAGGATGGACTGCGATATACAACCATCTTTGGTGTTGCAGATAGTTTTGTCTGTTCTTTGTTGACACTCCAATCGACACTTACCGATCGCCCTAAAGGAGTACCTAGTAAAGAATTGTCTCCCAAGTTCTGCGCGACTGCTGGATAAGTCACCATCACGATTCCAATCGCAGCACCGATCGCAATCGGGCGCAACCATGTTTGTATTTTCATAGATTGTTTGTGTTTCATTTAAAGCCTCACAAATAACAGTTAGTTTTTAGCTTTGCTATATAAATTTAAGTCGAATCTCTTTGACAAATCTACCGAGCGCGATCGCCCGAACTTTGGACTCGTAACAATTCCTCGGCAAGAACTTGCTGATAAATTTTTGCTAAATGAGGAGTTACCCAGTTATCTTCAATTCCGTACCCCAAGCTTGTCCAAGTGCCAGATAACATCTTTAGGACTTCATCGACTCGTCCTTCTCTCAATAAAAACGCAATATCCGTACCCCAAATCCGACGATCTTTCAGCCATTTGTAGGTAACTTTATCCTGGTATTTAGGCTCAAAGCTATATATGCTTAAACCAGTAGATCCATGAGGGTGAGGGTGATATTTACGAGCTTTTTCTAACCAAGTCGAGGCGAGAAATTGATAGCGACCCGCAGCCGTAGAGCATTTTCTCCGATTTGGACCCCTAGCGATTTTTACGCAAACGTTAGGATGTCGATTGAAATTGTGAAAGTGGTCTCCACCGTACAGCAAAACGTAGGGATCTTCAGCATTTGACTCGCTGGCAGATATCGTCCGCATTAATGCCCGAACATAAGGATCGCCTCCCGACATAGCTAGTTGTGGTAAGTAGCCAAAAGGATTTTTTTCAGAAGGAAATTGCTGTTCTCTGCGTCCATTCCAAATGAGAATCGGTAACGCTAGCACTCCTAAAATCAGAAATCTCAACCCCCATCCCGACTTTTTAGGTTGTCTGAAGTTGTTTGGCTTGTGACTGAAAGATTTTTGCATTTTCTTAGAGCTAAATAATCGGAAATTGTTCCAGTTTCAGAGCGGAATAATTTATATTCAGTCATCTCTATTCTGAATGCGATCGCGTCAATCCCAGCCATCATAACAGAAATCTCTTGTTGCTCACAATTTCCTCAACCTTTTTGTCTAACATTTAAGATAAAACTACCATTTTCCCACTGGCTTCACGAAACCTTTCTGACATCGGCTAATTGCTGGGAAGGCTTTGTTTCCCTTGTATGGAAATGAGGTGTAACCATGAACAAAAAACTAACTCTCTACAGTTTTACAGGTTTGCTCGCGAGCAGCGTCACTATGTTGATGCTCGCCGCTACCCAAGCACTCCCGCAAGCCGCAATTCCAAATACCATTACAGGTATAACCAAGACCGATCGCACGCCGTCAAGAAGTATCTCTCAAGCTACCCCTCCAGGCAACACCACCCCAGTTCCTTCCAGATCGAGAATGATGGGTCAGTCCGAGCGACACTTTATCGTGATGATGATTCCGCATCATGAAGGGGCTGTGGCGATGGCAGATCTAGCTTTGAGCCGAGCAAAGCATCCCGAACTGAAAAAACTAGCCGCAGTGATTAAAACCACACAAAACAAAGAAATTCAGCAAATGCAAACTTGGTACAAGCAGTGGTATGGCACTGATGTCCCTGCTTGGAGACAAGGTATGGGCTGGGGTTGGCATCACCGGAATCGCCAGCAGCAAGGCAATACTCAACCTGACTGGAATTCTGGGATGGGTATGGGTATGCACCGAGGCTGGGATGACCGTGGTAGGGGATCTGGCGGCGGTTGTTGCATGATGGGTGCTAGATGGATGGGTACAAATATGTATGCCCTGCAAAATGCACCTGACTTCGACCGAGAGTTTATTCAGCAAATGATTCCCCATCACCAGATGGGTGTGATGATGGCTCAAATGGTACTGACTCATAGCCAACGCCCTGAAATTCGTCAGCTAGCTGAGGCGATCGTCAAAAGTCAAACGGCTGAGATTGACCAAATGCAGCAATGGTATCAAAAGTGGTATCAAACATCATGAGCTGATACTTTAGTAAATTCCCGAACGCTAAATTAAGTTTGGTAGCGATCGCAAAACTTTCTTTGCCCCAGATTAGCAAGATTCCAGTAGGTTAGCTGACTTCTGTGTGAACGACACGAATATTACAATTGAATGTGAATTCACAAAATAACAAGTTATAGCGTTCCTCCATCTAGAAGCATCTTCCAGTCTTCAAAAAATAGCTGGTTGTCAACTGTAGTTAATCAAAGTTTTCCTTCTTACACAAATATCCCAGCCCCAAGGAGGGGGTTCAATATGTCAAAACAACCAGCTCGTAGTGGTTTTAGTGGTTTAATCGCGGCGATTGCAGCAGTAGTAGTGGTAGCAGGAGGGGGTACTGCTTGGTGGATTTGGCATTCTACTAAATCTCCAACATCACCAACTACTCCCAACACAGTGCAACAGTCGCCGTCACCATCTGTACAGCCGAAAGTTGAGCAAACGGCACAAGTTTTTTGGCTAAAGGACACTGGTAGCAACCAAGAGTTGGTTTCCGAAGCGATTGCAGCTACTGCCGATCGCCAGCCCAGTACAATGTTAAAAGCGGCTTTCAACAGTTTGTTAGCGGGACCTCAGAAGGGAGAGGTAACTACTACCATTCCAGCCAGAACAAAACTTCGGAACGTGAAAGTTGAGCCAGATGGCGTTCGCGTCAATTTGTCCGAAGAATTCACTACTGGCGGTGGTAGTGCTGCTACGATCGGGCGTGTGGCACAAGTTATTTATACTGCCACGAGTTTAGATCCAAAGGCGAAGGTCTGGATTGAAGTAGAAGGCAAACCGTTGGAAGTTTTGGGCGGTGAAGGTTTAGAACTAGAGCAACCGCTCACCAGACGAAGCTTTGAGGAAAACTTTACACTATAAACACTAGTTATAATCACACACAAGGTTAGTTCGAGATTTTAGTACCCAAATGCTTTTAGGCAGGGAATTCAATTCAGCTAACTTCATGTGTCAGTATAAGGTACGATATGCAGAGTAGGCTTAAAAAATTAATGCTTTATATTACGGCGTACTAGTATTCCCAAAGTTCTCCATTCTGAGACTGCTGTAATCGTAATTGCAAAAATCGTCCGCTCTTGGGCGCTTTAGTTTGGCTGACTTTTTTTCGCCTGCGTAATTGCACTACCTGTGGTGTTCTCCAATGATGTTTTAGTGCTAGGTATTGGTGTAGTACCCGCTGCAACAGTGACATCATACTTTAGCTGAAACGGCTGGAAACTACCTTGAATTTTGGGCGTGCAGCTTAACTCCAGTTGATAAAGTCCAGTTTTAGGAAAGACGATATCCACTCCAGGAATACCCTGATACTTTTCAGCGTTAATCGCTTTGACGGTAGGCTGTAGCACGGGGGAGTCATTCCCTTTGCGGGGTTGTGAGTAAACAGCCATTTGACAATTAGCCTGCTCTAACGGCAGAATTTGTCCTCCCTTGCGGGTCAGTACAACCCAGGCTCTAGCAGGTTCTCCAGCTTTGGGAGCGTGATTAGGCTCAACGTGCCAAGTACCAGCCACGTCCCCAGATATCTTAATGTTGTGGGCAGAAGCTGGGCTAGTGAGTGAGGCGCAAAGCAGGGTCCAACCAAGAGTTCGTTCTAGATGTAATCGACGTGGCATAGGATTTTTTTGTCATTACTTGCATGAAGCAACTGTCCAAGTCAAAAGACGAGCTGTCAAACTTCACTACACTAAAGAAGTTGGGCTACCTAGAGTCAGGGTGGCGACCCAAAGAGACCTCTTTCATTTGATTCGTCCAAGTGTTCTGCCGCACAGCGATACAGGTCGATAATGTGACGATCTGCCAAGCTGTAATAAACGTTTCGACCTTCTCGGCGGTAGCTGACTAAACGCATGACTTTCAATAATCGCAGTTGATGAGAAACAGCCGATTGGCTCATTTTTGTCAATGCCGCTAGGTCGCAGACGCACAACTCTTGAGAAGCAAGAGCAGATAGGAGGCGCAGACGGTTTGGATCTGCTAGCACTGCAAAAAATTCTGCCATCTGCTGTGCCTTTGTTGTGGGTAAGATTTGTGTTTTTGAAGAGCTAACGCGATCGATGAGATGCACTGGATGAGTTTCACAGGTCGGTGCATCCGGACTAAGAGGTAGATTATCTTCTAGCTTTTTCTGACGCTTGTTCATTAAAAGCAATGGCGAGCGATCTCATCATATTATCTAAAATGAGAATCATTGTATATGTGAACATTTATTCAGTAATTATATGTATTGTATTAAAATGCTAGCAGTTAACTTTTGGTGGGTACGCTTGGAGTGGCTCGGACTAGTCGTGGCGGTTTTAGCAGATACGGAAATCCTTTTGCTAGCTACTGCTAATGGAATGTGATTGTTTAGAGCCAGCAGTACCAACCAAAGAGCGGTAAGCATTCTTTTGCGTACAATTGTTTAGCCTCATATTCAACTTCAACTACAACAGTTTCATGAAGAAACGATCTTCTACTCCTTGGACTCATCGCTTTTCGCGTCCGATAATGGCAGGACTCGCTACAGTGGGTGCTGTAGTCACTGCCTATCTCACCGTCGTCAAATTGACTCAAGGCTCTGCTGCCTGTCCGACATCTGGCTGCGATATTGTTCTTGCCAGCCCCTACGCTACTGTCTTTGGCTTACCACTGGCGTTATTTGGCTTTCTCGCCTACGCCAGCATGGTAGTTTTCGCTGTGGCTCCTCTACTTGTAAATTCACAGTCCAATAAGGCTCTGCGCTCGAAGTTGGAGAACTGGACTGGGTTGCTGTTGTTTGCTGGTGGAACAGCCATGATGGTTTTTAGCGGCTACCTGATGTATCTGCTAGCTTTTGAGATTAAGGCAGTCTGTATCTACTGTGTTGGCTCGGCAATCCTGTCAGCACTTCTATTTACTTTGGCGCTCTTGTGTCGGGATTGGCAGGATCTCGGTCAACTGTTATTCACCGGATTTATCGTGGTAACGGTCGTGCTAATCGGCACGCTAGGAGTTTATATCAACGCGAAAACTCCAGCAATCGCTGATTCCAGTCATAGTACGGAGCAGCCCTCACCAGGGGGATACCCCATTACCACTAGCTCCGGCAAAGCAGAAATCGCTCTGGCACAACACCTAAAGCAGATGGGTGCAGTCTTCTATGGCGGCTTCTGGTGTTCCCACTGCCACGACCAAAAACAACTGTTTGGCAAAGAAGCAGTTAAGGACATTCCTTATGTGGAGTGCGACCCTAAAGGTATCAATCCTCAAACCAAGCGGTGTCAAGCTGCGGGAATCCAAGGATACCCAACTTGGGTAATTAACGGCAAAACTGTCACGGGGACTCAAAGTTTAGAAGAACTAGCACAACTTTCTGGCTACAAAGGACCGCGTAACTTTCAAAATTCTCTGCCTGCTGCAAAGTAGCCAGGAGGCGATCGCCAGAAGCCTTATCCTAAGAATTACCTTGAGATTGAATGCCATTCTCCCAATCATCAGAGCAGGTATTTCGTTTTGAGCAGCACAGAGATTACACACAGTAGACAAAAGTCATGTTTGCTTTGGATTATCTGGAAGCTGAAAGTAAGCCCACTCGAAAAGGCAGTTGAACTTTGGAGCTACAGCCTTTCACTCTTAGCAGTTTAGGAACGAGTTAAATGAACCACAGGCTATGAAGTGTAGCCAGAGACAATTCAGCTCCTTAAAGAACACTTAGGTAGATACTTTATCAAGTTAGTGTCTCTACTTATAAATGACATCCGTAGAGGCATTAATATTTTGCTTCAGAATAATATTATTCGTTTTTTGGTAAATAATCCACGCTCCACTAAATTGATAGTTGATTATGAAATTAGGATGAAAATAACTTATTTTCAAACTTATGCTGGAGGTACATTAACTTATTTTGAACTGTTTAGCATATAAATATGAATTCAGGATGAAAAAAATTGTTGGTTTAAAAGTTGTTGACTCAAGTACAAACTATAGAATAGCTCTCCAAGCTTATTTAAACTACTTCTAGACAATCCCAGAGAAATAATTAAAATTTTATTAAATGTAGTGATATCTAGAAAATATTAAAAATATGTATGTATGAAATGACAAGACTTAAGAAGTAATGCTATTAATAGGAACGATAATAGCTGAGAAACTAGATGCGTTTTCCAAATAAAGCGTTCGGAAGTAAGAATAAGTAAAATCACCATTAAAAATACTTCATTCTATTGTTCTGTAAGCTTTCTTTCCAGGCTAAGAACAAAAACTGACGTTTATTTGGCAAACGGTCTTTACTCTGCTGAGCTGACAAGGTCGGGGAGGAGACATATCCTCTTTTACTGCTGTGCAACGATTGTCTAATGCAACTCAGCTAAATGAGTAAAGAATTTCTCGAATTGTCGCTCTTGAAGTTTTTGTACTGAAAAAGTGTGAGGAAAAGTGTCTAATATTTTGTGGAAATATCTGCTACTAAGCTCGGCTGTTTTCGGAATAAGTTTGATGTCAGATGTAACTGCCTCGACAGCGACTCCAACTCCAAAAACCACTAAAGTTTCGGAACTACAAGCTGTACAGGCAAAAGCTTTAGAGGCAGAGGTGAATTCGCTAGAGATAATCCACGATGAACCAAAAGCGACTGCATCTGGGGCAGATGCGCTTGAGGCTGGTAAGCCAGAAGCCACGATAGCTCAAGCGACTGCAATCTCCTCCACGGAATATTCCAATGCCGTGCAAGCAATTCCAGCTACAAGTCTCTCTGGATCTGCGTCTCCTGTCTCTTCAATTCGAGCCAACTCATACAGCAATGAAGACAAGCTCGACGATTCGTTAGCTCAAGTTACCTCCGTATCCCAATTATCCGACGTTCAACCTACTGACTGGGCTTTTCAAGCCTTACAGTCCTTAGTCGAGCGTTACGGTTGTATTGCTGGTTATCCTGACGGAACTTATCGCGGCAACCGCGCCTTAACTCGTTATGAATTTGCTGCTGGTTTAAATGCCTGTCTAGATCGAGTGAATGAATTAATTGCCACAGCTACGGCTGACAATGTAACCAAAGAAGATCTAGCAACTTTACAAAGGTTACAAGAGGAATTCTCTACCGAACTTGCTACGCTGCGCGGTCGTGTTGATGCCTTGGAAGCACAAACGTCTGAATTAGAAGCCAATCAGTTTTCCACCACGACTAAACTCAACGGACAAGTCATCTTTGCTTTGAGTGGAGCTGTTGGGAAAGACAAAGCCGTTCCTTCTGGCGTGCCAGCAGGTTCGGCTGGCAAGGTGGATGAAAATTTTACCCTCAGCAATCGGGTGCTGTTAGATTTCGAGACTAGTTTTACTGGAAAAGATACGCTGACCGTCTCGCTTTATGCCAACAACTTTCCCGATTTTAGAGACGCAACGGGTACTAACATGGGACGACTCGTGTACGAGCGAGACACCATTGGCTCTAACGAAAATGATTTGGGAGTGTTTTATCTCGCCTATGAATTTCCGATAGGCGATCGCCTGACGGTTCTTGTTGAACCTTACGGTGGTGTTTTAGGCGATTTTGTCGATCTCATCAATCCCTACTTTGGAGATGTAAAGGATGGTGCTATTTCTGCGTTTGGCTACCGCAGTCCCATTTACTCGCAAATTGGGTTTGGTTCGGGAGCAGGTTTAACGTATGAATTCAGCGATGCAGTTAACCTATCCCTAGCTTATTTAGCCAGTGAAGCCGAGAACCCTACATCTGGATTGACTGGTGGTCCCTTTGTAGCATTAGCCCAGCTTACCTTGAAGCCCACTAAAACTATCGATCTGGGTCTGACCTACGTGCGCTCCTACAACGGTTTCGATGCCGGAGTTGCAGGAGTTGGGAGTATATACTCCAATGACCCCTTTGATGGAGAAAGCTACACGTCAGATTCTTATGGCTTAGCAGCGAATTTTCAAATCAATCCCAAGTTTGCCTTGGGCGGTTGGGCTGGCTACACGCGAGCTGAAGCTGTCTCAGGAATCAATGATGGATCTAACGCTTCTATCTTTTACTATGCAGTGACTCTAGCTTTTCCAGATCTCTTTCGAGAAGGTAACTTAGGTGGTATTGTGGTTGGTTTACCGCCGAAAGTGACTAATAACGATATTAACGCTCGTGAAGACAGGGATTCCTCTTTGCACCTAGAAGCTTTCTATCGCTTTCAAGTTGCCAAAAATATTGGTATTACTCCAGGAGTGCTAGTCATTACCAATCCAGAACATAATGAAGATAACGACACTGTTTACGTAGGAACCATCCGGACTACACTTTCTTTCTAGGCTTGGTTCTAAATTTTATTGCCAAAGCGTTGCTCTAAGTAGCTAGAGGATGAATAGGGTTAATAGTTGATTAACCCTATCATTACTTTGTTTAACTATAATTAAACTTGTCCAAACAATTGCTATACGTTCGCGTATGGTGGGGATCTTCTTTCTCGCTCTAAATAATTTTTCTTAAAAACATTTAAATTTCATCCCTATTTCATAAAGATCTGTCAATCTGATTATTATTGGGTTCATTCATCAAGAATGAAGTTCAAAATTAGTCATAAAAACTGCGGTGCATCCGTTGGTTGAGTAGGCTAATGGTCAATCAATAACATTGGTGTGAGTGAGAACAAAGTCATGGCGAAATCTTTATGGTATGCTCTACGGTTGAGTCCAGTAATTCTGGGTGCCACCCTGTTTGTGGCGAATAGTACTCAAGCTGCTGAAGCACCAGTGACAGACTTGACGTTAAAATCCTCAAGATCTTCTGTTACTGCTGTAAACCTTAGAAATACTACCACATCAGATTTTAAGGAAGTTGCAGCTTTTCCTGCATCTGAAGTTGAACCAGAAAAAAAGGTAGGAGACACTCTAGAGAGCGAAACACAAGTACGAACTTCTGGCGAACTAGGTGAAAGCACTAGAAACCAACTTAGTGACAGTGTTCCAGCTATCGATGTGCTGGCTCAAGTTACCTCCGTATCTCAACTATCCGACGTTCAACCTACTGACTGGGCTTTTCAAGCCTTACAGTCCTTAGTCGAGCGTTACGGTTGTATTGCTGGTTATCCTGACGGAACTTATCGCGGCAACCGCTCCTTAACTCGTTATGAATTTGCTGCTGGTTTGAATGCCTGCTTGGACAGAGTTAACGAACTGATTGCTACCGCTACTGCTGATATGGTCAACAGAGAAGACCTGGCAACTCTACAGCGGTTGCAGGAAGAATTTTCAGCGGAACTAGCTACCCTGCGCGGTCGCGTCGATGCTTTAGAAGCTCGGACATCTGAATTAGAAGCAAATCAATTTTCGACTACCACCACACTATCTGGAGAAATAGTCGTTGCCGCAGCAGATGTCTTTGGTGATGAGCGAGCTGTTCGTAGCGGTGAGGCAGAAGGTTCTAGAGGAGATTTGGACATCAATACTATCTTGGCTGACCGCGCTCGTCTTAGTTTTAACACCAGTTTTACTGGAAAAGATTTACTGAGAACTCGGCTGCAAGCCCGCAATATCACTCCGTTTACGCGCACGGGAACTCCTGGTGCTTCAGGCGATACGGGTACTGCTATGACACGCCTATCGTTCGATGGTAGTGATAGCAATGATGTTGTCATCGATGACTTTTTCTATCGTTTTCCAGTGGGTGACATTGCTGAAGTCAAAGTTGACTTTGCCAACTCTGACTTCTTTGAAAATATGTACAATTTCAACCCCGTGCTTGAAGGCAGTGGTAACGGAGCCATCTCTAACTTTGGACGCTTTAACCCGATTTATCGCCAGCAGGGTACAGTGGGTTCCGCTTTAACAGTCAACATTAACCCCAAAGGTCGTATCGGTCTGTCTCTCGGCTATAAAGCACCGAATTCTAATAATCCTGGTAACAGTTTTGGACTGTTCAACGGAGATTATGCGGCGATCGCTCAACTAGCTTTTCGTCCCTCGGATGCCTTAAATTTAGGACTGACCTACGCTCACAGCTATGACAATGCCGTGACCGATAGCGTTACTACTAACAACAGTATCAGTGTTTCGGGAGGTACTGGCAGTAACTTTGCCAATAACCCCTTCGATAATGCCGCAACGTCAGCCAATCACTATGCCGCCCAAGCTAACCTCAAGCTAGGTGAAAGAATCACAATTTCGGGTTGGGGCGGTTACACTGTTGCCCTGAATGAAAACAGCCCTTCTCAGTCTGCTGACATTTGGAACTGGGCGGCAACCTTAGCCATACAAGATTTGGGTAAAGAAGGCAGCGTACTCGGTCTGATCTTTGGTCAGCCACCCAGAGCAGCTAGTAATGATTTTGGCGGTCGTCGCGATCGCGATACTTCCTATCACGCGGAATTACTCTATCGCTTTCCTATTACCGATAATATTGAGGTCACTCCTGGCGCGATTGTAATTTTCAACCCCGAACACAACAATGACAACAGCAACATTTATGTTGGAACTATACGAACGACCTTCAAGTTTTAAATCTTAGTTCTAAGGATTTGTCCTTGCTCGTCTGTTTACGAACGGGCAAGGATAGTGCGATCGCAGCAGATTTATGAATGTACTTATCATTAGGTTTAGAGCGTATTGTTAAACACCTATATTTGGAAAACTATATCCGCTTTCCAAATATAGGTTTGTGGCTATTATTTGGCGCTATGTATTTTGTTAATCTTTTCTCAAACTTTCTATATAGGACTTCACAGCTCTGAGATAGCCTCGATCGGTTGCAGCTTCAGGGGAAACTTTGTTCTTTTTAACTGCACTTTGCACCAACTCTTCTGCACTGACTCTCCCCGCCTCGTAAGCTGCAAGGAACGCACTATAGCCAGGTATACCTTGGTCTCGAAAATAACCTTGATAAGCTAAGTACACCAGATTAAAGGGACGCAGTTGATATCTAACAACAGTACTGTTTTCTCCTCGATCTGCTGCTATTTCAACTCCTAGGGTAGGTGTAGTAATAGCAGAAACCATCAAAACTGACAAAACTCCAAGTATTGCAAATTTCATAGCACAAACTCCTGAATAAACACTGGTTCGCTAAATGAGTTCAATTTTGGAGCGGCAGTCTGTAGACATAGATGACGATTGAAAAGTCAGCTTCTTACAAGCATCTAGTAAAAATTTAAACAAAACTACTTTCTTCAACTTGCTCTCAGATAACCTGGCTGTAGATGAACTGTGTACTAATACAAGCAGTAAATAGCTAAAGCCAAAATCCGAGCTCTACGAAGGAGAGAACCTAGTTGAGGTGTAGCTTCCTTGAATAACGTCGTCTTCAGTTCTAGCTTCGTGTTGTTCAAACTTTTAGTGCAAACTGCTAAACTTCTGAATAGCACTTCTGCAAGGCTGCAAGCTTTTCCTAGTGGTTCTCTCAGTTAGTCTAGCTGTAAGAACTTTATAACCTCTTGTGTTCTATGCTTCCGCGGACTGTCGCTCTCCTACAATTCCTACTGACTTCCTACTGATTGACAAGTGAAGTGTTTAAATCCTAAATTCATAAACGTGTTTGATACGCAAAGGATTTAAAACTAGTAGTTCTGCTCAAAGAAGTAAGAGCTTCAAAACTAAAAAAATGAAGGCTATTAGTCGCAAAATTAAGCGATCTAAACAAGCGTTCCTTGCAACTTCCACTAATAACTAGAGTTAGCCTCGGACTGATTTTGAAGCAACGGGATTGTTTCAGGAATATCCCCTACTCCACAAAGACCGATACTTTCTAAGATAAAGTTGGAGGTTGTCCCTGCATCGCAGGAAAGTCCACCCTGCGGTGGTTCCTGGTTCAACGTCTCAGTGGACTCCCCAGGCGTTAGTTCCCACTCCCAAGCGCGGTACCTTCTAGAGAAGTTTGTTGAATAGACAGCGCGCGACCACTGCAATTGCTCGCGACGCTTCTCAGTACATTGCTTCAGTTCATCAGGTAAGTCTTTAGGGCTGACCGAAATTAACTCTCGCCCTTGTACTGAAGCCTTTTGTTTGATTAGACCAGCGAGCTGACCCAAGCTATTGTCCAGCAAGCCTTTACTGAACTCTGCTTTGTGGTTTGCACCATTGTGTTCAAATTCTCCTAATTTATTCACAATTGCTATAGGTTTACGAGTAATTCTCTTAATTTCGGGCTTGACTATCGCAATCGCGTCGTATTCTCGCACTAAGTATGTTGAAATTTTGTGATTAGTGGCAAGACGACTACGGCGAATTTTCTCATACAATCGAGATATCTTCCGCTGGGTCTTAGCTCGGTTTGCTCCTTTGCCAGGATCGATAGGACAACTGAGAAAATGCTCTCCTAAGCTAGGGTTATAAGTAGAAATTGGACAAGTTTTTTGTTGGCGACAGAGCTGGCGTTGGAGTTGCACCAATTGTTTCTCCATCTTACGGTAAAAGTTTGGCGGTTCCACTACTTTTTCACCATCAGTAGTAAGGTGCGAATAGCCTAGTGATACGCCTACTGCTTTATTGGTGGGCTTTTCTTTGTTGACTGGAAAACAACCTGATAACTGTAAGTAATAACCTGAAGGCTCTTTGACTATTTTTAGAGTAACGATGGGTACTGATTTTAACCAACGTCGATCGAGAGTTTTAACCGTTACCTTTCCTAGCTTTGGTAATGTAATTCGCTTCCCAGAAATCTTAATAGGCTTAGCATTATTATTTATCAGGGTTCTAAATTTATCCTTATACTGCTTGTAACGAGGACGTTGGCGTTTACCTGATTTATAAGCAGTCCATGCGTCAGCCAGAGATTTCAAAGTACCGGCAACAAATCTACAAGGAACGTCGCAAAACCAGGGCTTATCCGAATGGTTCTTTTGAGCAAAGTAGTAGAGGAGTCCAAAGAAAGTGGGTGACTCTAACACAGGTTTGGGATAAACCTGGGGTATAGGGCAGCTCATTCGGTACGGTTTCTTTTTGGCTATCCGAGTGAAAGCAATAAGTTGCCCAACAGAGTCTCGGTAATATGTCCAGGGAATGGGACAACAGGGAACCCAAGTCTGGGAAACTTTATCCCATGTACTAAAGCTGTTAAATTCCTCTAACAAGTGTAATCCTTGATTCCAAATCCATCGCTGAATGGCTAGCCAGCTATCGACTTTTGCCTGTTGGTAACGATTGAGGCTTAACTTGAATTCGACAGTCCGCATGATATACTAAGTTTCCCTTCCAAGCAGTGGACATACATCAGGCAGCAGGAGTAGAAAATGTACAAAGCGAAGCAGTGTAGAAAAAAGAGAGTTATGAAAGTAGTAACGTAAACCAACTTCTCAATCACGCTACTTCTTGAGCAAAACACTCAATGGATATACAACTTAATAACTTGACAGCCTTAAATGAAATCACGATGAAATAAATTTCAGTCAAAGAAAGCCGTTGTTGCGGTGCTTCTTCCCTGATTCACCCTTCCCAAACACAGTCCATTATCTTCAAAGCAGATTGCTTTTTTTTGGCTGATTGAGTAAAGCTTGTAAGCTAAGGCAGTTCAACCAAACTAATGCATCAAACAGCTATTACTAGACTGTTGTAAGCCTAAGAAACTTGTTACTCTTACCTAACTTTTACTTAACGAAAACAGTTGAGCTTCAACAGCCCTCAGATATCTTTTATTATTTAGAACTTGAGCTGAAAGTTTGTTTCTTTCAACTGCGCTTTGAACGAGTTTTTTGGGAGTTATTCTACCCATCCTGTAAGCTGAGAGAAAAGCGCCGTAGCCAGGTATACCTTGACTTCGGAAGTAACCCTGATAAGCCATATGGACTAGGTTAAAGGGTTTTAGCTGACTAATAGTAGCATTATTTGCTGTGTTGGTGACTGCTGCTATCTCAGCTTTCACTGTAGGTGCAGTTGCGGCAGAAATCAGCAAAACTGCTAAGCTACTGAATATCAAAAATTTCATGGTTGTGAAATCCTAAATAAACTCCGTCTGACAGAAGAAGCTCAAACTTGATACTGAAGTCTGTCACTACTGCAAGCGAAATATAATTTTTTGAGTCTCAGTAGAGCTTGGAACAAAAACTCTGTTAG
Source organism: Chroococcidiopsis thermalis PCC 7203 (assembly GCF_000317125.1). Classification (GTDB taxonomy): domain Bacteria; phylum Cyanobacteriota; class Cyanobacteriia; order Cyanobacteriales; family Chroococcidiopsidaceae; genus Chroococcidiopsis; species Chroococcidiopsis thermalis. The sequence continues at coordinate 105,053 of NC_019699.1, forward strand.
CTTTGCCTTAACAAATCAAGTGGTTTTTCAAGCAGCAAGCAAACAAAATCAAGTTTCAAAGCTATTAGAGCAGAGGACTAAGTATAGACTCAGCCTCAGATCGATTCTTGTAATGAAGATTGAGGCAGAACTGTCATGAAGTTGGCGAAAAAACAAACCTTTTTTACAACCAGTAGCCTCAACCCACATCTAGCATCATTTTTTAGGGTGTGGTTGACGGTATAGTCACCGTCCCTGGTGCCGATGGCTGCTCAGAACTATCTGGCTCTTGATTTTGCTGGGTTGGTACTTCAGATGGCGAGCTAGGTTGTTCTGTTGATGAAGTGCTAGGCATCTGTTGTTCGCTCGCTCGGGCTGCATCACACTTTTTCATAGCTGCGATTCTTTCTCTAGTACCTCCCCCAGTAGGTCTGGCTGGGGGAATGGATTGACAAGCATCTTTATTAGATCTGTTCGAGTTTTCTGCATGGGCAGCAGAACTAAAAAAAGTGTTAGTAAAGCCGATCGCAGGTATAGATAGGACGAATACGGTACCAATAACAAATCTTTTCATGACAAAACTCCAAATGAAGAGGTGAAATAGCAAGACTAGTCAGACTTAATGCGGGATAAAAGTTTAGTTTTCCCACGCTAACTCTTAACGGTTAAAAATTGAGGCTTCGCTAATAAGTCCTACAATCAGAGAAAATTTCCCGATCGGATGAGGACTCGTTTGAATCTGAACCATACTGATTTTTCGGTTGGCATTCATTCCAATACTTCCACCGTATGCTGGGTAAGCCAAGTGAACACTGACAAATGCTCTGCCTAAAAATTGAAAGTGCCGTTCCCGTAGACACAGATTGAACAAAAGCTGCCATAGGTTTAGCTCAAGTTTTGCACAAACCTAAAGTTAGAACTAGCTGTTAGTTATTCCGATCGCTCTAGGTACATATGAGTGAAAACGGTTAGGTTAGCAATTGTCTTTGAGACTAACAAGCCAACTTAGCTGCAAATCTTAACCTAGATTAGTCAACTAAAAAATCTCATCCAACTAATTTCTCAGTTTTTTAGTTAGTTAAGATTGACTGATTTAGTCGGAAGAAGTCGTTTGAAGATACAACAGAATATTAGTATCTAAGTACCTATGCGTTCAAGTCCGAACGTAAGATTAACGTCTTCCTTAAAGAAGGGCAGCAGCTCATCCCTTTATTTACTATCTTGACAGCTTGAGATGAATTTAGGGTGAAATATTAAAATTCACTCCCAGAATTGTCTCATCGGTAAAACCGAAAGCGAGCAAACCCGATGGGTAGATCTGCATTAATGCCAACGAGTCTAGCATGAACCTTGTATAACCAAGCATTGGTAACGCCTGAAATTTTTACATCTCTCATAGCAATTTTGAGTTCAGTTCCAGGATTGACAGGTGTAGGAAATGCTAATGTGACTTTGTTACCATCAACAGAAACATTTGTATCAACTTGGCGACCAGATTGGTCAAACACACCAATCTTACTTTTGTTTTTGACAGTCAAACCAGCGGGGACGCTAATCGTTAACTGGGAGAGAGGTTTACTCTCTTGAGGGATCTGCAAACGAAAAGTGTGTCTAACAATTTTCCATCTGCTTTGAGGAAATTGGACAGAGCTAACAATACGTGGAACCTTTGCAGGAGCTATTACGGAACTTCCGTAAGCAGCTGGAACCGCTGTTGCGACTGTCAAACTAAACGTAGCAGCATAAATTAGGGCTTCGAGCATTTTGACTCGACTTTACTAAATAGTCGGCTAAATCAACTGAGATTTTAGGTTTACTTGAATTAAATCGACCTTTACGTAATCAAACTAACAGAAGATTATGAAATAGGAATGAAATTTTAGTCGATTAAAATTAAAATTATCAATTTAAGCGGTGATTGATAAATCCGACAAAACTAGTGTTTGTGAATGGTACTATGTCAAAATACGCAAAACAGTTAGAAATGATAAAAATAAATGGATTGACTTTACCTGAAAAAACAATAATGCTTCAAATGTTAATGGCGGTGGCTTCCAACCATCAGTAGCACAAAAAAAATCATCTGTTTCCATAGAAATTTCATCTCTATTTCATAGTTATGTGAAACAATAGGTGTTTAGCGTTCGCCTGTCACTTCTCAAATTCAGATTTAGCCAATCGGCAAGGTTTTGGCTTTTTCCTCTCGCGCAATATTTAGTAGGATCTCTCCATGCTCCGAGCTATTAAAGTTTGCCTTTCACCTAGCTCAATTTAAAACAAAGGATTTCTAGATGCCTTACAAAATGAACCTTTCTCGAATACAGCGGGAGGCATTTTCTGGAGTTTTCCTAAGCCTGCTGCTTCTAACCCCAGGTGCTAAAGTTCTTGCTGGCGCTGGGCATGGAGGCTCTGAGTTTCAGGGCGGTAGCAATGCAAGTCAAATGACCGAACCGATTCCAATTGATACTAGCATTGCAGCACAATTGGGAATTAAAGTAGAGCCTGTCATCAAACAGCGGCTGGCGACTGGTATTAAAGCCACAGGTCAGATTGAAACTTTGCCGAATCGTCGGGTGGACGTGACGACTCCGGTAGGGGGGACAGTAATCAAACTGTTAGTCAATCCAGGGGAACAGGTGAAAGTCGGTCAGGCGGTTGCCATTATGACTAGCCCAGACTTGGCAGAACTTCGCACCAGTGCTTTGGACAGACAGGCAGAGGCGATCGCCAGCGTACAGCAGGCACAAGCAGATTTAAGGCTGGCGCAACAAAATTACGCACAGCAGCAGAAGATAGCTGCTACTGACATTCAGCAAGCCCAGACTGCCCTAAATTTCTCACAGGAGAGGTATGACCGAGATAAGGAGTTACTAGATAAGCGTGCCATTCCCCGACGGCAGGTGTGGGAGTCTGAAACTCAACTAGCAGTTGCAAAAGCAGCCCTTGCCAAAGCCCAAAGCCGCTTGCAGGTTTCAGAGGCACAGGCACAACTAAAGCGCGCCCAGTCGGGACTGGAAGTAGCGCGATCGCGGGTAGCACTGAGCAATCAAACTTATCAAACCCGACTCCGGCAGTTGAGAGCTACCCCTAACGCGGATGGCACGATAACCATTATGGCTCCTATTTCTGGAGTTGTAGCGAACCGAGAAGCGACGATAGGTGAATCAGGACAGGATGCAGGCAAGAGGATCATGACGATTGTCGATGGCAGTGGAGTTTTCGCCACGGCAAATATTTACGAAAAAGATAGTAACCAAATCAGAGTTGGTCAAACAGTACGAATAAAAATTGACAGCTTGCCAAATCGTACATTTAGGGGACGGGTAGCAGTGATTGGTTCGGCGATCGAAGGGGAAAACCGCATTGTTCCAGTGAGAACAGAACTAGACAATCCAGGTGGCGTGCTGAAGCCAGGTATGTTTGCTCAGTTAGAGATTTTGACCGCTCGCACTCCGACAGCAGTACTGGCGGTTCCCAGTGCGGCGATCGTGGAAGCGGGCGGCAAAGATGTTGTCTACGTCCAAAAAGGTAATACTTATCAGCCTACTGAAGTGACACAGGGTCGCACCTCTGACGATTCGATCGAAATAAAAAGTGGAATCTCTGCTAGCGATCGCATTGTTACTCAGGGTGCGCCCCTCCTCTATGCCCAATCTCTAAAAGGTGGTGGCAAGGAAGAAGGAGACTCCCACGGTGAAGAATCAGGCTCCCCTAGTGAAGAGGCAAAATCCCCAAGCTCCTCTCCTTTACCCTGGTGGCTCATCCTACCCTTGGGTGGGGCAAGCCTGGCTGGAGCTTTCTGGGTGGGTTCATTCTGGACAAAGCGTCGTCTTCGGTCTAACCCGATTTCCCAGGTTGATTCAGGTGTTTACGAAACTGGAGTCGATCTAGATGGCTCCAAATCAAATGGCTCATTTCCCTTTGAGCATGGAGATGAGAAACCTGAAGCAAGCCGAAATCCCCATCAATAGTTGAATTAACTATGCTGAATTCCATTGTTAAATGGTCAATTGCCCAACGCTGGCTAGTCGTCATTGCTTGGATTATTGTGGCTGTGTGGAGCTTGCAGTTGCTGCTCCAAATGCCCCTGGACGTATTTCCCACCTTTGCACCGCCGCAGGTAGAAATTCTTACGGAAGCCCCTGGCTTTGCACCAGAAGAAGTGGAGTCTTTAGTAACTCTCCCGATTGAGAGCGCCATTAATGGTACTCCAGGAGTAGAATCCGTTCGTTCCTCTTCTGGAGTTGGATTATCTCTAGTGCGAGTTGTATTTAACTGGAGTACGGATATTTATAAAGCTAGACAATTAGTGACTGAGCGGGTACAGCAGGCGCAGGGTAAATTACCGGAAGGTATAGAGCGTCCCGAACTTGCTCCTGTCAGTTCGCCCATTGGCACCATTCTCAAAATTGCCTTCACTGCTGATACTACACCGATGATGGACGTACAGCGGATTGTGAACTGGCAAGTCAGAAACCGCCTGCTGGCGGTACCAGGGGTGACTCAAATTACCGTTTGGGGCGGCGATGTCCGCCAATACCAAGTGCTGGTTGACCCTGCCAAGCTAAGGGCGTTTAACGTCACCCTGGCAGAAGTTACTAAAGCAGTTGAAGAGGCAAATGTCAATGCTCCAGGTGGGTTTTTGATCGATCCAGACCGAGAATTTTTGATTCGGGGGACTGGTCGCTTGCAATCGATCGATCAGTTGAAGAAAGCGGTAGTGACGGAGCGCGATAGTGTTCCCGTGCTGCTCGATAACGTTGCCAACGTGCAGATTGGGGCGGAGTTAAAGCGGGGAGATGCAAGCTTTAATGGAAAAAAAGCAGTTCTTCTTGTGGTAAACAAGCAGCCAGCGGCTGATACAGTTACCGTGACAAAAGCCGTGGAAGCCGCGTTGGAAGAAATTAAACCTAGTTTGCCCAAGGATGTAAAAATTACTACAACCTACGACCAAGAGAGCTTTATCGAAGCTTCCGTCAAAAACGTGGAAGAGGCGTTGCGGGATGGCGTGATTATCGTCTCAGTCGTCCTGATTTTGTTTTTGATGAACTGGCGTACGGTGGTAATCAGCCTGAGCGCCCTGCCCTTATCTCTCCTATTAGGGATGGCAGTTCTGAAATTGACAGGGGATGGGATCAATACTATGACACTAGGGGGGCTGGTGGTTGCCATCGGCTCAGTAGTGGACGATGCGATTGTAGGTATGGAAAATGTCTACCGTCGCCTGCGGGAAAATCAACAAGAGGGGAATCCCGTACCGCCACTACAAGTAGTCTTTGACGCATCGGTGGAGGTGCGCGTTAGTATTTTGCTGGCATCAGTGATTATTGTGATAGTTTTCGCTCCGATCTTCTTTCTAGAAGGCGTGGAAGGGCGAATTTTTACCCCAATGGGAGTGGCTTATCTGCTGTCAATTATTGCCTCGACGGTGGTAGCACTCTCCTTGACCCCAGCCCTTTGTGCCTTAATGCTAGTAAATCGGCAGTTACGTGAAGAAGAAACCTGGATCTCGCGTTTGTCTGCCCGCTTGTATCGTCCGGCGCTGCTGTTCTCTTTGCATCGCCCTAAATTGGTTCTATTGACGGCAATAACTGCTTTTGTAGCCTCTATGGTTATTCTAAGCGGAGTGGGACAGGTGTTTCTGCCGGAGTTTCAAGAACCTTCACTGGTGGTGGCGATGAATCTTTATCCAGGCGTGTCATTGGATACGACAAATCGCGCTGGTGCAGTGCTGGAGAATAAATTTAAAGACGACCCCAGATTTACAGCACTCCAGCTGCGTCCGGGTCGCGCGCCAGGAGACACCGAAGGGGCAGGGGTAAACTTTGCAGAATTGGATGTGGAGCTAAGCGAAGAGGGCATGAAAGATCGAGAGGCAACGATTGAAGCCCTGCGAACTGAATTTGAAAAACTTCCTGGTGTAGCTGCTAATGTCGGTGGCTTTTTATCTCACCGGATTGATGAAATTCTCTCTGGAGTGCGATCGGCGATCGCCGTTAAGGTTTTTGGACCAGATCTAGAACAACTGCGGACGCTGGGAGGACAAATCCAATCAGTGATGAGTAGCGTGCCAGGTGTCGTCGATCTGCAACTGGAACCCCAAGTTCCTGTCAAACAGGTTCAGATCGAGTTCGACCGAGATGCCGCTGCTAGGTACGGCTTGACGGTAGGGCAAATTTCTGAAACGCTGGAAACTGCCTTAAATGGACGGGTTGTCTCTCAGGTTCTCGAACAGCAGCAGGTGTTTGATTTGCTAGTGTGGCTGGAGCCAAAGGCGCGACGAGATCTGCAAACGATTCGAGAGCTACTGATCGATACCCCTGAAGGTCGAAAGATCCCTTTGGCACAGGCAGCAAAAGTCGATTATGGTACGGGAGCTAACACGATTAACCGAGAAAGTGTTTCTCGCCGAATTCTTGTTTCTTCTAATGTGGACGGTCGAGACCTCGGTTCCGTAATTCAGGAAATTCGTGACAAGGTTAAGCGGGAAGTGACACTACCACCTGGCTATTTCATTGAGTATGGCGGTCAATTTGAGTCGCAAGAGCGCGCCACACAAACCTTACTGGCGATCGGCGCTTTGGCGCTAGCGGTCATTGCAATATTAATCTATTTCTCGGTTGGTTCCATTCCTGCTACGGTGATGATTATGCTCAACCTACCCTTGGCGATGATTGGGGGTGTGTTCACTCTAGCACTGAGCGGTGGCATTCTATCCGTAGCCTCAATGGTGGGGTTCATCACGCTTTTCGGTGTTGCCATCCGTAACGGACTGTTGTTGGTTGACAACTACAACCACCGACTGGCAGCCGGAGTCCCACTGCACGACGTGCTGATCGAGGGGTCAATGGAGCGCCTAATCGCTATTTTAATGACCGCTCTATCGTCTGCTTTTGGTATGCTGCCACTGGCGTTTGGCTCTGGTTCGGGTAAGGAATTGCTACAACCCCTAGCAGTAGTTGTTTTGGGTGGTATGTTTACCTCAACCGCTCTGACGCTGCTGGTGATTCCAGCCTTATACGCGCAGTTCGGTAAATTTGTTCTCCCCAAGAAAGTTTCTAACGCTGCTCGATCGCGGGTAGCAGAACAATTGAGCGCGTGAGATCGCAGCATTTTTCATGACTATTTCATCCCCTAGTGGAAGGGTGTTTCAAACTGACAGAAAACTTATGTTTAGTGCTCGTTTTGTGGTATTTACGATTGTCAGTGCAATCTTTAGTTCTACTCAGACTCTATCCGCGATCGCCCAATCCAAACCAATTTCTCCAACTGTCTCAAAAAGCCAGACTGTCCAACCGCCGGACTCGCTCAATCCAAATCCGAATCCGCTCGACCTGCCAACTAGTCCAGAACAAGTTCGATCCCAACAGGCACAGCCAATTACTTTGCAGCAGGCGATCGCGTTGGCACGAAAGAACAATCGGGATCTCCAGATAGCAAGACAAACCTTGCAGCGCAGTCAAGCTGCTTTAAGACAAGTGCAGGCAGCTCAATTACCCACATTAAACACTCAAGCAGAAATTGCCAATGAACGGACTGCCAGAGAGACTCTTGACGACTTGAAATATCTAAATGAAAAATCTTCTCCTGCTAACGTTCTCAGCGGTACCATAGAAGTTGGTTACGACATCTTTACTGCTGGTAGAAGACCTGCGAGAATTAGATCTGCCCAAGAGCAAGTACGTCTCGATCGACTAGAGGTAGAGCGACTGAGCGAGCAAACTCGCCTTGATGTCACAAATATCTACTACGATCTACAAGAAACCGACGAACAGGTACGAATTGCCCAGGCTGCTGCTACTAATGCCCGCAGGAGTTTACAAGATGCTACCTCATTGGAAGAAGGCGGTTTGGGGACTGGATTTGATGTCGTGCGTGCCAGAGTGCAGCTTGGCAATGCAGAGCAGGAACTGATCGACGCTCAAAGCCAGCAAGATATTGCCCGTCGTCGATTAGTGGAATTGTTGAGTTTGAGCGAGACAGTAGATGTAAGTGCTGCCGATCCAGTGCGGCAAGCAGGCAGATGGACGCTATCGCTTGAAGACAGTATTTTGCTGGCGTATAAAAACAGAGTAGAGCTGCAACAACAGCTAGCGCAACGGAGAATTGCCCAGCAGCAAAGACGAATTGCTCTAGCTGATGTAAGACCGCAGGTTAGTCTGTTTGCCAATTATCAGGTATTGGATGACTTTAATGACGAATTTAGTTTGAAAGATGGATATGCAGCAGGAGCCAGGCTGCGCTGGAATTTCTTTGATGCCGGAGCTGCTAGATTTGGTGCGGCACAGGAGGATGCCAACCGAGCGATCGCGGAAACCCGTTTCGCTCAAACTCGCAATCAAATTCGTTTTCAGGTGGAGCAGGCATATAAAAACCTCCAGGCAAATACTCGCAGCATTCAAACTGCCACTGTTGCAATGCAACAGGCTCAAGAGGGTTTAGAAATTGCCCGCGTGCGCTTTCAGGGAGGAGCTGGTACTCAATTGGACGTAATTGCTGCCGAAAACGACCTGACACGAGCGGATGTGAATCGGCTGAATGCAATTTTAAATTATAACCGCGCTCTGGCAACGCTACAACGCGCCGTTAGTAATCTTTCTAAAAGTAAATCTACCAACTCTTCTGAGTAAATAGAAGAAAGCAGGAAAAGTAATGCAATTGCCAGTGGCTTTTCTTGTACCTTTAGAATTTTGCAGGATTTGGAATGCGTTCAATGGAAAAAATTACTGGAACTCAAACGCATTTTCATAGAAACGACGGCTAGGACGAAGTAGGTTGTTATGCGAATTCTATTAGTGGAGGATGAGCCGGATTTAGGTGATGCAATCAGGCAAAGGTTAAAGCAAGAGCGGTACGTTGTTGATTGGGTTTTAGATGGCGATGAAGCTTGGATGTATCTAGAAACCTACTGGGCAGAATATACACTAGCTATCTTCGACTGGTTACTGCCAGGGTTATCAGGCTTAGAACTGTGTCGGCGGCTGCGGCTGCGGAATAATTCGATGCCAATTTTAATCCTAACAGCTAAATGCGATCTTAGCGATCGAGTGACTGGGCTAGATGCAGGAGCTGATGATTATCTGGTGAAACCGTTTGGCATGGCAGAACTGCTGGCACGGTTGCGGGCATTGCAGCGCAGATCGCCTCAAATCCAACCCCAGCAACTTCAGGTCGGCGATCTCATCTTAGATTACGGCACTCACACTGTCTGTCTTCAGGAGCAAAGCGGTGACAGGCAGTTTCTTTTACTGACACCAAAAGAATTTCAACTGCTAGAATGTTTCATGAAGCGCCCTAACCAGGTGATCGGCGGCGAGCAAATTGTCAAGCTCATTTGGGCGGCAAGTACAGAACCAACTAGTAACGTTCTAGCAGCCCAAATCCGTCTGCTACGGCGCAAACTGGCAGAAATTGGCAGTAGTTGCTCGATTGAAACTCTCTATGGCATGGGATATCGTTTTAACATCATCCTCGCTCCAGAATAGGCTGTTTCTACTGACTCGCTGGCGACTGGCAGGAATATTTGCTAGCGTTGTTGGACTGGTTTGCACTCTAGCTGGATTTATTCTTTATCACACGATCGCCCATACAGGTTTAGCAGCTTTAGATCGAGAATTGGAATCTGTAGCAAGTACGCTGCACGATAGCCTCGAACCAAGCCTAGATTACCCTAATCGCGTAAAACCGGACGCTCAAAAAATCTTACCAAGTCTATGCACGGATGGGATCGGCTGCTTAACGCGAACAGTAGCGTCCAAGTCTCATTCTACAAGTATCTTTGACCAAAGCAACTACTACCTACGTTTATTAAACAACTCTGGAAGCCTGGTTGCCGTGGCAGGTTTTCACCCTACGGGGCTGCCAATTTTGCTAGAACAGGACACTTGGCAAATCCTCCAAGACCGCGATGGTCGGCGTTATCGTCAAATTTCTTTATCTCTTCATCCTAACCAGAATCTGCTTTGGGGATACATCCAGGTGGGGCGATCGCTGGAGGACTTCGATCGGTCGCTTGCTTACTTGCGATTAATTCTATTAGCAGGGATACCAATCGGCATCATTGCGATCGGAGCTTCAGCTTGGTGGTTTTCAGGAGTAACGATCCAACCCATTTATAGTTCTTATTTAAAAATGCGACAGTTTACAGCTGACGCTGCCCATGAATTGCGGACTCCCATAGCAACGATTCAAGCCACTATGGAAAACAAAAGCCAGATCGAGCCTTGGTCCGAGCAAGAGATAGAGAACGCTCTAACAACCATCGAACGTCAGAATAATCGCCTTTCGCGATTAGTTGAGGATCTTTTGTTACTTTCGCGGATGGAAAATCCGGCAAAAACATTGCACAAACAGCAAGCGTTAGTAATGAAACTGAGTTCCTGTAATTTAAACGAATTAGTCAGTGATGTAGTAGAAGGATTTTCTATTCTGAAAATTGCCGCTACTTTAAAGCTAACAGCTGATATACGGGTACGCCAAGCCCTTTACGCGATCGGAGATGAAGAGCATCTCGGTCGCTTAATTTCTAACCTCGTGAGCAATGCAATGCAGTACACCCCCCCAGGGGGTAGAGTCACGCTCGTGCTAGACCGACACGAGCATTATGCCATCATTCAGGTTGTAGACACGGGCATCGGCATTGCTTCCGAACACCAAGCTCGAATTTTCGACCGCTTCTATCGCGTGAATAGCGATCGCTCTCGCCAGTCGGGGGGTACTGGATTAGGACTAGCGATTGCTCAAGCGATCGTCCAAGCACATCATGGCAGCATTCAGGTTCAAAGTGAGTTGGGTAGGGGAAGTACGTTTACTGTTCGGCTACCCTTAAACTAAGGCATTGCTGCATGAAACAAAAGCGTTATGTTAGTTCACGTTCGAGGAGTTGGTTGCGATCGCAACTTGATTTTGTACCTTAGAGCGAAGCCATCTTAGTAATTTCTTTCCTTCTACGCCGCTAATGAATTCGTGTCGTTCGTCGGGCTAAAATTTTAATCTACAGTGGATTCATCTTATTCATTCATGTTGCGGTAAGTAGCAACTGCCGAGGGTGAAATGCGATTAAGGTAACGAAAGATCCAATACTTAAAGATCACATCCAAGACCACTGGGAAAGTGGCTATGAACATAAAAACAAAATCTTTATTTTCTGGAAGACCGAAATGCTTTAAAGTATTTTCCAAAATTACTTCCCAACCATGAGAAGAGTGAAAGCCGACAAATAGATCGGTAAGCAGGATAATTAAAAATGCTTTGGCAGAATCACTTAATCCATAGACTATTTCGTCAATAAAAGACTTAAATATTGCTATCTGCCGTTTTCCTATTACAAGTAAAGCTACAAACGTAGCCACTGACAGTAAATCTGCAAAAATACTTTTAAGTGCGTTATTACTCTCAAGTTTATATTTTTGAGCTAGTTCAGAAGCTTTTTGTTTTAACTTTGTTTCTGTAATTTCTGGAGTAAAAGCTAGAGATTTTCCAGCTAAAAAATCAAATTTAAGTTTCTCTTCAAAACTTTTTAATTCAGTAAAGGCTCTTTCTTCTTGAGAAGAATTCAAATAAATATTTGATTGGTTATTATTCCAAAATGAATTTACTAAAGGACTTATTATAATTCCTTTAGCTAGCTGATTCATTAAAAAAGGTACTAGAACAAGAATTAATAAATAACGTATAGAAACGATGGTTCGATACCGAGAGCGGCGAAACTCTTGAATCACCTCAGTTTCTGCATTTGGGTTCAAGTCCCTTTTGAGTTTTTCTATAGTTCGACCAATGGAACGGGGAATAACGCTAGGTTCATCAAGCGATGTCCTTGATGCCGATTTTTTTGCTGAGATGAGTTTATTAAATTTATTTTGTAGTGCTTGAGTTTTTTTCATAGAAATTTGTTCGCCAAGCTGAATTAAGGAAGTGTCGCTAGCTGTCTCACTTGTTTGAGATATTAAATTGCACTTAACTTTATTTTTTGAATTTGAAAATTTATATTTAATAAGAATTTCTTCAACGAAATTTAGTTTTTCTATTATTTTATAAGTAACGGTTTTTACTTCTATAGTCTGACGATTATCTATTATGTCCTCTTGTTCCAGTTCAGAAATATTTGAATTTTTAGTATTAGAGAAAACATTTATAATGAATAGGTTGAGAATAGAACGGCTTAGCTTAAATTCTGATAATCTAGTCTGAGCAATTTGTAGATATTTAGATAATTCAGAATCAATATAGTTAACAACATTATCGCTATAATCATCCAGTGATAAGACTTGCCCACCTCTAAGGTACTCATTTTCTATCCTTTCGATCTCAAGTGCTGCATTATAAGCTGCATTCAGAGAACGTTCGGGGGTTTGCCACAGCCAATCGATAGCATCATGCCAATACTTCTTCATAAGAAAAAGAGCGTACTTTTCAAACGATTGATGATTGACAGCTCCCTTCTTACTGAATGAAGCTATCAATCAATATATTGACAGAATTCTATGAAATAGAAATGAAATTTTTGCTTGTTAAAGAACTCTACATCTAAAAATTCTCTGTAGGATTTTTGCAATTGCAGTGCAACACTTGGAGATAACTTAGTAACTGGAAGTTTTTAACAGTAATGCTGTAGTTATTCCTCTCGGTACACCAAGCTTTAAACAACATTATCTGGAGCGAAAGGACATGGAGAACTGGGATCGCCAGTCTCGATTTGTAGAGTGGGGTGATCGATGCCAAAAAGCTCGTGAAGCTCTCGGACTACTCGTACTAAAAAAGCATCGCCAGGATGTCCTGCGGGCATGACCAGATGAGCCGTGAGTGCTGTCTCTGTAGTACTCGTTGCCCAAATATGCAGATCGTGGACTTGAATCACATCGGGCAGTTCAGCTAGGTAATTGCGGACAGCCAATGGTTCTATGCCTACTGGAACTGCATCTAAGATGAGATTGAAGGATTCCTGGAATAGCTGCCAGGTACCAACTAAGATTATCAGTGTAACAACCAAACTTACAGCTGGGTCTAACCAAAGCCAGCCCGTAGCAACGAGCGCAATGCCAGTCAGTACAACCCCTACAGATACCGCAGCATCCGCAACTAAGTGAAGGAATGCACCTCTTATATTCAAGTCTCGCTTGCGCCCCGACAAGAACATCAAAGCGCTGCCCGTATTAATCGCAATTCCGATCGCCGCCACTGCAATCACCGTTCCTCCCGCTACCGGAGCAGATTCGCGAAACCGTTGAATTGCCTCCCAGCCAATACCACCTGCAACAATTAGGAGAGAGACGGCGTTCAACAGCGCTGCCAAAATGGAAGAGCGTCGCAGCCCATACGTGCGACGTTGTGTTGTCTTTCGGCGGACGAGAATGCTTGCTCCCCAGGCTAGCAGCAGCCCCAAAACATCACTAAAATTATGTCCTGCATCAGCAAGTAGAGCGAGGGAGTTAGCAATAATACCGTAAACTGCCTCCACAATGACAAACCCTGTATTGAGAGCAACGCTGATGATAAAGGCACGGTTGTAATTAGCCTGTCTGTGATTATGTCCGCGACTGTTCTGGTAAGACATGATTTTCTAGCGATCGCCAGCTTTAAATAAATTAACATTATCGGCGATCGAGCTAAAGCCAAAAATCGCCTCTAAACTCGACCTTTAAAGTTAAATCTTCCCAACCTTAGAAGCCGAACGAGATTGTAACTAAGAGTGTTAACTTAAATCCAGTCAAAGCACACGTCATAATTCTAGTAAGGTGCTACTGAAAAAGTATACTGCATTTGTTCACTAGCTCGAACTCAGGTCACACAATCAGAATAAAACTTCTAAATTTACCAGTAAAATCTGTATACTAAAATGTGCGAAATCGAGCTACACCTACGGGAATTTCCGAATTATTGCCAACAACTTTAGCTGATAGGCTATATATAGAATCAGAACCAAGAACTGGTTGCTTGACTTTGTTAAGTTCGATCGAGATTTTTGTATTAGAAATATCCTGTTTAGGAAAAACTATAATGATTCTTTTATTATCAACAAAAACATTAGTATTAATTCTCTGACCATTCCGATCGGATACGTTAATGTCATTGCTCACAGCTACAGTGGATGGAGTATCAATAATAAGCTGAGAAAGGGCACCGATATTTTTGGGAATATGTATTTGAAAAGCATGTTTAACGATTCGCCAACGTGTATTAAGAAACTGTAAATCATCTTCAATATTAAAAACTCTACTATTATTTGTATTTGTGTTAACATTCTCACTTGCATAGCTAGCTGAAATAGAAGCTGCAATAGCTAAAATCAAGCTGATAGGAAGGTAAATTAAGATTTTTTTCATCTCATATCTTGAAGAAATTTGCTCGCTCGAAGATGAGTTAACCTTTTGCTAAATAGCTTAACAGAGAAAGATGAAATCAAGATGAAATTTTGCCTAGAGACACACAAGATGAAATTTTGCCTAGAGACACAATTATCTTTGGACGAGGTACTCATGCCATATTGAAACGAAAGTCTATTGCCTGGTTGACTGACAAAACTCAAGAACTAAAACTGTAAGATTTGATGTTGAACTCGCGCTCCAACTGCTTTTGAGTTTACTTCTTCACGGCAGATGCAGGTTCAGGATCGACAAAGCCAGACAAGGAAATCGTTGAGAATAATCGCCATCCTTGATGCTACCATTTTTCGTTAGTTAGGCTACAAATAGAAGGAGGAGTGACGTAGGAGTAGCAGACAATCATGGCACGTCCCTTGAAGTTAGAGATTGCTGAGAGTGAAGACGAACTCAAAGCCTTATTGAGACGACAAAAAACGGCTCAAGGCAAAGAACGAGTGCAAGCGATTTATCTGCTCAAACTCGGACGAGTTAAGAGTGTGAGTGAATTAGCAATTGTCTTGGGACGGAACCGAGTCACAGTGCAGGAATGGCTAGCTGCCTATCGACATGGTGGTATGAAAGGCTTACTCACGCGCCGACGGCAACCAGGACGGCAAGGGACGATTCCCTCATGGGCAGTCAAAGCGCTACAAAAACGCCTGGCTGACCCCAAAGGATTTCGCAGTTATGGGGCGGTGCAGCAATGGTTGTCCGACAGCTTGGGTGTAGATGTCTCCTATATGGCGGTTTATCGATTAGTACATGGCAAGTTGAGAGCCAAGTTGAAAGTAGGCAAACGACAAAGCACTGAACAAGACCCTGAACGATTGCAGCAATTCAAATCCGAGCTGGCAGGTAACTTAAATTTATTAAAACAGGTTTTTGCTGTGCCACACAGCAGCCAGCCGCGCCGGATTCGGTACTGGTGTCAAGATGAAACCCGTTGGAGCCTAACTACCATTTGTCGTCGGTTGCTCAGTGCGGTTGGAGTCAAACCGATAGGCAATATGCAATGGGTATGTGAGGGGTTTTGGCTGTATGGAGTGGTCGAACCGCTTTGTGGCGAACAGTTTTTCTACGAGTTTTCACATTTGGACAGCGTATGTTTTCAACAGTTCCTGCATTTGTTCGCCCAACAGTATCCGGATGAGTTTCATATTTGGCATCTTGACCGCGCATCAGCACACATAG
The DNA here is from genome assembly GCF_000317125.1 of Chroococcidiopsis thermalis PCC 7203. Lineage (GTDB taxonomy): Bacteria > Cyanobacteriota > Cyanobacteriia > Cyanobacteriales > Chroococcidiopsidaceae > Chroococcidiopsis > Chroococcidiopsis thermalis. The sequence continues at coordinate 120,583 of NC_019699.1, forward strand.
CCAAACGGATTCAACCACCTGCGAATGTCTTATTGTTGTTTCAACCGAGTTATTGTCCAGAACTCAATCCAATTGAACGTTTGTGGCAGCATCTCAAGGATTCACTTAGTTGGCAGTTGTTTGCCGATGTGCCAGCCTTAAGAACCACAGTGCGGCAACGCTTAACACAATTGACTCAGGAAGTAGTCAAATCCTTAACTGGTTGGGATTATATTTTAGATGCGCTTTTTGTCGCCGGAATTTCATAAAACGGTAGCAACCACCGATCTCTTCGCCGTGGATGACTTTGAGCAAACACGACACGGCTACAAATGTATACCCGCCACTTGGTTATAAATTGATGAACTATGCAAAGCTCTAGTTAACTAATTAAGTATTTATCCATATCAACCTTGCACTTGCGGAGTTTGGCTAAGGCTTCTTGTTGAATCTGCCGCACCCGTTCGCGACTGAAGTTAAGCCGCTCGCCTATATTTTTCAGCGAAAGCGCTCGTCCATCTTCTAGACCAAAACGCAAGCTCAATACCTGCTGCTGTTGCAGTGTCAAAACTGCTGCCATCACTTGCTTTAAGTTATCGGATAATGATGACTGAATCGCAAACTCCTCTGGAGATGCAGCAGGGTCTTGCAACATTTCACCCAGTTCTGTATCTCGATCTTCTCCTACTTGTTTTTCTAAAGATATAGGTTGACGTGCTACCTCTAGATATGAGATTACCTGGTTGGGAGTCAATTCTAGTGCTGCTGCTAACTCAGAAATTGACGGCGTGCGTTTCAAGTGTTGGGATAGCTGGCGTTGTGTCTTTTTAATTTTATTCAGCTTCTCAGTGACATGGATAGGCAGCCGGATATTGCGGCTGTTCTGCGCGATCGCTCTAGTTATAGCTTGACGAATCCACCAGTAGGCATAAGTTGAAAGCCGATAACCTTTAGTGGGATCGAACTTTTCTACACCCCGATGCAAGCCAATAGTTCCTTCCTGAATCAAGTCTAGAAGTTCTAAATTGCGCTTGGTGTACTTTTTAGCGATGGAAACCACCAATCGCAAATTAGCTTCTACTATCTTGCGCTTGGCACTCTCGCCATCTGCGATCGCTTGTGTTAGCTGGGTATTATCTAATTTGCCTGAAGCTTTTGCCCATTCATCAAGCGACGGTTCTCGACCTAACTGCTTGGTTAGCGAATCTTTTACCAACTGCAAGGCGATCGATCGCTGCACCTGTTTGCCAAATAAAATTTCCTGTTCGTGAGTTAGCAGTGGTACGCGACCAATTTCTCGTAAATAAATACGAATGAGATCGGTGTCTGTTTGGGCAGTTTTTACGGGAGTAAGCATGGGAGTCTTGGGTATGTAGTAGCAATATTGTGAAATACTAAGTGTTCTAATGCTTAATATCTCTACTTTCTTGATTGTTTGAGTAAATAATATTTACAGTTCTCCTCTTCTATCTAAATTTGATGTTTTTTCTAGAAAAACGATCGCTATTTGTATTAACTGCTATTATATCTTCGGTGTTGCGAAGCATTGTGTGACAAATTACGTCTAATGGTAGGTCATTTGGATTGTGTCCGAAAGGATTTTCCAGTTCGGAGCCAATTTCTTCAATTCCAAATAAAAAAAAACTGATAAAAACCATAACTGGAGTAGTCCACCAAGTCAAGCCACTCACTAATTCAACAGGTAAGGTCAGACAATATAACACTACTAGCTGCCTCAAATAAATTGCATAACTCAAAGGCATTGGTGTTTTTGAAATTCGTTCGCAACCTCCTAAAATATTCACTAACTCATCTAGCAATTTTTGCAAAGCATTTAGTTGATAAACATCAATCGACTGACAATCATACTGATGCTGTAAGTACTCTCCTATCCAGAAAGTAATCTCTAGCGATGGATGGTTTGTATTTTGTAGCTTTGAATACTCAGATACGGACATAAGTGAAAGTAACTCTTCATTTATAGGATCGCGGCGCAAATGTAGCTTCATAGCGATCGCGAAAGCAACTACTAACCGCATCGCTGCCTTTTTTTCCTCTCGACCTGCCGCTTCTCGTTCTTTAATTATTATCCAAATTCCACGAGTCAAATTACGAACAGTATTGACTAAGTTTCCCCAAAGTTTACGTCCTTCCCAAAAGCGATCGTAAGCTGTATTAGTCCGAAATATTAATAACAAGCTCAAGACAAGATTAAAACTTAACACGACGTTAGGGATACCATCTATTTTTGGTAGGGTTATGTGAATTTTTTCATAATAGAGCAATGAAATTGCAAAACTATAGATACTAAAGAAAACTATCCAAGGAAGAATAGTTGGAACAACTGAACCTTGTAATCGTAAGATTAAATAAAACCAATTTAACCTTTCTCCAGTATAGTCGTAATTTTTTTGCTTCCATGCTCTTAAGGAATGAGTTTTAGTATACTTTTTGATTTTCATTTTTTCCTAAAATATTGGAATAACAACTGGATCAAAAGTATATACACTAAATTAAAAAGCAAAAGTTTGTTTTTTACTATAAACTTAACTAATCTTTCCTATAGTCCGAAGGATAGATCGGGAGATGAAGCTAGTTTTTCTAAGTGATGACCTTGACTTCATTCTTGTTGTGGTAAAAATTCAGGCTTTTAAGCTCGTAAACTAAAAGCCTGAAACTAAGCTAAGCATGAGGTATAAGTGATTAACCTTTATTATATGGAAAACAAGATGAAATTGAGATGAAACTTATTGCAAAATAGAAAAATTTTTTAAGTTATATTTTTACCTCAAGATTAATAGAGACAATACAACTAATATGAAAATGCTCAAGATTAGTTGAAACTATAGACTTGCAAACCTCTGTCTTTTTCACAAAAATTGTCTAAATACATGGGCATATTTTAGTTAAAAAGAAAATTAGTTTTAGCAAGAAGGATGAAAAAAGCAGAAAGGTAACGGTGGCGATCGGCAAGGTGTCTCTAGCTCTACTGGTATTGCGTTCTGTGCCATAGCGGTCTTTTTCTTGGTTGATTTTAGATAGATACAATTAGCTTTGCTATTCGTTACCTTTATTTATTGTCTGTTTTAGTAGTTTTTCCAATCTCGTCGAGTCTATGGCTGGAGACAAGTCAGTTTGATGCCGATTCTATGTCCGAAAATTGCTGCCTATCCTGCCCCAGCCAGAATCGGCATTTTTCTGCTAATACTAATGTTGCTGTGGCTACCTATCGCTGTTCCCATCTACTGGATATGGGGAACAGATAATACCAGCAGTACGATCGCTCTATTGATTCTGTACGTTAAGTTTGTCTGGCTGTTGCAGATTTGGGGCAGGAAAGTCCATCGCCAGTCTCAGCCACTTCAGTATCATGGACTGGCGAGAACCCGCCAGAATGGATTTGAACTCTTAACAGCTCTGGGAATTGGCTTCATCAGCCTTTTTACTCTTTTTCTCCTTGAGAGTTGGATAGGATGGTTAACTTGGCAACCTCTCCCTAGAGTCCATCTCTCATTTGGGTTAGAAGGTTTGCTAGTTGGATTAGGTGTGGGAGTTGCTGAAGAATTGCTCTTCCGAGGTTGGCTGATTGACGAACTGCATTGGAACTGTAACTTTAAGACGGCTGTGTGGATTAGTAGCACGATCTATGCGGCACTACACTTTATTAAACCTTGGACGGAAATTGTCCGCACGTTGCCGAGTTTTCCAGGGCTGCTACTGTTAGGGTTAACCTTGGGATGGGCAAGGCAGGTACACCAAAAACGCTTAGGATTTGCCATTGGGCTTCACGCTGGATTGGTTTGGGGTTACTACCTAGTTGACGTATCGGATTGGATAAATTACACGAATCAAGTTCCAGAATGGGTGACAGGAATCAATCAAAATCCTTTGGCAGGGATTGTAGGCTTTGGGTTTCTCTGCGCGCTTGCTTTTGTAGTGCGAAAGACAGGGGAATGTGGAGTGACGCTAGATTGAAGCTATCTTCTTGGCGCGATCGCCGTTAAATTTTGTAGATCTCTAGATCCAATGGGGCAACCACTTGGAACTAAAGTTGAGCATTCAAAGAGGAAACAGCTTCAACGAGAGCGTCATACACGAACTTGACGCGGTAGATAAGCAATGGGATTGACTACCCCCTTGCCCTGGAGATGCAACTCAAAGTGGCTGTGCGGTCCACTACTCCGACCAGTGCTACCCATTTGAGCGATCTGTTGACCTTGCCCAACTTGTTGCCCAACCCGAACCAAAACCCGTTGATTATGAGCGTAACGAGTCAGACTGCCATTACTATGCTGGATCTCCACTAGATTGCCGTAGCCACCAGAATTCCAGCCTGCCTTGACTACAACACCAGGAGCTGAGGCGAAAATTGGCATTCCTACAGCGGCGGCGATGTCAATTCCCTGATGCATCCGTCCCCAGCGTCTGCCATAGTTAGAAGTCACGCTGCCTTTTGCGGGCCAAGCGTAATACTTGGCGGGGGTTGAATTCTTGAAAAGTTTGGGTAAGTAGGTATCTACTGCACCCAAAGGCGGTAAATCTGGAGAAATTTGCTGTTCTTTGAGCAAATCGAGCATTCCTGAAGTCTCTAAACCTACTATGGGCGCTGTTACTACACTAGAGCTAGATTTAGGAGTAGTGGTATTGGCTGGAGTTGAATGCCGTGCTTTTATAGCTGGCTTTGGAGCGTCAGGCACTTGAGCCGTAAACAATTTTGGCTTCATCGATCGCTCGGCTGACGAATTAAGATGCCGTAGAAAATTCAGTTCTTCAGTTAAACTATCTGCTTTGCTAGGGGCGCTCGGTTGGAGGGGCGCGACTAAAGTACTACCTTCACTCGATCTCGGCGCAAATGCGCTTTGAGTCGAGTATTTCTGTTGTAGTCTCTCAACCTCCATACGTAGCTTTTGGACGTGCGGATTAAATGGCGATCGCGATCGCGCTGCTTCTGGTTCGCTTAAATCTATACTTTTGCGTCGAGGTACTTCAGCTCCAATAGGAATAGTACTGACTGTTGGTTCGTTGCTTGTTAGTTTAACTGCCAATGCGCGATCGCTTTGTTGAATCATCAAAAGGTTAGAAGCTCCTGTTGAAACAACTAAACCGAGCGTCACAGTCGCAGTTCGCATCCACCGCTTATTTTTTTGTCGAACAGAGTTAGTGTATTCTTCTAAGATTTTGTTACTGGTTGTCAAAGTGAAAATAGCCGCTACTTTATTCATTCTTTGCGTTCGTTTAGCTAAGTTTATTTAGCATTATGTGTAAACAACGTTGTACAATTTGTCAAGAGTTTATCGTAGTAATTTTCTGGCTGAACACTTTTCTCAAAAGCTTGAAACCGAGCGGGCGATCGCTCTTGCCCAAACTTGAGAGCTGAAGTAAAGATTAGAACATTATAGCTAGAGTGGCTAGCGTAAATTCGCTCGACCTGTTTTTCAAATAACCAAAACCTAGACTATAAAACCCCCAAAATACTCGAAATTTCAGCGACTTATTAGTTTAACCTAAAAGGAGGCTTTACTCTATTACCTAATGAATCTAGGCGTACATTGGCTCAATCTACCCAACATTGGAGCGATCGGCATCTGGAGCAAAATAGTCTAAGCTTTCAACTCTAATGACTTCAATAGCTGTCTTTCTGACAATGAAGATAAATTTAACCATACTTAACAGTATTTTTGGTGAAAATTAAAATCGTGCCTAAAAACTCGTTCCTTCTGTTAATGATTATCACTCTATTAATTGTCGATGAAAGTGATAATAGTTTTCATTATGAATTTGCATTAATAAACCGTGCATGACTCGCAGCAATTTTTGCACGTTTGAGAGTACGAGAGTGTAGAATAAAAAATAAATTTGAATTACTGTTCAGATATTCATTAGTTATCTGCTTGGAGCGAAGAAACATCATGCCAAAGCCAAGTTCAAACCATTCGGGCTGCTCCAGCTGCGCTGGTGACGAGCATCAGCACGATCGCGACGACCGAAACCACGACCACGACCACGGTCACAGTCATGGCGACGGAGAGTTTAACCTAAAGGCGGAACTGGCTCCGGTGATCTTGGTAGTCATTTTATTTACCCTCGGTTTGATTTTTGAAAAGCAACTGCACGGTACACCTTACTCAGTCGGCGAGTATTTGGTTTTCATCCCTGCCTACCTCTTGAGTGGTTGGAATGTGTTGACGAGTGCTGGACGCAATATCCTCCGAGGTCGAGTATTTGACGAGAATTTTTTGATGACTATAGCGACGTTAGGGGCGATCGCGATTCATCTACTACCAGAAGCCGTAGCGGTGATGTTGTTTTTCAGAGTCGGCGAATTATTTCAGGAATTTGCTGTCGGTCGCTCCAAGAGATCGATTAAGTCTCTATTGGAGTTCCGCCCTGACTATGCCAACTTGAAGGCGAATGGTGAAGTCAAAAAAGTATCGCCAGATGAAGTAGCAGTAGGGGATCTCATCATTGTCAAGCCAGGGGAAAAGATTCCCTTGGACGGTAAGATCGTAGAGGGTGAGGCTCAGCTCGATACCTCTGCCTTAACTGGAGAGTCAGTGCCGCGAACTGCGAAAGTTGGAGACTCCGTTTTGGCAGGTACGATCGACAAAACTGGCGTTCTCACGATCGAGGTAAGCAAACTATTCGGTGAGTCTTCCGTATCCAAAATTTTGGATTTGGTGCAGAATGCCACTAGTAAAAAATCAGAATCGGAGAAATTTATTACTCAGTTCGCCAGGTACTACACCCCTGTTGTCGTTTTTCTCTCTCTGGGAGTAGCGATACTTCCTCCTTTATTTATTGCAGGAGCAGACCGATACCAATGGGTTTATCGCGCCCTGATCTTGCTGGTGATTTCCTGTCCTTGTGGACTCGTGATTAGCATCCCACTCGGCTACTTCGGCGGTGTTGGCGGTGCTGCCAAGCGCGGGATTTTGGTCAAAGGCTCTACCTTTTTAGATGCCCTAACTAGGGTCAAGACAGTAGTGTTTGACAAAACAGGAACGCTGACTAAGGGCGTGTTTAAAGTAGCGCAGATCGTGCCAAAAAATGGGGTTACCCAAGATGAGCTACTCCAACTGGCAGCAGAGGTAGAGTCCCACTCTAACCATCCCGTGGCTGAATCGATCCGAGAAGCGTATGGAAAAAAAATCGACGATTCCCAAGTTGAGGCTTACGAAGAAATTGCCGGTCATGGCATCCGCGCCCTAGTCCGAAATCGGTTAGTAATAGCAGGAAATGACCGCCTATTGCACCGAGAAAATATTTCGCATGATGACTGTGATATAAAGGGTACTGTCGTACATCTAGCTGTAGACAAGGGCTACGCTGGATACATTGTTATTGCTGACGAACTCAAAGACGATGCGTTTCAAGCAATTCAAGCCCTGAAGAAACAGGGAGTTGAGCAAACCGTCATGTTGACGGGAGATAATCGAGCTGTAGCCGAGCGGGTGGCGCAAAATCTCGGTCTAGATGCTTACTATGCCGAGTTACTGCCAGAAGGTAAGGTCGAGGCGATTGAAAAACTCATCTCACAATCTGGAAAAAACAATAAAGTTGTGTTTGTCGGTGACGGAATTAACGATGCCCCAGTAATTGCCAGGGCTGACGTGGGCATGGCAATGGGAGGATTAGGCTCTGATGCGGCGATCGAAACTGCGGACGTAGTGATTATGACCGATGCGCCGTCAAAGGTAGCTGAGGCAATCAAGACTGGTAAAAAGACTCGTCAAATTGTTTGGCAAAATATCATTCTGGCTATGTCAGTCAAGGGTGTATTTATTTTGCTAGGGGCTTTCGGTCTGGCAACTTTGTGGGAAGCCGTCTTTGCTGATGTGGGTGTGGCTTTGCTTGCCATCTTAAATGCTGGCAGAGTTTTGAGAGGAAGTTAGTTTGGAATTAATCAAACAGAAAAATTATTCATCGACCTGTGGAGGTTGAAAAATGGGATTGGGTCATATTTTCAGAGAACTATTGGGTGACGATCGCCACGGACATCATCGCCAAGATCGTCATAACAAGGATCGCGATCGTCATCACAACAGACATCACGATTACGACGATCGCGATCGGCATCATGACTATTACTACGACTATGGCGATCGTGAAGATTGTCATTCAATCCCTAGTCGAAGCCGCCGCTATCAACCGAGCTACCATGATGGAATGGCTGCATCTACCCCAGTAGTTATCTGTCTGAGCTGCGAGAGAGAAAACCCTTATGATGCCAAGTTCTGCATTGAGTGTGGTAGCGTCCTGCGTATCAGCCACTGAGTTTTGCACGTCATGCAATACCCAGTCCAAGAATATACTTGCTTTAAGCTAGCTATGGCACTGGAAGCAACTGTAGCAAACTAATATCCATGTGTGGTTCTACTAGCTATTTTTAATGCCACAGAATCCTGATGGAGGAGGCTAATACTCATGACTCGACGCGCCCTGCTGATAGTAAATCGTCACGCTCGCCGAGGACAGAATAGCAGATCCCAGGCGGTGAACCAGATGCAAAGGCTAGGTTTTGACCTGATGGAGACGGAGACGGAGACAGAGAAACCGCAATACCTATCTGACGTGATTCGTCATTACCGCCACCAGGTTGACTTGGTGATTATTGGGGGAGGGGATGGCACATTGAATGCGGCAGTCGAGGGACTGTTAGATACTCAACTCCCTTTGGGGATTCTACCTTTGGGAACAGCTAATGACCTCGCCCACACCTTGGGGATTCCTTCAAGCTTGCCCGAAGCCTGCCAGATCGTTGCCAAAGGTCAACTACAGCGCATTGACCTCGGTTGGGTGAATGGGAAGCATTTCTTCAATGTTGCTAGTTTAGGGTTGAGCGTCCAAATCACGGAGCGGCTCAATCAAAGGGTGAAGCGTCATTGGGGAGTGCTAGCCTATGCAGTTACAGCTTTAGGAGTGATTTGGCAAGCCCGACCCTTTCGAGCGGATATTCGTCTTGACGGCAAATTAATCCGAGTTAAGACTGTACAAATTGCTGTAGGAAATGGTCGATATTATGGTGGTGGCATGACAATCTGTGAGGATGCAGCAATTGATGACCAACAACTACATCTATACAGTCTGAATGTTCGTCACTGGTGGCAGCTGGTTGCCTCACTGCCAGTAATCTGGCAAGGACGACATAAAGCATGGCTGGGTTTCCATGCTTGCAAGTGTCAAGAAATTGAAGTCTACACTCACGGGCTGTATCCCATTAACACGGATGGTGAACTAACTACCCACACTCCCGCTCAATTTCGCATTATTCCCAAAGCTATATCTGTGCTAATTCCCAAAAAACATTGTTAATCCTTAAATTCTGATAGTGAAGGAACGTTCTGATATTTATCAACCTACTATTGTTCCCGATCGCAAACACTTCTATCAAAGCGACCCAGAAGCCGTGTACGCAATGCAAAAAGTACGGCGACTCTGGATTGTCTTAGGATTGCGGATTAGTCTGTTGCTAGTGGAACTAGCAGTTGGGTTCTGGACTCATAGTCTGTCACTGCTTGCAGTTGCAGGGCATATGCTTTCGGATATCTTTACACTGGGAGCGGCGTCGATTGCAGCTTCTTTAGCACAGCGTCCAGCCACAGGTCGGGCAACTTTTGGGTATCGACGGCTAGAGATTTTAGTCGCACTGATGAATGGATCGATCCTCATCACGATCGCCACTCTCATCGCCTGGAGAGCTATTGAGCGATTCCAAGCTCCAGAACCAGTTTCGGCTTTACCCACACTGATTGTAGCGGCACTGGGCTTGGCGATCAACGGCTTGCTTGTCAGCTTGCTGCACGAAGACAGCGATCGGGACTTGAATCTGCGGGGTGCTTTTCTCCACGTGGTAGCCGATGCCGTCAGCTTTTTCGGCGTAATTTTAGCAGCAATAGTAGTTTATTGGTTCAATTGGTTTTTGGCAGATGCAGTTGCTAGTTTGTTCGTTGCCTGTCTCATTTGTCTGAGTGCCTTGCCGCTCGTTTGGGATAGCTTGAGAATTCTGATGGAATACGCTCCTCCAAACATTGACGTATCTGCGGTTGAAGCTGTCTTGAGTGCCAATGCCTGCGTCCGACAAGTAGACAAGCTGCATATCTGGACGATTACCTCTGGGCAGGTGGTGCTGTGCGCTCATTTAGCTGTGGAATCTCTGAACGCTCAAGAGCGAGATAGTCTGCTCTTGCAGTTGCAAGCTCAATTAGAACAAGCGTTCGGAATTGGCGAGTCCACTTTGCAGATAGTAGCCCTCAACGAAAGCGATTCTCCTTCGGAGACGCTACGCGAACGCACTTCTTACCTTTGCTAGATAGAGATCGCTAAAAATTTTAGATGTGTTCTTGTTGTGAAAATTCTACTTAAGCTCAATAAATACCTACGCGCTATTAGTCGGCGCAAATGAAATAAGGAAACAGCGACTGATCTAGGTCAACAAAGAGCAATAGTTATTAAAGCGGGTGATCGAGCAAATAGTGAGATTAAAAAAACAAGCATACTGCCTCTATTTTTAAAATTCTCAAGCGAATCTAACTTGCTCTCAACCCAAATTCTGAAAAAGATGTTGTCAGTGGTTAAAGCTTTGAGCGATGAGGTACTATAGTAACTCCCACAGATGATGGCTCTCTGGAAGCAAACCGTAGGAAGAAAAGCAAGTCGGAATTATATCAAAGCCTGTCGCAAGCGCAAATAGAATTGTAAATACCATGGGAGTTGTTCTGGCTGGCATTGGCATTGTTGTTACAGGTTGGCTGTGGTTTGACCCAGCAACTAGTTTAATCGTCACTGCGGTCATCCTCATAACTACTTGGCAACTGTTCCAAGAGTCTCTCAATTTAATCCTAGATGCGGTTCCAGTGGGGATTGAGCCGCTAGCTGTCCGCACCTATTTAACCGAACGTCCTGGTGTAGCTTCTGTCCACGACCTGCACATTTGGGCAATGAGTACAACCCAAATCGCTCTCACCGCTCATTTAGTCATGCCCGCAGGTCATCCAAGCGATGCGTTTCTCGTTCAAGTCAGTCGAGAACTGCACGATCGTTTCAGCATCGAACACGTCACGCTTCAAGTCGAAGTAGGCGATCCCAATTATCCTTGCGCCTTAGCTCCCGACAATCTTGTCTAGATGCAAGCTACTTCGTGCTGACTGCTACATCCTTACGCCTTTCGATAGGTAAGTTCGCACCCTGCCAAGCATTCCACGAACCAGGGACGTTGATAACCTGCTCGAAACCATGCTTCTGTAAGATACTTGCAGCGATCGAAGCCCGATAACCGCTGCCACAATAGATGGCAATAGTTTGAGTTTTATCTAACTCGTCAAGATGCTCTTCTAAATGCGGTATGTAAATGTGTTTAGCACCAGGCACGCTGCCATTGCTGTACTCTCCATCCGATCGCACATCTAACACCGTAATATCTGGATCGTTTTTGTGCTGGTTCAACTCATGCACAGTCCATTCACCCAGGTGTTTCAGGGGTAAACCTGCGTTTTGCCAACTCGTCATGCCATCGTGGAGATAGCCTGCAATGTTGTCATAGCCCAGTCTGAATAACTGTTGGGAAGCTAAAGTTACGCCGCGTTCGCTTTCCAGTACTAACAAAATTTTCTTCTCAGGATCGATCGTCCAACCAACCCAGTTAGGAAATTCAGGACGCAAAGCAATATTAATCGCACCAGGGATGTGTCCGCCGCCAAAGGCGAGGATGGATCTGGCATCGATGACAACAGTATTTTCATCCTGCATCAGTTGTTGGAATTCTTGCGGCGACAGCGGCGGTAAAATTGGCACGTCACCTAAAACTTTTGCACCTTTGGCATTCACTTTTTTTAATTTGGCGTAGTGCCTTGGTGGTTCTGGCATCCCAGCCAAAATCCACTCCACAAACTCTGCTTCGCTGCGTTCTTTGAATGCTTCGCTAAAGATTCGCTCGTTACCGATGGTACTCTGTCGGCGATCGCCAATCGATTTTCCACAGGTGCTCCCCGCACCGTGAGAGGGATAGATTTCCATGCGATCGCCCAATGGCACGAGTTTGTCAAATAACGAATGATAGAGTTGTGCTGCCAGTTTCTTTTCAGTTCCTCCACCCAATAAATCGGGTCGTCCAACATCTAAGTTAAATAGGGTGTCGCCCGTAAAGATGCCAAATGGTGCTTCACCCTGCTTGGCATCGGCAATGAGAAAGGAGACGTGTTCGGGTGTATGTCCTGGGGTATGTAAGGCGCGTAGGGTCACGTTACCGAGTTTTAACTCGTCGCCTTCACTCAGTTGTTGTAACTCGAACTGGTAATCGCTGCTCTTGCCACCGGATATCGGCGCACCCGTTCTAGCTTTCAGTTCGTGAGAACCGGATACAAAGTCAGCATGATGTGAGTCTCGATAATCTGCACGATCCTCACACCGAGTTCTCTTGCTCTTTGAATGTAAATATCTACGTCGCGGCGGGGATCGATAACTGCTACGACTCCTGCTTTATCGTCACCCACGATATAGGATAGGTGGGCTAATCCCTCGGCGTTAATTTGTTCAAAGACTAGTGCCATTTTACTTTCTCCTGCAATCGTACATTAGGCGATCCCACCCTACCTGACTTATTCCTGCTGCTGGTGCGTGGCAACGTAATGCTCTAAAAACTGCTTCATTTGCGGATTGGCATTACAGTCAAAGCCAACTTCGCCTGCTTTCTCAAATACTTGCTCTGGAGTCATGCCTTGCCTTGTTGCCAGGTTCATAAATGCCATTGCACCTGCCCGCATAGAGCTAGCACAATGAATCAAAGCAGGTTTGGGTAACTTATCGATTTGCTCTAAAACTTGGGTGGTCAACTCGTCAGTCATCTCGTTGGGCTTGACTGGAATATTGGCGTATTGCAATCCTGCGGCTTCTGCCTGCTGTTGCTCCTCTTTGAGAAAACCTTGCTCTTCAGGCGAACGCAAATTCAGCACGGACTTGAACCCTTCGCTAGCTGCCTGCTGCAATTGCTCTGGTGTTACCTGCCCTGCCACTGATAGCTCGTCATTAATCTGTTTGACGTTTTCCATACTTACCTTTTAGTCTTTTTGTACTTACTATATTACCAACTGGTAATATAGTAGTGTTTCTGCGTTAGTTAGATGTCGTTTTTAGGTTTGTATGCTAAAGCCTTCTCCTCAAGCCCTGACCCCAGTGGCAGAGTTTTTCAAAGTTTTGTCCGAAGTCAGTCGGCTGCAAGTTTTGTGTTCTCTCAAGTCGGGAGCGAAAAACGTGACGGAAATTATCGCTGCAACTGGGCTGGGACAAGCGAATGTTTCCAAGCAACTCAAGATGCTAACGCAAGCAGGTATGGTCGTTCGCCGTCCAAAGGGAATTAGCGTATTCTACGAGATCTCCGAGCCGATCGTTTTTGAGCTTTGCGAAATAGTTTGCGTAGACGCAAAGCGGCTTGTCGTCAGACATCGCCTAGCAGTGGGACTTGAGGAACAAACCCAACAGTTAGAGGAACTTCAGAACTTACGCGATCGCTAAATTTACCTAAAGGAATTCTTTGTCTTTGAATTGACAATATGCCAAAGTCGAGTGCTGCTAAATCCACCGCATGAAGTTCGCGAAGCTTCCTGGCGGCAGAAGTTCCTGTCTTTTAGACAAAAAATACTGACACGACGGCAATTATTTGTCGTATCTGCTGAATCATTCTTCTGCACGAGTGGCATCAATTGACAGGTTCGTTCGCAGAGCGTCATCGATCGTAAATGCTGCGCATCGACATGGGAAATGTTGATGGAGCGCGACAATGGACAAGACTTACAAAATTGCTGCCAACGGCGGCATCTACTGGCAGGGGAAATACGGCATCTTGTTTCTCGACCGTGCAGAAAATAAAGTGACGTTGCGGTTGCGCCAAAAAGTGAAAGGCGAGTTTAAAACTACCAAATGGCTCTGTTTTTCCCTGAGAACGGGCAAGTTGCGCGTCTACATCTGGAGCAAGCGGTATGGAGTGCGCGATGTTACCTACAGCGACGCAGAATGCCTCATTTACAAACTTGCGAAAGCGGCGCGGGTGGGTGGCTGCGACTCTCGGAATTTACCGATAGCATTGGCGAAGCAAGCCGTAGCCGAACTGTTGCAGATTGAGAAATGCTCCAATCTCTACGAAACAATTATTGCGAAGGTATTACCATTTCTCCAACAATACGATTGCATTCCTCCGATTCCCGCAATACTACGGCAGGGATTTAAACGAGAAAATCTCAAGGATGCTGTCAAAATCTGGTTTGGCAGGGATAGCAAGCAGTTACGCAAACTCGTGGCGCGACTGCTGGAGGCACAAGTAGAATATGAGAGGAAATGTCTGTGGGCAGTTCAAAGCAACTGGTTGGCGCTAGCAGTATCCTTCGCCCAGCAGTGGCAGCTCGACTACATCCACGCCCTGTTAGAACTGAAGCCAGTCGAAATCGACCCCCAACGGGTGCATCACCTATTGCAACAGTATTCGCCCCAGCGGGTGCTGAAGTTGCTGGAATCGGCAGCAGAAGAGTATAACGCTAGCTACCTGTTAGATGCAGCTAATATGTACTGGCAGATGACAAAGGATCTGCCCCACTACAAACTGCCCTCGCGTCCGCGATCGTTCTGCCAGTTACACGACTGGATACAACGCGACTACAATCGCTTTCGCAGCGAACGAGAAGAGAAACGCCGCCTGCCGATAAAAAAGCTGGGTAAATTAGACGGCATGGCAGTCAACAATCTTGTCTTTGTCGTCCCCAGAACCGCTCATATGCTGATAGAGTGGGGCAATGCTCTCAATACTTGTATTGGTAGCTACGCCGACAAAGCGATAAAACGGCACTGTTATTTGCTCGGCATCAAGGCGGAAGGAGAGCTGAAATATGCCATCGAAATCGACCGCCAAGGTCGAATCGTCCAGTTTAGCGGTCGTAGAAACAGCCGTCCGGCTGCCCAAGACCGAGCGGCAGTCGAAGCATTTCTGCGACCGAGGCTGGAAGAACTATTTCCCAGCAAGTCACAGATCGCAAGTTAAACCCGCTCTCTAGGCGCACCTGGGACCCCTGCCTGACTCGTGAAGGCAGAGGTCTAATTTTTTTCTACCAACGAAAGTGCCTGCACTCTCTCCACGCAAGAGTGCAGGTTAGATTTATATGAAACCAGGTTTCTATGCTGTTGTTGGTAACAGCGATTACATAAGATTAAACGAAAGCAGAATACCGATTTGGGAGCTGTTTGACGAGCAACCCACGGGTTGGCTGCGATCGCTCACCAGCCGACCCACAGTGATGCCCGACCGCCAGCCGATGATTTGGGATTGCGGCGCGTTTGGCTACCGAAATCTCGACATTCCTCAAATTCGCGGTAGATTTGTGACTGCACATTTGTGTATTTACCAATATGCACGCTTGAGCAAACCTGGAGATGCGATCGTCGCACCAGATCATCTACTTGTAGGCAATCGCATTGACGAGCGCAGAAAGTTTAATTGGCAACAGGCAATTGAATTCATTAAGTTAGCTGCTTTGAAGTTGCCCGATCGGATGCCGATGGCAGTGGTTCACGGGCTTACCCTAACCGAACGCATTCAACGAGCGATCGAACTGTATGAGATCGGATATCGTGCCGTTGGAATTGGAGGACTCGTAGCAGGAGCCAGAAATTTTCACAGCAGCCTAATTGCGATCGCGGCAACTATTGAAGCAATACGTCAAATTGACACAAACGTTCATTTTCACATTTTTGGACTTTGCAGCCCAAGATATGCTAGGGCATTCAACCAGCTAGGAGTTAGTTTCGACGGCTCCACCTATGCTAAAGAAGCATTCATAGCTCGTAACTTCTTGATTCATCAAGGTGGCAGGCTCGTTCGTTATCCCGCTGCTAGTAACGATACTAAGGCGATCGCCCCTAGATGCTGCTGTCGTGCCTGCAACATTCTACGCCAATATCAGATCGATCCCAGATATTATGGCAAAAGCAGGCAGCACGATATCGGCAGACTTGCTCATAACCTCAATCAACTGCTGCTGGCACACAATCACAATAAGAGTACATTAGCAGCATCTGGGCTATTCCAACTTCAGTGCTAACTGCATTACCGTTTGCTTGCTCAACATGGTGAGGATAGTAAGTTTGTATTTAATCTGGTCAAGGATTTGCATAACAACATAGTATTTTGAGTCAGTTTTTCACTACCCGATCTGATTTCTACCAGTTACTAGAAATTAAAATAACTCGAAGCGCGTTGCACGAACGAGAAAAGTTATCGAGCGCTAACAATATGAACGTTTCATCCACGACAAACAATGCAATTACAGTATCCTTCGATGCTCTCAACGAAACATCCAACAGACTGCGGCAAGCAGGGGCGATATTTTTAGTCAAAAAAGTAGGGAAAGACCGATATCAAATTATTCTCAAAAAACCGCCAATTGCGATGTTTCAGAGCTTTTAGAGCGATAATGAGTCTTCCGTGCCCATGTACAGTGCAACTCAAACAACAGTAGATAAAAAATTCAGGGATTTTTCGTCAGAAACTCAGGCATTAAGTGCTTCGCACGCCCGACCGGAATCATTCGACATAACAGGAGCATATGACATATCTAAATTCCGTCACAGTTATCGGTCGAGTTAGCCAAGACCCCAATATCCGCTATTTTGAAAGCGGAGCAGTCAAGGCATCGGTCTCGTTGGCTGTACGTCCGCCATATAAAGCTGAAGAACCGCAGTGGTTTGACGTAGAAGCCTGGGGAGCGCAGGCAGAAGTGATTGCTAACTACGTTCGCAAGGGGACTGGGTTAGCAGTCAAAGGCGAACTGGTATTCGACCATTGGATTGACAAAAATACAGGCGCACCTCGCAGCAAAGCATTCATCAGAGTCAAGCTGCTCGAATTGCTAGGTTCGCCCCGCGAACGGCAAGAATCTGGTGCGGCAACCAGTGAATTTCCTACGCCAGACCTCGCCACCATCGCCAACGCCCAGTTCTGATTCCAACGAATTTAACTACACTGCTTCCCCAATTTTCTCGCAACGAAAGTTGGGGAAATGGCTTGCGCCCGCATTATTAATCTCAAACATCATCTCATTAAAACCATGATTATCGCCACTCTCACCATCGCTGTAGAAACAATTAACGAACAACACGACACTGAAGGCATGAAAATCTGTAACGGTGTTGCGTCAATTCAAACCTACTCAAAGGATGGTCCTGTTACCGAACAAATTAACTATCGCTGCCGAGGCGCTGGTGCCGTCCAAGTCAGTGCAGCAGGTACGGGCGCTCAAGCTATAGCTATCGGCTACGTAGACTTCATTATCGTTAACCAAGACACCTACAAAGAAAAGATTCCCTGCCTTGTCATCGATAGCTTCATTCCCAGCCAGTCGGATACGCTCCCCGCTACGCCCACGCCTGACGCATCCGAACCCGTACTTGCAGGAGTCAGTGCTGCGGTCGGTAATGGCAGCATTCCTCAGATCGAGGATAACACCGACACGGACATCCCATTCTAATCGCTGGTAAATTCAACAGAATATTCAGAATTAGTGTTGCCTTCGCGCTGGCACTAATTCTTTTTCTTTTTTTTGCCTTAAAACAGCCACAACTGAAATTTTGATGCTATAAACTTTATGCATTCGGCTCACGCGCAAGGAGCCTTTATGAGCAACAGGAAAATTCTGTCACACAAAATCTATGCCGTCGTCAATCAAAAAGGGGGAGCTGGAAAATCAACTACAGCAGGGCATCTCGCCTACTGGTTAAACCAACAATGCGCCGCGATCTTCGTCGATGCTGACGGACAGCAAAGCGGCTCGCCTTGGATGCAAGACCTTGGAATCAACATCGTTCAAATGCACGATCCAGAGCAATTGTTTGAAGAATTGCCTGTGCTGGCACGTCAGTACGATGCTGTTGTGGTAGATGGACCAGGTAATGCCGGAGAAATTACTAAATCTATCTTGGGACGATGCGATATTGCCATCGTGCCAAACCGCCCCTCCGAGTTTGACCTCCGCAGTAGCGGTACGATCGTCCAGTTCGTGCGACACGTCCGCGAACTGCGAGGCGGAATGCCGGAGGCGGTACTCTTTCTCAATGCTGCCAAAGGCAAGCGCTCGGTGCTGCTGCGGGAAGCGCAAGAGGCGCTCTCGGATTGTCCGCTCAAGCTATCCAAGATAGTCATTAACGACCTTACTTGCATTACCGATGCTCCAGGTCAGCGCAAAACCGTGTTTCAAATGCGAAGCGAACAAGCTTTATCGGCGGCGACAGCATACAACAACTTATTTAAGGAAGTATTGCAGGTGCTCCATGACAAGAAGATCTCTTAAAGAAGCAGTCCAAGGTTCCGGCTTGATTGAGGAATCAAACCTCAAAGCTTTTGTCTTTGGCAATAACATTTCAACCACTGGCGCAACTCCTCCAGCAGGCGATCGCCGAGTTGTCCCTCGCACTTCTGTCCATCGTACCTTTAGCTTTGTTCCCGATCGCCAACCAGTCCGCCACTCCTACGATCGAGAGAAGCTGAAACAGTGGGCCCAAAGCGATATTGCTCCAAATGGTATCCAATCTCCACTTTGGGTTCGTCCTTTGCCTGGAGGTAGCGATCGAGAGTACGAACTAGTAGCTGGATTGCGCCGCCATCTTGCTGCTGAAATTATCGCTCTAGACTCCGTGCCAGTTATCGTCTATCACTGGACGGACGAAGAAGCGTTTGAAGCATCTCTATCTGAAAATACCAATCGACAAGACTTTAGTCCTTTAGAATATGCCGATGGCGCTCTCAAATTAGTTGCGCTGAAGCTAAACTGCTCGATTGATGACGCGGTTAGCCTACTCTACCGCATGGACAATGAAGTGAAAGGGAAAGTTACCCACAACGTTGTGGGTAGCCAGCAAGGGGAAGCGATCGCCCTTGTTTTTAATTTCTTGGGTCAAAGTACGTGGAAGTCATTTGTTTCCCATTACTTGCCACTGCTGAGAAAGCCGAGCGAAGTGCTAGAAGCGATTCGGGCTGGTAAAATTGAATATACTAAAGGATTGGAAATTGCTAAAGAAAAAGATCCAACCAATCGGCGATTGCTACTGGAAGCAGCAATCGAGGAACGGCTATCTTTATCAGCCATTCGCGAACGAATAAAGCCAGTAGCGCCTTCTGGAGTAGAACCAACTCTCCAACACCGCTTCGCCGATACCTACAAGCGAGTCAAGCAAGCCAAAGTTTGGCACGATCCCAAGAAGGCAAAGGAGTTAGAGAAGCTGTTAGCCAGGTTAGAATCGCTCATTCAACAAGAGTAGAAAAAGATCGATCTTGCTGACAAACCAGCAGCACGGTCTTTCTCACCAATTCTAGTTGGAGAGCGTAAAGTCAGTCCGATGATTCAGTAGCTAAATTTCATGCCATCCAAACAGGTTTTTGTCAGAGAATACACTGTCCGCGCCCACGAGCGGACAATCCACACTCGCCTATTCAAGTTGATCTGCCAGCAGTGCCAACAGCCTACAGAAAGAGAATCTTATGGTCCCAGACCGCTCTACTGCGAGACTTGTCGCCCGCCTCACCAGCTTCAAGACACGAGTAAGTTGAAAAGACGCAAGCCCAGACCCGTCTTGGTCAAACGCTCGAAGTCGAAAACTAAGTCCTAGCAACTTGCAGATTAATTGCGATTGTGGGAAAAATCCGTTGACGAGTGATGTATAGCGTGGTGTTAGTCGTTCCCTATACCCAGACAATCTGCTGATGGTCTCGTCACCTCACTCCTCGTAGTGAGGAATTGGAACAACACAAGTAATTTTGCATAGCGCAGCAGCAGAAAGGGTGGAAAGAGGTTGGTTTACGAAACGTTAAGGCTACGCTCGTCCCCAATCGTTCAGCCCTGTTCTGCCTTCAAATGAAAAAGTACGCGCTCTTGAGATCGCTATCTACTTGACAGCAATCTTAGGAAAGCAATCTAGTCGCTAGCGATTTCGTACTGCAACCGATCTGAAAAACTGTTCTTAGGGATTGCTACGCCTCAAGATATCTGGTATAAATATTTACAGATAGGGTGTTTTCAAAGAAACAGCAGTAGTTTTTTCCAAAGTTTTTATCTAGCTAAATTGATAACCGCAACTCTAACGGGTTAGCAGGTTCGTTCGCGACCGCCGCCAGTTTGAATTGAGTCGAACTGACTGCTCTCTACGTCCGCAGTGTCAAGGGCAGTAGGGTGGGGTAAAAGCAGTTGCCTACTTGAGAGAAGATTTGCTTTGCATCTGCTGCAAAGCGCGATCGCCGTTCAACGATAACTTTATTTTCCACAGCAATTGCATCTAGCTTGTCAGATGCCGCTTCCGGCATCGGTCAGCAAAGACGCAGCAATACAGAAAACATCAGCATTTAGCAAGTATTCCAACTATTCCACGTACTAGCACTCCAGTATTCGAGCGAGTGAAAATATCGCCCGATTGTAACGACATATCAATTATGCCTGAATCAGTTACGCCTATCCAACCCGACGCTGCCAAGAAACAGCAACTTCTGCTGCCGTCAAAAACAAAACCAGCCGTCGCCTTCAATCCATCTGCCCTCGACCGTGCTAGAGAAAGGCAAAGAGAACGAGAGTTGCTGACGCAGCAAATTCTAGCACTGCCTTTAGAAGACGTGGCTACCCGATTGGGCATGTCCCCTAAGAAAGGAGAAAAAGGCAAGTGGTGTAACGAGCAATTGAGAAACATTTCCCTGACAGCAGGTAAAGGTTGGTACGACTGGAATGCAGGCGTAGGCGGTAAAAATGCTACAAGCTTGGCGATGCACGTTCTAGGAATAGACCGACGAGCAGCAAGAGATTGGCTGGCAGTTCAGTTCGGATTATCGCGTCCGATTAACTGCATCTCCTCATGCAGTTCTGCTACTACTAAACAACGGCGTAAATCGATAGCCAACACGAGTATAGATCGTCGTCCGTTCGTCATCCCCGTACCGGATGAAAGCAAGTGGATGGAAGTTCAGTCCTATCTGGTGTCACAACGAGCTTTACCTCTGGAGCTAGTAGAGGCACTCCATCGAGAAGGAAAAATCTATGCTAGTGGCATTGCGCCAGCCGTACTCAAAAGCCTGCAACAGCAGGGAAAAAATGGGAAAAAATTGACCAATGCCGTATTTATCAGACAGGACATACACGGCGAAGCTCAAGGAGCCTCGCTCAGAGACGTGCAAGGTAAATTCAAGGGACTGGCAGAAGGCTCTAGAAAGGATATAGGTTGGTTTTCCTTCTTGCAAGGGCAAGGGGAAGTACAGCGGATTGTCCTTACCGAGTCAGCCATTGATGCGATGTCGGTGGCTGCCCTGACCAAATACAAGCACTTAACCACGCTGTATCTCGCTACTGACGGCACTGGTACGCTGCCACTCGAATTACTGCACAATTGTCTCACACGGGGAGGGCAAATTATTCTAGCCCAGGATGCCGATAGAGCTGGAGAAAGACAGGCGTGGAATGTCGTCAAGGCTCTAGGTAAAGGCAATATTATCCGTGCCGCGCCAAACCTTGGTAAGGATTGGAACGAATTCCTCCAAGCAAAGATGACAGCAACTCAGTTAGAGCAGTGGTATAAAGTTTCCGAGTGGTGGCGGATCGCGCAGGCAATAGGCAAGACAAATAAGTACGTTGACAGAGTGAAACTTGTGGCAGATGAGGTAGAAAGCGGTCAGTCTTTGTCAAAAGAAGCTAAAGCATCTATGGAGCAAGACTTTTGTAGGTGGCGAGAGATTGGAGCTTCTTTGTGGAAATGGTGGAGAGCCGCTGTCACGCTAGAAAAAACTGCTGACGACTTACAACAAATTGCCAATACCGCTTTGGCTTTTTACGCAGAGCAACACCCCTTACCTCTAGCTACAGAAATCCTACTGCAATTGCAGCACGATCTCGAACTCTCGCAGCAACTGCACGCTCTACACTCGCGAATTCAAACCTGAAAAATCTAAAAACTGCTTTGCAGCAATGATGAAAGCGTTTATCAGTCGTAACTTACCCATGAACAAAAAATCCATTTGTCAAACTATTGATTCAGCCTGTGGCAACGAACCACGCGATTTTACATTCCAGGAAAAGCAGTACATTCTTGACTACCAAAGTAGCAATGACCGGAGCGATCGCGCTTTTTTGGACGGGCTACTATTTTGGTTTGAGTCTACCACCAGCGATGGTTGCTGGACCCAGGCAAATGTTGAGTTTATGCAGAGCTTTTACTAAGACTGCCCCTTCTCGGAAGAAAATGTCAGGAAGGTAGTTATTTTTATGCTGTAGTGCAAAATTATCTCCAATTTCAATCTTTTCGCACTTTGTCGAAATCGATTTGCTCAAACCAAATTATTTTCGACAGCTATCCTGCTATTGTTCAAGGAAGTCGTGCATCGATGATGCCGGAGTCATCATAGACCCGTAAGGAACTATTGTCCGAGAGCCGATTGACAAAAACAACCAGGTTATAAGTGTTTGGATCGCGGGCTGAGGGTACTTTTATAGCTTCAATACTTTGAAGATTATAGGCAGCAGAACCAAGCGTTTGAGTTAGTGCCATCTGTCCTTCAGCGTTGAGCGATCGCGCCTGGAGCGATGAGTTCGGACAAATTTGTTTCTAGAACGCTTTGACTCTCAGGGTGACAAATGTCTAGAATCGCTTGTAGTTGGTAGTCAACCGATAGCAGAATACGTGGTGGTCCTTTGATCCCCAACAGCCCAGTTTCAGTTTGGACGACAGCGTTGACTTCTTGCAATGCCGTGACGGGATTGTTGGCTAGATATAGTGCTTCAAACGCCTGGGGCGGATTGTATCTGCCACCAAACTTGAGAGAACCAATCGACGATTGTCGAAATCGATTTGATCTGAGAGCTCAAACCATTTCGATCCTGAAAATTTTAAACCTTTGTCTAATAGGAGTTTTAAGCTACCTCAAGTTTATTAAATTCGTTAGCAAATTCACTGAAATCCTGATGCTGTCTTAGTTTTAGAAGATGAGATCGAAATGGTTTGAGCTCTCAGATCAAATCGATCTAAGATACAGTTTCATTTTGCAGACTTGTTAGGCAAACTGCTTGCACAAAGTTTTTTCCAGTCCACACTATTTATGGAGTTTGGATTAATTGAGATTCTTAACTATCTTAATTTCTACAAACGGCAAAATGCTGTAGCGGCAAGCAACCTCAAACTCAGCACCAACGGCTTTAGTCCGTCCTCTGCCATGACGTGTTAGCTGACGGACGAAAACTGATCGCTCTGCCCCACAGCCCAAAGCAAGCTATCCTCACGGGAGGTCTAGAGGCTGCCTATGCAACATTAGGAAACCTGAAGCAGATTATCTCGCTAGAAAGGCTTGCCGATCGGCTGTTAACTGAAGAATTGCAGCGATCGCAGTAAGTATATCAACAACTTTTAAGCACGATTATACAGAAGCGACAGCCGTAAGCCGTCTTTTTAGTTTTCGACTGCCCCTAATGCTTTCAGCGTGGCTTGCTGTGCGGCGGTTAATCCTTGAGCGCCCCCAATGTTCATGCCTTCGTACAAGCGATCGGCTCTCAGGGTTTTGAGACACTCACCTGTTGTAGGATTCCATACCTTAATGGTTTCATCTTGACTCCCACTGACCAAAATCGGACCTGTGCCTGACGGCAAGCTAACGTCAACTGGACTAAACTGAACAGAACAGACCAGACTGGTGTGCCCTTGCAGTACTTTCTGGCAAGCACCGTCTCGGACATCCCACAGCCGGATGGTTTGATCTTCACCACTACTAGCCAGGATACGACCATTGGGGCTGAAGGCAACTGATGTGTGAATCCTATTGATATGGTCGTGTAACGTTGCCAAGCACGTTCCATCCTGCACATTCCAAAATCGAACTGAGAAGTCTGAGCTGCTAGTTGCTAGAATCTGACCATCCGGGCTGAAGGCAACAGAAAAAACCCAACCCATATATCCTTGTAGGGTTCTGAGGCAGGTGCCATCTCGCACATCCCATAACCGCACGGTTCGATCGTTGCTACCACTCGCAAGGGTATGTCCATCTGGGCTAAAGGCGACTGCCCAAACCCAACTGGTATGTCCTTGTAGGGTTCTGAGGCAAGTGCCATCTTGCACATCCCAGAGCCGCACTGAGTCGTCATGGCTGCCACTCGCTAACATTTGTCCATTGGGGCTGAAACTGACGGCGCAAACCCAACTCGTGTGTCCCTGCAATGTTTGGCAGCAGGTTCCGTCGCGTGCATTCCAGAGCCGAATGGTTTGATCTTCACTGGCACTCGCTAGCATGTGACCATGTGGGTGAAACGCCACTGCCCAGATCCAATCTGTGTGTCCTGGCAAAGCCTTGAAAGTTTCTTGCTGCCAATCCCAGAGCCGCACGAGGGCATCATAACCGCCACTGGCTAGCATGGAGCCATCCGGACTAAACCTGACTGAACGAACCCCATTGGTTCGTCCCTGAAACGTCTTGAGGCAGGTGCCGTTTTGGACATCCCACAATCGAACTGAAAGATCCAGACTACCGCTGGCAAGGGTTTGACCATCTGGGCTGAAGGCAACTGCCCAAACACAACTGCTGTGACCTTGTAATAGTTGGAAACAAGCTCCATCCTGCAGACTCCATAACCGCACTGAGGCATCCTCACTCCCACTGGCTAGCATAGAGCCATCCGGACTAAAGCTGAGTGAGGTGACCCAATCAGTATGCCCTTGCAGTATTTTGCGGCAAGTGCCAGTCTGTACCTCCCACAGTCGAATGGTGCAATCGCCACTACCACTGGCGAGGGTTTGACCATCGGGGCTGAAGGCAACTGCCCAAACCCAACTGGAATGCCCCCGCAGTGTGTTGAGGCTGGTGCCATGAGCAACACTCCACAATCGGATCGAGGAGTCTTCACTGGCACTAGCCAGAATCTGTCCATTGGGACTAAAGCTGACTGACGTGACCCCACCCGTATGACCTTGCAAAACCATTAGGCAGGTTCCGTCGTGGGCATTCCAGAGGCGAATCGTTCGATCTTCACTGCCACTCGCCAGCAGTTGACCATCCAGGCTGAAGGCAAGTGTCCAAACCCGACTGGAATGCCCCCGCAGTGTGTTGAGACAGGTGACTGGGAGATGGCTGGAATTACTCGCTTCAGCCAAAGTTGCAGGATTGGACGGCTCAAAATCGATGGTCTGCACATCCCACAACCGAATCAACGAGTCATTACTGCAACTGGCTAGCGTTTTGCCGTCAGGACTGAAAGGGACGGCCCAGACCCAACTGGTATGTCCCTTCAATGTCAAAACCTGTTGACCATCGACCACTCGCCAGAGGCAAATCTTACCCTCTGTATCGCCGGTTGCCAGCAAGCTGCCGTCTGGGTTAAAGCTGACTGACACAACGCTACTTAAGATCTCGGCAAACACAGATGTTGCCAGATCAGCGCTGCGAAAATTGACTCCTGCCAGGTTGACCTGCCGTAGGTCGGCTTGCCATACGCTTAGCTCCGAAAAGTCACAGCCGCGCAAATCGCTTTGCAGATGCACCAGCAGGTTGAGCAGGTTACCCGCAATATAGTTTGGTTGAGGTACTTGTTGCTGTTGCTGCGCCAACATGGTTTTCAACTGCAGCTCAAGGGCTTGGGAGTTGCCAAGCTGGATCAGTAACTGTTCGGCGATCGGCTCAACGATCAACCGCTTCTGCATCTGTCGGACGTAATCTTTTGCCTGAGCTTTAATCAAAGCATGGGTTTTGAGTCGCTCTGGTGTTTGGCTGGAAATTTCTCTAGAGACGCACTGCACGAACTGAGCCGTTACATACTCCAGTACTACCGGCTGGAGAAAGAACCGCTCCCCCTCCTTCTCAATTAGCGATCGCCGCAACAATGACTGAATTGCGTATGGAAGCCGATGCCTGGAGACCGTGGTGACAATATCCTGATTCAACTCAACCA
The DNA here is from genome assembly GCF_000317125.1 of Chroococcidiopsis thermalis PCC 7203. Taxonomy (GTDB): domain Bacteria; phylum Cyanobacteriota; class Cyanobacteriia; order Cyanobacteriales; family Chroococcidiopsidaceae; genus Chroococcidiopsis; species Chroococcidiopsis thermalis. The sequence continues at coordinate 146,493 of NC_019699.1, forward strand.
GCGAGTTCGGTTCCCGGTCGATCGCTAGCCAAACGATCGTTTCCTGCTCAATCTCAGACAAGCGATCGAACTGTCGCTGGAGCAAGTCTCGAATGTCATCAAAGACGGCTAACCCTTGCTGGACATAGTTTAACACCTCGGTAATTCTGCCATTAAACAGTTCTTGAGTCGCGGCTGCTACCAGCTTCAGCGCCAGGGGGTTGCCGCGATAGTGTGTCACTAATCTTGACCACTCCGATTCCGTACCTGCAAATATGCCTTTGTCGCGAAACAGTTCTCGTCCTGCTTCTGGGTTCAGTCCCTGCAGTAGCAGCGTTCGTACCGATCGTTCCTTACCTTCCAGTGGCACAATCTCTCTGGGCTTTTCGCGGCTGGTGAGCAGCAAGCAACTCTGATGGGATACCTCCCCAATCTCTTTGAATAGTTGACCATATCCCCCGTAGCCCACTCGATACTGTCCGGTTTGCCCGGCACTCAGAATCGTCTCCGCATTGTCTAGAACCAGTAAACAGCGCTTTTGACGCAACCCCTGCATCAGCTTCAGTAGTTTTCCATCCAGGCTGCTCGGCACAGCAATGTTCTCTCCCTGTGACTGGAGCAAGATAGATAGCACTGTTTCTAACCAGGCTTCAAACGGCGGGGCATTTTGCAGCGATCGCCACACCACCACTTCAAACTGAGTTTGAATCTGCTGCCCCAGTTTGGCGGCCAAGGCGCTTTTGCCAATGCCACCAATCCCCAGCAGTGCCACGACTCGACAGCGCTCCGTCACAATCCATTGCTCCAGCATCTGCAGTTCCCCAGTTCGCCCATAGAACTGGGTGACATCCATCACCTCACCCCAGTCAGCCTGGGGTTGATGCAGAATGGTTTGAGCAGCAGTAGCTGGAGGTGAGGTAGTTGGCTCAACTGCTAAAGCCTGGGTTTGGGTAGCATCAATCAGCGACTGACGCCACTGATGTTCTAACGCCCCGCGAAAGTTGGTTTTACTGACGTTTTCTCCAAGTGCCTGCCCTAACAATTTCCAGAACTTGGGACCCACATCATGCTTGAGATAGCTGACGGCATACCCAGATACCTCGGCAATGTGCTCGTAAGGCTGTCGCTGTATCGAGCCGAGTAGGATTGCCGCTTCCACCTCGCTGAGTCGTCTGCCGGTGTGAGCAAACATGGCTGAATTGGCAATCTGTAGCATCTGCTCAATCTCCATCGCTGCTCAACCAGATTGATTGGTATTATTCAACTTTACCGCAACTCACCTTAACTTTTGGTTCGCTGCATTACATTGTTCACAATCGAACCCTAGTGAAGGCTACAGTTTCTCCAAACTCAGCAAAATCAGATCGAAAGTTAAGGTAGAACTGAGTATTTAGACTTAGTGACAACTCAATTCTATGAGACTAAAGTCCTTAATTTTCCTGTAACGACATCCTCAAAAAACTTCCCTACAGTAGTGACATCAAGTTTATGCAGTCAGCCATCTTGACCTGTAGTAGGTCAAGCCGACGCGGATAACGACAACCAGAAACCCATTTTCAGGAGGAGAGAACTATGACCGCAGTCAACAAGTGGATGATCGACCCCAATGACGCCGTTATGCTCCTGGTGGACCACCAGAGCGGGCTGTTCCAACTGGTCCGGGACATCGACCTGCCGACCCTTCGCCATCACGTGTGCGCGCTGGCGAAGCTGTCCCGCCTCGCCAAACTCCCAACTTTCACCACGGCCTCGGTCCCGGACGGGCCCAACGGGCCGCTCATCCCTGAAATCCACCAGTACAACCCAGAAGCGGTGTACATCCCGCGAACCGGCCAGATCAACGCCTGGGACAACCCGAAGTGGGTCGAGGCCATCGAGAAGACCAAGCGCAAGACCCTCCTCATCGCTGGCACACTCACCAGCGTCTGCATGGCGTTCCCGACACTCAGCGCCCTCGTCGCCGGGTACAAGGTGTTCTGCATCATCGATGCCTCGGGCAACTGGTCCAAGATGGCGACCGACATCACGGTGGCCCGCATCGTCCAGGCTGGGGCAGTCCCGATTGATACGAACGCCGTCCTGTCCGAACTCACGAACACCTGGAACCGACCCGATGCGATGGAGTTCGCGCAGGTGTCGATGGATCACGTCGTCCTGCCCTACCGATGCCTGATGGAGAGCTATGACAAGGCACAGAGCGTACAGAAGGTCGGACACGAGACCAAGCTGGACCAGCTGGAGGCCGCCGGAGCGAAGAAGTGATTCTTGCCGTCCGGAAGGGGTGGCTATTACGGTCATTTGAAGCATTACGTCAGTCGGAGCGGCCCGGCTGCTGTAGCCGTTGATGCAGGGCAATTGCTTCGATGTGCTGCCCTGGAGGTAAGGCTGAAACACCCGCAGCGAGCCTGCCTCTTGCAGGTGTTTCATGCCTTGCTATTGACGCTGGACTATTGAAGGTAGCTTGAACGCTGGAAGCCCTGGTAACAGTCTGGGTGCAGACAGCAGTGGACAGGCAGGTGCCCCAAGGCCGCATCTCAAGATACTCCAACACCAAGTGTATGATTCCATGCCCTGCTTTATGATAGGTTATTCGAAGTTAGGTCTATACTTTGCTAGTAGCCTGAGCATTCTCAGCATGATTACCCAGGGTGCTTTCGCGCAAAGTAAAGCATCTGGGTCTATCGCTGCAAGCCCAACTATAACTACGGCGCAAATCAATGCGACTATAGAACCCCAAGCGACTCCAGTGACTAATACCCAGATAGCCCAAGCTGCTTCATCGAATTGGGGTTTTCAGGATCGTACTGCTGGAATGACTACTTCCAAGGACCCAGTCACCTCGGCATCGCAACTTGCAGACGTACAGCCTACTGACTGGGCTTTTCATTCACTCCAGGCTTTGATCGAGCGTTATGGTTGCATTGCCGGTTACCCCAAAAGAACCTACAAAGGTAATCAGGCTCTAACCCGTTACGAGTTTGCTGCTGGTCTCAATGCTTGCTTAAGGAGTCTGGTTGAGCGAATTGAAGTGCTGACTCCTAACGATTTGACAACCCTTAGACGACTCCAGGAGAATTTTGTGGCGGAGCTAGCCCTCTTGAGAGGTCGGGTGGATAGCCTGGAAGTTCGGACGACTGAACTAGAAGCTAATCAATTTTCTACCACAACTAAACTGACAGGACAAGCCATCTTTGCTGTAACTGGGGGTGGCTTCTCTGGAGAGCGGATTATTGCTCCTACGGGGGTTGAGATTGCTGATGAGGACCCCAACTCTACCTTTATCTATCGGGCTAGTCTCACTTTCAACACCAGCTTTCAAGGTACAGACTTATTGCAAATCCGCCTGGTCACTGGTAGCGATGGTTCTGATGATAATGCTGCTGGTCTTCTGGAGCCTAATTTTGCCAGTGTTCTTGACTTCTCTGTGCCGGGTCAAAATGGCCAGTTTGGCCTAGGTCGACTGTACTACACCTTTACCCCAGTGAAGGACTTCGCCCTTACCGTTGGTTCGGCGATTCTTGCTACGGATTACGTCGATCGGAATAGCTACGCTAATAACAGCGCTAAAGATTTTTCTACCCAGGCATTGATCAACAACTTTATCCTATTACCCACTCCTGCCGGAGCTGGGGCGGTGATTGACTGGAATCCAGGGGCAGGGCCGTTTAGTATCCGAGGTGTTTACGTGGCTGGGAATGCAGGAAGAGCCACTGCTGGGAGTAATGCTGGGGACGGGGGATTTATTGGAGGTCCATCAGCTCCTGAACTTCTGTTCCCCGCTCTTGGGGCTCTTGGGGACCAAGGTGGATTGTTCGGTGCTCCGCATCAGGGATTTGTAGAGCTAGAGTATGCTCTCTCTAACAAATTTGCTTTCCGGCTCCAGTACAGCGGCGGTCAGATTTTTGGTAGCTTTTTCAATGGGGTTGGGGCTAACTTCGAGCTGGCACTTTCACAACAATTGGCTGTTTTTGGTCGTTATGGCTATGCGGTCTACAACGACTCCTCTGTGGGGGACCTTCGCCCCCAATACTGGATGGCAGGTATCTCGCTACAGAACCTCTTCGTGCCAGGTGCTGTAGCTGGAATTGCTGCTGGTCAGCCGCAAATTGAAGGGAAAGTGGGAGATGCAACTCAGACCAATTTTGAAGCCTTCTATAACTTTCCGCTAAACGACGATATCAAAGTCACGCCGTTAGTTCAAGTGATTACTGATGCAGGTAATCAGGGTAGCAACGGCACTATCTACACGGGCACGCTGCGGACCGTCTTTTCTTTCTAGTAAATTGTCAGCTTTAAGATCTCTTAGGGAGTTACCTGCTCGTATCAAAAAGTATTTTGAGCATCCTTTCACTGCCTATGCTGCTTAGTCAGATGTACCCTCAATTATTATCGGGTTAATAACAACTGACAGCTCTTCCAAGCTTTTCTAATACTACGCAAGAGGTACTGATGGAACGATATAGCTGTAAGGTCTGTGGTCACATTTACGATCTGGCGGAGGGCGATCCAAAGTCTGGAATTGCTCCGAGAACAGCTTTTGAGGATCTGCCGGAAGATTGGGTATGTCCAGTCTGTGGCGCGAAGAAAGCAAAGTTTCAGCCAGTGCTACCAGGGGGGATTTAGCGGGTTGCGTCGCAAAGGGTAATGCGTTCTAAACTGTGAAATATATATTGGGAAACGAACTAATGAGCTGTGATTTACAATGCCCTGACTCTACTCCTATCGATAAACCCGAGCTGCGGAGTTTGCCGCCACAACCCTCTGACTACCGTTTGAATGATGCGCTTACCTATGTTGCACAAGAAGTGAATGAGTTACTTCAGCAATCTCATCTTGCAGTTGAAGGTGACAACAATCCGATTGGAACGGTTGCATTTCGAGCTATTGAGCCAGAATACAAGTTCATCATTACCATTGAGCCTCTGACCGATCGGGAATTAGAGGTGTTGCAACTGATTGTTGATGGGCACAACAATATCTGGATTGCTGAGGAGCTTTACATCACTACGGGTACAGTGAAAACCCATGTCCAGAATATTTTGAAGAAACTTTGTGTGGAGGATCGGACTCAGGCAGTAATCCGGGCACTCCGCTCTGGTCTTGTCCACTCAAAGAAAGGAATTAACTAAAAGCTTTGATTAACACGAGTTAGGCCAGACCAGAACCGGGAGGAAAAAATTCTGAATTGGTCTGGGGAAGCCCTTTCAAGTTTGAGTTTACTCACAGAGTCACAGTTCATAATACTCTTTCGTCGTTTCTCTGGGATTATGAGCAACGGCTGCTCACCCTCGACCAAACTGTACCCATTGCCTGCCGATCGCTAACAGATTATGACGAGCAATCACGACTCAAACCAAGTTTTGAGAGTAATTCTCATGCGTTAGATATGCATATGAGTTGGAAGCACTACTGACCATTTTCGACTTTCACAACAAGAGGTAAATATCATGATGCTTAAAAATAAAGTTGCTTTAGTGACTGGAGGAACATCGGGCATCGGTCGAGCCACCGCGATCGCATTTGGTGCTGCGGGTGCAAAAGTAGTGTTCTCAGGTAGACGTGATGTAGAAGGCGAAGCTACTGCGGCGATGATTCGAGAGACGGGAGCAGAGTGCTTGTTTGTTCGATCGGACGTAACTAATGAAGCCGAGGTTCAAGCTTTAGTGGAGAAAACGACTCGACCTACGGCAAACTGGATTGTGCGTTTAACAGTGCAGGCATCGATCCTCCTATTAAACCCCTGCATGAACAATCGCTAGAGGATTTTGACAAGCTGATGTTGATCGATGTGCGAAGGCTATTTCTGTGTATGAAATATGAAATCCAGCAGATGCTGACCCAAGGTGTAGGTGCAATTGTCAATACTTCGTCGACCGCTGGTTTAGTCGGGGCGCAAGGGTTAACTCCTTACACTGCCAGCAAACATGCAGTGATGGGACTGACGCGATCGGCTGCGCTCGACTATGCTAAACAAGTGCATGTCGATCGCATCAATGAAGATATCGAAGGCGGAATACAGAGTGGAGTGACGACTACCCCAGCTCTGTTTATCAATGAAAATCGGTATACCGGGCACTGGAACACGACGGAGTTGATGGCAGCCATGATTGCTGCAAGTCATTAAGTTCCCCGATCTTTGCTCCCAATTCATATCTGACTTGTCTGTAAGTGCCGTAAGCTATCTAATTTTGATGGCTAGATTTTGCCTGTTTCACTGAACAAAATTGCCGCTTTTTGAACCATGACAACAGTTACCATGCCAACAACTGAATTCCTGGGTATTGATTTAGTCAATTATAAATCAGTATTCCATTGAGGATAGTTCTATGACGCATTCACTAGTACAAGGCAAGAATAATTCTGGGTATGAAGGTACACCTCAGACTGATCTTCTTCGCGACTCCTCAGTTAATCATGCCCTAATTGCGATCGCGCAAGAAATTACTGAGCTGCTGAAACAAACTTACCCGATACAAACTGATGAAATTAAAACAGGAGAAACAGAATGATACTGCAAGATAAAGTCGCTTTAGTGACTGGAGGCACATCGGGAATTGGTAGAACAACGGCGATCGCTTATGCCCAACAACAAGCAAAGGTGGTGGTGGTTGGTCGTCGAATGGATGAAGGTGAACAAACGGTTCGATTGATTCAGGAAGCTGGCGGAGAGGCGATTTTTGTGCAAGCAGATGTCACGAAAGAAGCCGATGTTGAAGCAATGGTTGATAAAGCGGTTGGTGTTTTTGGTCGATTAGATATTGCCTTTAATAATGCAGGAACGGCTGGCGAAAATCCCTCATTGATTGAGCAAACAGAAGCGGAATACGATCGCACGATGAACATTAATGTCAAAGGCGTTTGGTTGTCGATGAAATATGAAATTGCTCAGATGTTGAAACAGGGAAGTGGTTCAGTCGTCAATATGGTATCTGCGGTTGGAGTCGTTGCACTTCCTAACTTACCCCTCTACGCTGCGAGTAAACATGCAGTAGTAGGCTTAACAAAAGCTGCTGCACTCCAATATGCCAAAGCGGGTATTCGCATCAATGCCGTTGCACCAGGGTCAATCGAAACAGATATGTTTGAAGCAGCTCCGGATGAAGTCAAAGCCTACTTGGTAGGACTTCACCCGATCGGACGAGTTGGAACACCGCTTGAAGTTGCAAATGCAGTCCTGTTTTTATCATCTGAGATGGCATCGTTCGTAACAGGTGAAACGTTGATGGTCGATGGCGGGGCTGTAGCGCAGTAGGCGATCGGCAGTGCGAAATGCACGATGTTCTGAACAGTTGAGTGCTGGTAGTGTGAAGGCCGGTTTGTACAACGGCACTGTTTATTCTAAATCAAGAAGAGTTGGCACAGATGGAATCTATGAAAGCAGTCGTATTAACTGCGTTTGGTGATGCTGAGAAATTTGAGATTCAAACTGTTCCTATACCAACACTGAAGGCAAATCAGGTGTTAGTTAGAGTTTGTGCAACCTCGATTAACCCGGTCGATTATCAAACTCGTCGTGGTGATTACAAGGAACTGGTTCGATTACCCGCCATCATTGGAGTCGATGTTTCAGGGGTGATTGAGGCAATTGGCGAAGCTGTGACTGATTTCAAGGTGGGAGACAACGTGTATTACTCGCCGCAAATTTTTGGAGAATTCGGTAGCTACGCTCAGTATCATGTGGCTGATGCAGCAATTGTTGCATTGAAGCCTGCTAATCTATCGCACATTGAAGCAGCTTCTTTTCCGCTTGCAGGCGGAACTGCTTGGGATTGTCTAGTGACTAGGGGCAATCTACAAGTTGGTGAAACAGTTCTCATCCATGCGGGTGCAGGTGGAGTGGGTTCGATCGCAGTTCAACTCGCCAAAGCGATAGGGGCATACGTTTTTGCGACGTGTAGTTCTAGAAACCGAGATTTCGTGACAGAACTGGGCGCAGATCGGGTGATTGATTACAAAAATGAAGATTACGTAGAAGTCATTCGTCAAGAAACAAATGGACTGGGTGTGGATTTAGTTCTAGATACGATCGGCGGAGAAACAATTCAGCGTAGTCTAGACATCATTCGTCCCTTCGGTAGGCTTACAAGCATTGTAGACATTGCAATACCGCAATCGCTTCTTGAAGCATGGGGTAAGAATCTGACGATTCATTTTGTGTTTTCACCCCAGTACCGAGCAAAATTAGAGGCTTTGACAAAACTCATCGAGCGTCATCAGCTTCGCCCAGTGATTGATTCAGTATTTTCTTGGGATCAGGTCGTTCTGGCACATCAGCGTCTAGAGCAGGGAGGAACACGGGGTAAAATTGTGCTGAAGTTTACAGAAAATTAGACCAGCTTTACGGCGTTGGTAATTGCTAAATGGGTCGGAGTTTGATTGTGTGCTGAAGGTCAATATTGATTGGAACAGGAGAAACAGGATGATACTGCAAGATAAAGTGGCTTTAGTTACTGGAGGAACATCGGGAATTGGCAAAGCAACCGCGTTAGCGTTCACGCAGTATAGCGCAGCGTTTAGCTTAACGAAGTTATCGCTTAAAGCATCCAATTGAACAGAGGAGAGATTCACATGTCAGTCAAAAATAAAGCAATCTTAGAAGAGGCAAACGCGGCGGTCGCGCTCTGGCAACAATGAAGGATTCTTGTCGTTCTGCACCGACGACACGAAATGGGCATTTGTCGGCGACAAGTTTCTTAAAGGAAAAGAAGCTGTTCGCCAATGGGTGGCAACGACATACATAGAACCACCAAAGTTTATGGTTGCTAACTTAATCGCTGAGGGTGATTTCGTCATGGTACTCGGCAACATCACAATGAAGGACGAAGACAGGATAAGCGGCTGATTACTCGTACTGCGATGTCTGGCGCTTTCACGGCGGTAAGATTGTCGAATTAAGGGCTTTCGTCATCAAATTCACCGTGTGGCACAAGTCCTTGACCTGATCAAGACATCCGCCATGCAGCCTACAGTAAAGCGCTCCAGCAGCTTGTAGCCGGTGCTCGTGAGGGTTGTGTTGCAAAAATAGGAGCAGCAGGTGTTAGGGTGAGAGATCGTGTCTGGAAAGTAATGATCTCCATGTCCAAGTTCAACCCCCTTTAAGTGGCGGCACATCAAACCGGAAATCACCTTGCTGTGCCTGCGCTGGTACTTGAGTTACCCGCTTTCCTATTGGTAAGTGGCTTAGATGGTAAATGAGCGGGGAATGAATTTGAGCAAGCTTATCCGTTATATGAGAAGTAACCAAATTTAAGCAGTCTGAGGTTTTGAATCTACCGTAGTACGTGTTTCAAGAAGTGGAGCGAGAAGGTTTGAGTTAGCAAGAGAACAATAAAAACTTGACCATCTACCCATATGTTCAACCATATCAAGACCAATGAACCAATGGTACTCCGCTTCGGAACTGGCAGGGTTGCCAGGAATGCCCTCGTTTAGGGAAAACGTAGCTAGAAAAGCTAGAGTTGAGAGTTGGAAATTCCGTCAGCGCAGTGGCCGTGGTGGTGGACGAGAGTACACTTTAGCAAGTTTGCCCCAAGTTACTCAAGCCGCACTGTCTGCATCTACTGATAGTATTTCTGTAGAAGAGGATGCTAGCCCAGTACGAGGAGAACTTTGGACAGAATGCGAATTAAATATACTAGCTGCCTTACCAACCCAAACGGATTTTGTTATTGCTAGTACATCTGCCGAAGCAAGTGCCAATCTAGCTTTAATCAACCCTCGGTTTTTTACCAAAGCTGAAGCTGTTAGCAGAAAAACAGAGCAGCAGACTGATTCTTGGTTAGAGATTCTGAAAGTCCATGAGTTTTGGTGCGAGAATAGAAGTTTTACTAGTGCTGTAGTCCGCGACCTAGAATTTGTCAAAGTCTACAATGAACGACAGCTCAATCTTCCTGACTGGGTTTATTTCCACGTAAGCCACATCAGCTACGCTACACTTAAGCGCAAAAGAAAGCAGAGGCGAACAACAGAGCAGATAAGCGCTTTAGGTGGCAATTATGGCAATAGAAAAAGCCAGGGAAAAATTGATGCCAATCCAGTCCTACAGCAAGCAATTGAAACTTGTATAGCAGTGGGAGGAAAACACTGGGGAGCAACCCAGATTTACGACATCCTGCTACTAGAGTTCGGCTACAAGCCAGAAGATTTTTCCTTGGGACAGTTACGCGCTTGGCTGCGGAAGTTCGCAAGGGAACATCCGCAAAAGTGGGCAATGTATATGGACGCTAACCGTGCCAAAAGCGGGAGCGCTCCCGCTTTTGGCTCTCGTTCTCAATCAGTTATGCGCCCGAATCAAGTTTGGGAGATAGATAGCTTTTAGAACGATGTCGTGCTCAAATACACGTGCCAGCTGACTCAAACCATAACAGTCAAACGCTACTCGCTGATTGGCTGTATCGATCTGTTCACGCGACGGGCATTGTTATTGCTGTCAGATACCAGTAAAGCAGAAGCCATTTGCCAGTTGTTGGCCACAGCAATGACGAAATGGGGCGTACCAGAAGAAGTTCGTACCGATCGCGGCAAGGAATATCTCAGCCGCCGAGTCCAACGGTTTTTGGAAAACTTAAGCGTGAGAACCAGCCGCTGCTTGCCCAGACATCCCGAACAAAAAGCTTTCATTGAGCGATTTATTCATACATTTCAACACCGGGACTTACCGAAATTACCTGGATTTGTCGGACATAGCGTCACAGACCGACAAGCATTAAGAAGCCATCCAGATTGGCAGGAAACAGCAATCGAACTTTTGATGACACCAGAAGAGTTTCAAACTTGGGCAGAAGCTTGGATTGTCGCCTACGAGCAACGACCACACGGACGAGTCGGGATTGGTTTAGAAGGTAAGTCACCTCTAGAAGTATTAGAATCAGCAATCGCCCAGGGCTGGCAAAAGCAGCAGATTCGTAACTCGCGCGAACTGGATTTTCTAATGATGGCAGCACCAACCAAAGATGGTATGCGAAGAGTAGGTCGTCAAGGAATTTCACTCAACGGACGACTTTACATTGCTGGCGAGCTGGGAGACTGGATTGGTAAGCGAGTATATGTCTGCTTTTCACCGCAAGACCTAGTTCAGATTCACGTATATCAATCGCCCACTCTTAAGGAGTACATCTGTCAAGCCGTTTGGCGAGAAGCTGGGCAGATTAACCTGGCACAATTTGCCAAACAAGCCCGACTTGTCTACGAACTCTTAAAGCAAGAAGTCAAACAATCTCGCAAGCGCGGGCAGGCATTGCTACACAAAATTGCTCGAGAGCCAATGTCGCTTTTGGGTCAGGTGCAGGAGGTTTTACCATCGGTACAGTCTCAACTTTATAACTATCCCGCTTTAAGTGCGATCGCTCAAGCGATTGCATCAACAGAACCACAGGATACACAATTACAAATATCTCCTGAGCAATACCAAGCAGAGTTAGCGAAATTAGAAGCATCTGAGGCAGAGCGACTAGCAGGACAGCAGCAGGCGATCGCGCTCAACCAACAATTAGAGCAGCTGTTTGAAGCTTGGCAAAGTGGAGCAGATGTAACAGAAATCTCTTCCCAATCTTTGAGCGATGTCAGGCACTACTTAGAGACTTCCCCAGGCAAAGGATACTTGGCAGCACTTACTAATTCTAAGCAAGAAGAACAGCGATTCTGCGCCTGGTTGACTGGAGATCGGTCTACTCAAGTAACTGCGATTGAGCCAAATCAACTACTCCAAGCTGTCTTTCAACAATGGAAGCAAGGGCTGGAAGTTCTGTTGAGCGAGAGAGAGTTTGTCGCTCATTACATTCAACTTCCGGCTGGAAAAGGAACGTTGAGTGCTCTAGCAGAAGATCGACAAGAGCAACAGGATTTCTATCAATGGCTATCTCAGCCAGAAATAGCTGCGACAATCTATCACAAACGTTGATTTAATTATTCTATGCGACACAAGTTAGTCAAAGTCAAAAACATTATTAGTCTTTCGAGTGCTTTTCAAGAATCGAAGCATAGCGCCGCAGCAGTGCCTCGAATGGGCTTACTTTACGGCTTTACAGGAATTGGCAAAACGACTGCTACTGCTTGGTTGGTGAATAAAGAAAATGGGATTTATGTCAGAGCCACTGCCGTTTGGAGTCTCAGCGCCATGCTACAGGACATTTCGATTGAATTGTCTATCGATCCCCCCAGCTTACCTGCCAAAATGCTAACTGCTGTTAAAGAGCAAATAAAACTGAGTAGACGACCCTTGTTTATCGACGAGGCAGACTATCTGTTTCATCATCCGAAGATGTTGCAAGTAGCACGAGACATCCACGACCTTACCGAACTTCCAGTTTGGCTAATTGGCATTGACGGTGTGGAGAAGAAAATCGCCAATCGTAAAATAGTTGCGGGGCGGATTTCTCAATGGGTGAAGTTTCAACCCTGCGACCTAGAGGATACGCGCTTATTAGCTAAAGAACTTTGTGAAATTGACATCCATGAGGATTTGTTAGTCAAGCTACACGAGTTATCGAACGGTAGTATTCGCCTGATTACGGTTGGTTTAAGCCGCGTGGAAGCTTTTACTAAAGCACAGAGATGGCAATCTATCACCCCTGGGCAATGGAGTGGACGACCATTTTTTCTGTCTCGACAAATGTAGGCGCTCGTTTACAACTTATAGCTTTCTTTAAAACTATAAATAATTGCTTAATTAACTGAGTCTGTTTGAAAAATTATCGCTCGTAAGCTGTTTAATGCTAGGAAAAGAGAAATCAATTCAGTTAGAGCAACAAAACACTAACTCGATTCAACTAGAAGAATTTTACTGCGATCGCCCCTGGTCTGATGTTTGGCAAGCTACACTAGCTAGGCAATGGCTAGGGCGACCATCTTCAATGATTCAGCAAGACTGTGGTGCAATGCAGTGGCTAGAATTTTGGTTGAGGATTAGCGATTCTCAAGCCCTCACCTTACTAAGTCATTTTGAGCGAGCGGGATACTTAAAACGCCAAGAACAAAGTGGTAGATATCCGCATTATAAAGTAGAGCCTTTGTATTATGAGAAAATTCGTCTTTATCTTGTGTTTAATCGTTCCTGTCAGCGCGTTACCAAAGAAATAAATCTTTGTGTGTTAGACGATTCAAACTTTGCCATTCACTGTCATCGTGCTTGGACAAGTATGCGAATACTTTGTACTTTTAGTTTACCTCAGATCGTCATTTGCTCTGAGATTGAGCAGTCAATTGCTGAAGAATTTGTCATCAACTCTATCAAATTGGCTATCTTCAACTAGTTGAGTGCTATGACCAAAGTCTTATCGGTAGTGAGAATGTCTATCGCCTTTGTCTAAACTCTGGACCCTTAGCTCCGTTCATTTGTGCTGATGGCATTGTCTACGATTTCAATTCTCGTAAATTTTACATGACTCAGTAAATTGAAGAGATAACGAACCTAAGTTTACCATTTTAAGCGTCGTTTTTTGTTGAATATTGCCTCAGTAATTAGATTGAATAGCGAGTTTTAAAAATTCAGATTTCTAGATTAAGTTTACTTATTGATGAAATGTATAAGTTTAAGTTTAACGCAGATGGATAGAGCGAGATACAGTCGCAATAATCAGCTAAGATACAGAAGGATACAGTTTAGGGATACAGAAGGATACAGTTGAAGAATGGTTTGATATGGTTTGGCAGCGATTTCTCAAAAGTTGAAAGTTAGTCAATGTCTGAAAGGGTTACTATACAATCATTCTCGCTTACTAGCTATTAAGATACAGTTTGAAATGGATTGAGATTTCAAACCAAATCAATTTCGACAACGATAGAGCACAAAAGAGCATATTTAGCATGAACGATCCGATAAGCAACTTCTGATTGAGTCAGGACTGGAAGATGTGCCAGAGCTACGTTTAACTCGTCACCTGTTAGCATCTACCAATCCTCAGCGACCAAAATCTGCTAGCCAGGTTGACCAACTTCATAAGCGTAAATTAGTGCCTCGACTACCTCGGGTTTACCTTCGATTAAATAGGACAGTGGCGTGCGTCCCCCTAAGTCAGGATGAGGCGAGCGCAGCCAAATCCTGACGTATTCCATCGAGCCATCTAGTAGCTCGCGTAATTGCACGATCATCTGCACTATTCTCGCCATTTCACTTTGCAACTGCTGTGAATCTGGATTTTTTAGCAAGCCGCGTGGCGTGCGGTGGAGAATGTCAGCCATTTCCTTAGTGGTCAGATTCAGAGCCTTTGCCAAGCGCGAGGCATCGAACCGCCCAGTAGCAGGATCGTGAGCGGCTAAAATGGTATGTTCAAGCAGCCGATTCACAACTTACTTCCTCAATTACTCTTACTAATTATTGTACGCTTGTTTGTTCCGAATTTGTTCTTATATTGTTTTTTAGCCGTAAAAATTTTGTTCTCACCACCTGTCTCCCCAATCTCTCTGGCTTGAATCACAGGCTTGAGACACCTGGGTTGCTTCTGGAAGTGGAATACTATGCGATCGCCTGTAAGTTCGCTGTAGAAATCGTGCAGAGATTGATACTTCAGGGGGCGACAAGCGCCTGAAAACCATTGCTGCCAAAGACTTAGCCATTTGCTACCTCCTGAAAAAATCCTGTGCTTATTGACAACAGACTTTCTTGAGAGGAAATCAATCAGGATTTATGCTAAAAAAGAACGGTCTCGTCAGTTAAGCAAGACCGCAGTTAAAAATGATGCGATTATTCTATCAAACCTTGCTCGAAAAGTACTTGACCCCAGCCCAATTAATTACTTTAAAAATGTTGGTCTGGCTGCTTCAAACTCAAAAACAAGTGAGATTAGAAAGACTAGCAGCTACCCTGCCTTTACCCATCCAACAGAACAGCCGACGGCGACATTTGCAGAGATTTTTGAATCTAGATGCTTTGAGCGTAGTGTTGCTGTGGTTTCCCGTGATTGAAGAGATGCTAAAAAGACATCTTCAACTAGGGACACAGTTGATTATTGCGCTGGATAGAACGCAGTGGAAAGAAAACAATGTGTTGATGGTGAGTGCAATTTATCAAAAAAGGGCGTTGCCCATATTTTGGGTGTTGCTGGAAAAAGATGGCAGCAGCAACTTAGCAGAGCAACAAAAAGTGTTACGTCCAGTTCTGCGGTTATTAAGAAAGTATAAATTAGTTGTGCTAGGGGATAGAGAATTTCATAGCGTAGAACTAGCAGATTGGCTACAGGAGCAGAAAGTCAACTTTGTGTTACGTCAAAAACGGGACACTACATTTCGCCAACAAAAACAAAAGTTTCAACCATTAAGCAGTATTTCTATCCATCCAGGCAGCCGACAATTCTATACAAATATCAATCTTACCCAAAAAGCCGGAAAGAGTCGCTTCAATTTAGCTGTGTATTGGAAAAGAAAGTATCGAGATCGGCAAGAAGATGAAATCTGGTATCTATTAACTAATCTTCCAGAGCGGGATTTAGCTATCAAAACTTATCGTCAACGGTTTGGAATTGAAGCTATGTTTCGTGATTGTAAAAGTGGTGGTTACAACCTAGAAGGCTCTAAAGCAAATCCTGACAGACTTGTGCGGTTAATTTTATTAATTGCCTTGTCTATGACAACAGCTTGGTTGCAAGGACAAAGAACTCAGTTTCAAAGACAACAATCATATGTCTGTCGCTCCCAAGAACAAGGTAGAACCAGAAAACGACACAGTAATTTTTGGATTGGCTTATATGGACAAAACTGGGTACAAGCTTTTCATGAATGCCAGGCATGGGTTGAAGAACTCATCACCTCCATTCGCAATAAGCAGAGCTTTTATCGCAGGGGTTTTAGGGCTATGACGCTTATACAGCAAGCGATCTAGCTACCTTGTCGCCCCCTGAAGATTGATACACAAAAATCCCTGCACGATCGTAGGTAGTTGAATTACGAAAACCTCTTTTCCATAAGCGGTTCATTTTTGAGAATATGTAACTCGCAAATTCCCTTCTTCGAGTTAAATCTTTGGCGATCGGTGCCTCAAGCTAACCCAGATGCCTTCAATGTCATAAAATCCCAGCCGCTGTTCTAGTTGAAATCCTCCCAACAACAGAGCTAGCCAAGTTTTAACCAGTGGCGACGAGCCTTTCACCTCATTCTCTGGCACAACTAGATCCTGCACTTCTCGTACCAGATGGGCTAGCGTCAAGTACTCTGCCTTTGTGTTGCCAAAATAATTAGCGATCGCGTCTACCCAAGCAGAAACGTCTTCAGCATGTGCAATGTCGAGCAGCTTTTGCTTCATTGCATTGTTATCTAATTGAGAGTCAATTTCCGATTCTGGCAAAGCTTGCAGCAGTATTTCCTTGTCCAAAACAGCTACAACCGAGCGACCGTCATCGGGAAACTGGTTTGGCTGACACTCGGGTGTTTTTCTGGGCAGACTTGGTAAAGGCTCGATAAACTGCTCGAAATCAACCTGCATCGTTTGCCGCACGTAGCGATCGAAGGCATCTAATGGCATGACTGGTTCTTCATCGCTACCAAGTGCCTGCAATTCCTCCATTGTCAGTAACGAGCGATCGCGTACCAATTGAGCCATTTTCGCAATCGCTTCTGCTGCTATCCGCAGTTTGTCCTGTAATTCCAGTGGTGCGACAGTTGACTCCAACATCAACCACAACTGCTGCAAGTCGGCATCTTCTGGAGCCAAAGCCGCCTTTGACAAAACTTCCCACAAGTTTAATTCCAACTGGACGAACTGACTCATGCGATCCCGCCTATTGGTAGTGCTGCACGGGACAGAGTTGCGGGTCTAATCGCTCCTGTGCGGCAAACTTCTTAATATCGTAATTTTCTGACAAGACGCTCAACATCTTTTTAACGTATGCATGTACCTGGCTGGGTGTCATGCCGCCGCAACGAATTGTTTTGATTGAGCCATATTTCTGCTGCCCCTGCCAAATTTCTGCACCAATGGCATGGACGGGCGTATCTACTCCGGAGGCGCGATACACCACTAGCACGGCAAACAATTGAGCCGTCGTTGCCTCAGTTTCAACTTCAATCTGCTCCAACTGCAACTCCCGTCTTTGGTTGCGTGTTTGATTGCGGCGATCGCGGTGACGGGCATGGGAACGGCGGCTGTAGCAAACAGATGGATTCCAACATCCATCGCCATCTTCACCATGAATTGCCTGAGCCTGCTGGGGCGAGAGCGTAGCACACTTGAGGCACTTGTCTGGGATCGCCCTAGCTTTCCTTACTGGTTCTTGAAGGCGCGAGCGTTTTGTTCTAGTCTTTCTAGCAGTTGATTTGGACATTTTTCGGCATTCCCTTACCGCGCTTAGTTTATTCACTATCGGGCGCGTCTGGGTCAACTCCCATTGCCCGCAAGCGCTCGGCTAACCGTTCAGCTCTTGCTTGTGCTTGTTCTGTTGCAGTAGGAATCCAGTTGCCTTGGGCATCGTACCACCGCAACCATTGTCGCTCGATCCCTTGATAAGTTCCCTGCCAAAGTCCCAGACCTAAATTCAAGCCAGGTAAAAAGAAGCGCGATCGTTCGAGTATTTCTTCCTGGTATTGTCCGGCTGTTAAAGTAAAAGCTCGCAGGCGATCGCTATAACGGTCGAATACGGCATAGTAGGGAACGCGCAAAATCTGCTCGTAGACTTCCCACTTCGTCGGTGGCTGATTGGTTTCCCTTTGCGTGCGTCCTAAATCTTCTCTTTCCGTGCCTGGGGATAAGAGTTCGACGACAACAGCAGGAGCTACGCCTTCTTGCCACATGACATAGCTCATGCGTAAATCCCTCCCCTCGTACAACCGCTCCACCCCCAGGACGGCAAACCAGTCGGGCCGCTTGTACCAGAGGGGATGGCGCACGTCGTAGTAAAGATTTAGGTCGCTGGCGACAAAGACCTGCTCTGGCGAATAGTCGGGAGGAGAGAATGTTTCGCGCAGCAGTTGGGGTTGAAAATCGTGAAATTCGTCGGGCAAACCTGGCTCCTGGGGATCTTCGCTGGGTAAATCGTACATCGTCGGCAGCGTCTCTTTAGGAGAACGGGGCGGATCGGTCTGCTCGATTGAAACACGATTCAACATAGGTAGACACCAGCTAAATTAACGCTCGTAGATCGATCGCCGTAGCGATTCCTAGATTTTACAGTACAAAGGTTTTTCGGCTGTTGAATCTGACTTATTTTTACATATTGTCTGAGGCGTGTCTTAGAACAGATAAGGATACTTATTTGGGATTTAAATTAACATACTAAGTATAAATACTTAAAGTGCTGGCGACAGATCGCCACTTGACGCGATCGCTTAAACTGATAGTCAATGAAAATTGCTGGAATACGTGCTTCTATGCCTCGCCGCCCTATCCCAGAACCTGTTATTATCCCGTCTTCGACTCAAATTGCCCGTGCTGCCAGTCCAACACCAACTGTAATCCCATCTCAACCACCTACAGATCTGCGGCAGTCGCGGGTGGACGAGTTTTTGATGGCGCGATCGCTCTCGGACAACAGCAAGAAGGCATATCAGCAGGACTTACAGCGGTTTATGGATTGGACGCAAACGGCTTGGGGTGCAGTGACTCCCAGGCAGGTGGCGCTGTTTAAAGATGACTTGCTAGAAGAAAAATTCCTCGCTCCGGCGACAGTCAATCGAGTGCTGACAACCCTGAAAAACTTTTACGGATGGATGGTCGATTCGGAGTACGTTGCCAAAAACCCTACCAAAACAATCGACTTACTGGAGCTGGAATCGCCTGAAGCCCAAGATTTGAGCGAGGCAGAGCTAGCAAGTGTTTATCAAGTAGCAGCAGGGAGTAATTACCGCGAACGCAATACTGCCTTGGTTGCGATTTTGCTGCATGGGTTGCGGGCAGCAGAAGTATCGGCACTAAATTTAGAAGACTACGACGGCACGAGGTTGCACATTCGTAAAGCCAAAAGTGACAGCAAGGGTTGCGTGCCGCTCAAAGAAAGAGCCAGAATAGATTTGGATGCCTACCTAGAATGGCGATCGCAGCAAGGGGAAGAACTTCAACCAACCAGTCCTTTATTTATCTCGCGATCGCGCCGCAGTTTTGGCAAACGCCTCACCTATTGGGGGATTCGAGATGTTGTCGATGCGATTCAGCAGGTGACGGGGATCGATCTTCACGCTCATCGGTTCCGGCACACGTTTGCTACCGATTTGGTACTTAGGGGCATGGATACTTATCACGTAATGACACTGACTCGGCATAAGTCAATGCAAAGTTTCAAAAGGTATACCAAACGAGCCGACCAAATCGCCGCCGAAAAAGCTTTTTATCAAACTCTTGGTGAAAGCCAGCCTGATGAAAAGGCTTGAAATTATATCTGTAGCTGTTGCTTATAGTCACAAACACGTACTACCTATGCATATAAGACAAAGTTTCATCTCATAGCAAAACTTGAGTGAACTACTTGCAAAAAGGAAATTCTCGCGCTCCAGCCTTAAACAGTAACGCATGGAGCCAGATCTGAAATCAAAACGATCTTTACACGGGTACGAGCAGTCTGCTTCTCCAACGTTTAGCAGTCTGCAAGCAATTTATCTTAAACTTCACACTCTAATTCACATTCTTGAGTTACGATCGTGTTAGGGCATCACAGGTTTAAGTATGCTTAGCTTGTTTCAAAACCACACAAAGGACGGAAACAGTGGTTAGTTACAACCCACTCACTGCACAACCACCAGAAGAAGTGCCTTTAGAGGAAGCACCACTGATTCGTGTGATTGCACAGGTACGTTTTCCGCCTATTCTCTCAGTCGAGCAAAAAGCTTTTGTTGCTTCTTTCCAAGAAGCGATTCGAGAACAGTATCCAATTTTGCAGCCCGAGCAAACTCAGGGGTTAGTCCTTAGTTCTCAGGGCTTGATGCCAACCACTCCTCAAATAACTTGGAGATTTATCGATACCGAAGGTAACTGGCGAGTGTCACTAGCACCAGACTTTATGGCACTTGAAACAACTGCTTATACAAGCCGTAGTGACTTTCTCTTGCGTCTGCAAAACTTGCTGAGTGCCTTCGGCGAGCACATTAAACCTAAGACTATTGAACGATTTGGAATCCGATATATTAACCGACTTACCAATCTAGCAGTAGAGGACGTATCGAAGCTATTACGCCCTGAAATTACGGGTATTGTGACAGCGGAGTTTGGAGAAAATATAAGACAGACGATTAACGAATCTTTATTTGACATACCAGGAGGAGAAGATCGGATGATTGCTAGATGGGGATTAATGCCTGCGGGAGCAACTTTCGACCCAGATGCCATTGAACCAATTACTCAATCTAGCTGGATTTTGGATTTAGATATGTCCCTTTCAAAAAAACGAGATTTTAGTGTTGGATTACTAATAGGTGAGGCACAACGATTTACAGAGAGAATCTACACCTTTTTTCGGTGGGCAGTCACCGATGATTTTTTACAGTATTTTGGAGGTAAACTATGAGCGATCTTTTAGTGGGAAAGCCTGATGAATTATTAGGAACTTCTGCACTTAGCTCCATGAAGCACCAAAATAGTTATCATCTTATTGCCACTATAGTTTTTCAAGCTTTTCCTAGTACAACAACATATAGAGCAGCTTGTAATCCAAATGTATTAGCTATTTTAGAGATGACAACAAGTGGATTCACCATACCATCAATAAGTTCTACAGAAGCAACCCAAAAAGCCATTAACGAACTCAGAAAACTAAGTGGATTAACTTGGGATCAACTTGCTAAGCTCTTTAATGTTTCGCGTAGAAGCTTGCATTCCTGGGCAAGCGGGCAACCGCTATCTAGTTTTAATGAGGAAAATTTGAATCGGTTGTTAGGCACTATTCGGTATATTAACCGAGGCAGCGCTAGTTTCAACCGCAGTCTTTTACTAAGTCCTGGTAGTGACGGTAGACCAATCCTAGATCTCCTAGTAGCAGGCAAGTATGAAGAAGTTAAACAAATTCTTGGTTCTGGAAATTCACTTCAAAAACCACAGTTAATTCCTTTATCTAAAGATGCAAGTGGATCTCGTGTGCCGCCGAATCCAGTAGAATTAGCAGATGCCCTCCAAGAGCCAATTCATCGCGAAGTTGGGCGATCGCGAAGCGCTCGCGCGGCAAGGAGCCGCAGAAATGACAGTGAGCAATGAGGCTGAGGCTTGGGTACAGGAAGTAGACGCTGCACTACAAAAGTGGTGTCAAGGGGATTACGTACTTGGAGAGCATTGGTTTGTCCAACGTTTCAATCCTTGCCACCCTTTGACACGAGATTCTATAGATGTTGCACGAGAAGGAACGGATCTTTCAGAAGCCAGCGTTAGAGGTTTTATGGTGGCTACACAGACTTGTGACATTGTGCGCTCTTGTGTTTCTCGTCCGTTCGTCGAAGTAGTACCACTTGTAGAGGTTGACGAGCAAGCGTTGCATGAAATTGAGCGAAGTCGGCGACCCCAATATGCATACGTTCCAGGAGCTAGAAGCCTGAATCTGGTTGCCGACCTCGACCGCGTGATGACGGTCGAGAAAGCTGTTGTTGCCCAATGGCAGCGCCAACTTGGGTGTTCCACAGATCGGGAAGTTAGAATGCTGGGGCAAGCACTAGCACGAAAGCGCGTTCGGTTTGCCTTCCCTGATGATTTTAACAAACTTGTGAATAAACTCCAGAAGCAATTGAGCCAAAAGCATGATAAGCAAAGTATGGAAGGCGAAGCACTCCGAGCTTTACGCGAAATTAGAGTACGTGCAGCTCCCGCTTGGAACGCGAATGTAGTCCAATTGATGTTTTGGTTTATCCGAGATGAGGAACAGGTTCAGTTTGAGGGGATAGGTTGGGATCGGTTTTTGCAACAATGGCTAGGTTTAATTCCCACGGGCAATCGCTTCAAATCAGTAGAAGGCTCGGTTGTTGCTCTCGAAGATATGACGGCAAAAGATTATGTTGAAAGCGATCCGCTCGATCTCGATCGCTTATCATACTAAACTGCAAAAGTTCACATCTCCTGTATCTGGGGCGAAATGAGTAGCGGTGCAGAAAGTTACGCGCTTGGACTCGCTCGCTCGCAAACAATATCCACTCGCCAGGTTTCATTTTGTACCAATTGAAGTGTCTAAAATTTAGCCACCTCAAGCCCTTACTATGCCGTACCAAAAATTGTACCAAATAGCCTATAGGTTAATTGATACTTTGAGAATTGCAAAAAATATTGAGGAATAAAATGCTTATCCAGTAAAGTTTTCAGCCAAGCGCGCAATTTTCTGTACCATTGCTCATTTCATCCCTTTGTCTAGCACTAAGCCTATCGAGCGGGTGGTGGACCATACCAACTGCCTCTGCCTTGCCCCTGACGCTTAAGCAAACCGCGCTTGACCAGCTCGGATAAGCGCATCTTGACCGTCGGTCGCGGTACGCCTATAAGTTTCTGGGCTTCACCCGTAGTGATGCGACCGTTGCGCCGCGCCGCTTCTAGAATGGCGATCGCGTCTGGGTGCAGCCCTTCTGCTTGCGGCTCGCGCGCGATCTTCGTTGCCAGCCGCTCTTTTTGACTCTTGAGCGATCGCAAGAAAAACCTCAGCCACGGCTCGAAATCGGGTGACTCGCGATCGAGCGTTCCTTGCGTCCGCCGCAGCGCCAGATAATAGCCTTCCTTGTTCGCCTCAATGACGCTTTCCAGCGAGCTATAAGGCACGTAGGAGTAGCCTGCCTTCAGCAGTAAGAGCGTTGTCAGCACTCGCGAAAGCCGACCGTTGCCATCTTGGAATGGATGGATTGCCAGAAAGACGACGACGAACAGCCCGATGACGATAAGCGGATGCCAAGCCCCATCAGCCAGCGCCTCGCGGGTCTAAGCGACCAGCTCTTGCATCTTGAAGGGCGTATCGAAGGGCGATGCCGTAGCGAAGATGACACCGATACTCTTCCCATCTGCGTCAAAAGCCTCGACATTGTTCGGCAGCTTCTTGTATTCGCCGCGATGCCGTTCGTCCTTGGTCGAATGGCGCAACAGCATCGCGTGCAGTTGCTTGATGTAGTTCTCCGTGAACCCAATGGCGGTGTAGGAATCGAATACCGCATCCATCACCTCGGCATAACCCGCAACTTCCTGTTCGTCGCGCGAGACGAAATCCTGGCGTTCCAAGCGACCGAGCAGCGCTTCTACTTCCCTGTCGCTCAGCTTTGCCCCCTCAATCCGAGTCGAGGAGCCGATACTTTCGATCGTGGCAACGCGCTTCAACACGGCTAGCCGCTCTGGAGCCAGCGTCGTCAAAGTCCGCCACGTTCCCTTGAATTCGTCGATTTCGGCAATCAGTCGGAGGATTTCCGGTGTGATCGAAAGCGCCCCAATCTTCATGCCATATCCATTTCTCTATCCATTTACCTCCACATATATCCATTTATATCCATTTTTGGCAAATTCTGCTACGTAGCAAGGGCAAACTTGAGCCTTCAAATTCTTCACATGAGCAGCAACAGCCTTTTATGCGCTCGCAAACTTCTACTTGTTGAGCTAGGGCAATTCCTCCTGGATTTCCTACTGCCTGTCGCCGAGCCGCGTTGTCGATCGCTGGTACTGACTGAGGTAATTCGTACTTATTCGCCATAAATCTCTTGCAACACCTGTGCCAATCCAGAATCTAACTCTTGCAACGCTTCATCTAAACTGCCATAGCTGTCTTTACCTTGCCACAGCATCCCACCACTATCTAAAGCGCGGATAAACGAACTTAGGGGACTGTCTAGATCGTAGCCAATTTCAATCCAGCCTTCATGCTCGTTCACCCAGCGAGCAATATTTGGGTAAGTATCCTCAATTGAGTTTGCCATTACCTGTTAAGTTTATCCTTCATGAGGCTTTTGCACTTACAGATATTATTTCCTACACGATTGAATTCGTCATCTGCCAGCGCGATGGTCGCGAAGCGAACCGCCTTCGGCATCGCATACGACTATCACCACAGCTAGAACCTTCTCCTCTTCTGGCGTAACTAAAACGATAAGGGTAAAGCGCGATCGCGCGTTAGATGTCTAATTCCTGCTCGAACGTCATTTTGCGTTGCAAGTATTACCACGTCCGCTCTAGAAATCAGCAGCAAAGCGAGTGCTGTACTTCAATCCAACACAACGGCAAACGCCTAGCGGCGGACTTGTTGGGAATAAGGCTGGTGAAATCATGACACATGACAATTGAATATCCTTTTTGGCTCGACTACAAAACCTGGTCTACGCCTCGCTGGAAGTGCTCGATTGCTCGGCGCGGTCTATCCATGCCGATGAAGGTCGCCGTAAAATACGGGGTAGTGAAACCATCGAGCCTGCTTCTGGACTTTGGATGCGGTAGAGGAGAAGATCTAGAGCACCTCCAGAAACTAGACATTTCTTGCGTCGGTTTCGATCCCTACTGGAAATACGATTTGGCTCTATTGCAGCCGACTGACTGTATCAGTTGTATCTACGTCATTAACACAATTGAGTCCGCAATAGAAAGAACCGAAGTCCTTCAATACTGCTGGGAATTGACGAGGCGATCGCTCGTTGTTGCTGTCAGAACTGATGGCAGAGGCGAAAGATTGACATCAATCGGCACGTATCAGAAATATTACTCGCAAGCAGAATTTAGCAGCTTCATTGCTCAAAGTCTAGGGGTAGTAAGAGTTGAATTTCCCAAACCAGGGGTTGCATTTATTCACAAAAAATAACTAGGACGCTTACCTACCTTGATTCCCAAGTTTGAAATAAATATAACACAATGCATAATTTCGAGAACAATCTACTAGAAGTCAGGAATCTCTTCTTACAAAAGTCTGAATGGACACCTAAATTTTATCACCACCAAACAAACAAGGTTTTATTCACAAGAACTGATGGGTTAGAACTCTATTTAAGCGTGGAGAATCAGCGATTGATTGCTCAGATACACGACTTAAATACTCGAATTAGTATTAGTCTAAGTAAATCTCCCAAAGTCATTTTTACTGAGATTGGGAGACGATTGATAGTTCCAGCAGAAATCGAATGGCAGCAATTACTTGAAAAGCGTGCTGCCAAAGAGCAAGCGGAAAAGGAACGTCAAGAAGCTTTGACAAAATTACTAGTAGCTTGCAAAGCAGATTATTACCTAAACAAAGATTTAAAGAACTGTTATACGTTTAGCCAAATTACTCAAAAAGGCAGCATTCAATGTCAAGTTGACAGCGCAGAATCTGTATCTATGAAGTTACAGTTCATCCATTCAAATACTGCCTTGCAGATCGTTCAACTGATGGCAGAAGAACGATCTGCACAATGAAACAGTTCTACTCCTCAACGACCTGCTGTCCCTATTGCGGCAGCCCAATAACTCTTGCTAATGCAGAAAAAATTTACGGTAGAAAGGGTTTTGGTAGAGTTTGGATGTGTACCAGGTATCCTGACTGCGATGCCTATGTGGGCGCACATCAAAATGGGTCTCCCAAAGGCAGTTTAGCCAATAGACAATTGCGAGAATGGCGGCAGGCTGCTCATGCTGCCTTCGACCCGCTGTGGCAGTCCGGCAAGATCACTCGCAATGCAGCATACAAATGGTTGTCGCAACAACTAGCAATTCCTAAATCGCAAACTCATATCGCCATGTTCGATATAGATCGCTGTCAGGCGGTTGTGAAGTTAATGCAGAGGTACGAAAAGAACGAGCTTTAACAACAGACGCGCCACAGCCACATTCTTCTCAACCCCTAAAACCTGGATCGTTTCAGGGGTTTTATTTTGTCACCAACTAACTTGCAACTATGACAACCACAAACAAATCTCGCCGACTCAAAACTGACATAGAACTTGCTCAAGAAAAACGCGAAGCAGCAATAGCAAAACTCGAACAGGGCATTCAATCTCTGCTTGACTCCGGTCGTTGGCAGCAATGGCTAACAATGATGAGTCGATTGAAAAGTCTCTCCATGAACCGCTACAGTTGGCAGAATTGCCTGCTCGTTCTCATGCA
Source organism: Chroococcidiopsis thermalis PCC 7203 (assembly GCF_000317125.1). Classification (GTDB taxonomy): domain Bacteria; phylum Cyanobacteriota; class Cyanobacteriia; order Cyanobacteriales; family Chroococcidiopsidaceae; genus Chroococcidiopsis; species Chroococcidiopsis thermalis. The sequence goes on from NC_019699.1 coordinate 172,396, forward strand.
AAATCCAGATGCAACAGTTGTTGCAGGTTATCGCGACTGGCAAAAAGCTGGCAGGCAGGTTCGCAAGGGAGAAAAGGGCATCGCCATCCGCGCCCCTTTTACAAAGAAAACTGGAGAATTTGATGAGAAAGGGAAGGAAAAGAAAACTACCTATTTTAACCTGGTGACAGTATTTGATATCTCGCAGACCGACGGCGAAGAGCTACCCCAACTGGTTTCTCCCCTTCACGGCGACGATGCGGGACTGTACGCTGCTCTGGTGCGGATCTGCTCGAAACTTCAAGTTCCCGTGCTTGAGGAGTCGATGGACTCCCGCAACGGTTACTGCAAATTCGACCGCATTGGCGATCGCGTTGAAAAAATTGTCATCAGTAATAACTTAGAGCCATTGCACAAAGCTAAAACCCTTACTCACGAATTATTCCACGCTCTAGCTCACAAAGGAGAAGACTACGCCCAGCACAGAGAATTGATGGAAATAGAAGCAGAAAGTGGAGCGTTTATTGTGTTGAACTACTTTGGTTTAGACAGTAGCGATTTCTCTATTGGCTACGTTACGGGTTGGGGTAATGGCGTAGAGGCAATCGCGCGACTGAAAGAATCTGCCACTTGCATCCAGACTATCAGCGACCAAATTATTAATATGATTGAGGAGCAAAGATCGCTAGTAATCTAATTATGTCTTCTCAGCTCTTGCCACACAGTTTGAGCTAAGTTGAGCCTTGATTCTCTAGTTTTCAAGTCAAAAGCAATCTGCAAGAGCTGAGTTTCTCAACTTAATCCTTTAGAAAAACTCATAATAATGAACATTTCGATCCAGCCTCACATTGAAATTTGGTTTGATGGCATGGAATACGGCTATCGTATAGACCTACAAGACGAATCTATGTGCGAAATTCTAGAGATAAGTTCAGTCATGGAGGGTAGTTCCACAACATATGACGATGTAGTTTTTTCCGCACTCTCAGTTGTCAAAAGTTACGCAATCAAATTGAAAGCAAGAGCAGACAAACTCAGTCGGGAAAATTATTAGCTTATGAAAATTCACAGATGATGATGCTGCCAAATTGCATATATGTAAACCGCCTAATGGTTCAAGAGCGGGAGATCGCGTTGCTCCTGTTGAGAACTCTAGTGTTAGTTAAGTTAACTGTAGACGACTAACCCTTGGATTATACCTCCTTCAGAAAGTGCTTCGCACCAACGGCAGTAAGTGATGCCTATTGAAGGAGGTGATATGAACCAAAGTGACTTTCAAACATTAACCCAATTGCGAGAAAAAAGAATTGCAATTCAAAAGGAAATTAATCAATCGCTACAACGGCAAATCCGTATTCTAGAACACTTAAAAACTGTTCGAGAGTTCTCCCACTCTATCGATCTCCTTTAAATCCAAATCAACACTAATTCTTCTAGTTGCTCTAGAAGAATTAATTTTTTTACTACCGATCGTTGCAGCTTTCCCCTAAAAAACGGCTGCGCCGAACTGGAGGGAGAGCCAGAAGGGAATCGCCACATGCCCAGCTCTCACCCACACATATCACTAGCGGGTCGCTACACCAACCGCTAGCTCAATTTAGGAGAATCTAATGTTACAAAATTTCCTCACTATCGTAATCGAACTCACCATCGTTGCCTTTGCTATTTTCATGGCAATTGACTTTACCACTAGAGTGACGGAGTTGTTTGAGTCGATTTTCCAGCAATCAACTGCTCCTGGCATACAACAACAGCTCGTGCAGTCTTCTTCCCAGAAGATCGCGATCGCACCAAAATTGCTGCCTCAGCAAGGCCTAAATATGCTGGAAGATCCCTGGATTTCTGACTCTACATCAACAGCGACATCAACTACGAGGGCGATCGCCACTTCTCTCCCAGTTCCACAGATGCGGCTACTACCCCCAGCACGCCAGTCTTTGACAGAAGAATTTGACATAACCGTACTCAAGCTTTACAAGCTGCATGGCTACAGCGTCGTAAGGGTGACAGACTTGCCGATTAAAGTTCCTGCCTCACTCAAGCGCTACAAGTTGCACAAGCGCGATGTGGTGCGGTCGATCGATCTAGAAAAACTGCTTGCTACTTGATACTAATGCCTAACTCGGAGGGGATTGTTTAATCCGAGCGCCAGGAAAAGTTGCAACGTCACAATTCTCTAGCAATACGGCATCAGATGAAGAACTGATGCCATGTTTTTTTAGCGCGATCGCAGTCTCATGCTCAACCCACCTTCTGTTCTCTGGTTGACGAAGTTGACGAAAATAAATTATCTTAAATTTAGAGTCAAAAAAATCTCATGTTTACCAAAAAACATAAAACTGGCAGGGCAAAAAGAAGATCTGCTCTGGCTGCCGATAAAGCAGGACAGGAAACTCCACAAGATGGGGAACAGCAGGAAACTTCTCTCCAAAAGCACGTTTCTCAGCTCCGCTCCCTCAGCAGTCAACCAAAAAAGGCGGCTTTGGTAGATCTTGTCCTCGATACTGTTTTGCAAGCTATCGAGCAATACCCCGTCGAGCGACTGCCTGAAAATCCCACCTCTGGCACCCAGATGTTAGTCAAACTTATGCAAGAGACAGAAGCCAGTCGAGCGATAAGTGCGGCAGACCCTTTAGAAAGGGCTAGGTTGCGCGGCATTGCTGCTAGAGAGCGGTTGCTTAATGCAGAAGGAGGTCCATTGACCATATCCCAAGTTGAACAATTGCTTGGCATCAGTCGTCAAGCTATCCATAAGCGTTGCAGTAAAAGCAAGCTGATTGCCCTAACTACAAGCAAGCGCGGCTACCTTTTCCCCAGGTGGCAATTTGCTGAAAATGGTATTCTTTCTGGGCTAGAGTCGGTGCTTGCCGCACTTGACGAGTCAGACCCTTGGATGCAAGCTGCATTTATACTCAATCCCAACATCTGGCTGGATGGAGCAAGTCCCCTGGAGATGTTACGACAGGGAAAAATAGAGGATGTTTTGGTAGCGGCACGCGCCTCTGGAGAGCAAGGAGCGGCTTAAACTTTGAGTCAAAATGTCGCAGCTCATCCAAATCCGCCTGATGACTTGAACGAGCGCCAACTGCTACTGACTAACTTCAGTGGACCTTGGTTTCGCATCCATAAAAGCAAATATGGAGCTATCCACTTCGCCAAGGATGCGATCAATAGATTCGACGATCCTAAAAAAGAGTATGGTGTTCTGTACTGTGCTGGCGATCTCTACGGTGCCTTCATCGAAACTCTGGGTTGGTCAACGGGATCTAGAGACATTAGTGAAAGATCGTTGTCTACGCGCAATCTTGCAAGTATTACCAGCAACAGACCGCTACGGTTTGTTGACTTAACAGGAAATGGGCTAGCACACATTGGAGCTGATGCCGAAATATGTACTGGACGAGATCGCCATCTGAGCCAAAGGTGGAGTCGTGCTTTGTGTCTGCATCCGAGCCAGCCAGATGGGATTTGCTACATCTCTAGACACGATCCGCAAAGAGTTTGTTATGCTCTGTTTGAGAATGCTTCAGTAGAACTAGATGTTGCAGATATCGGTCAATTGAACGGCTTAAGCGTAATTGAAGAAATTGGGCAAATTCTTGACTACTACAAATTCACTCTGCTCGACTAATTCCGGTTTTGTACCCAAGAAACCATAAGCCGTCCGGCTAGGATAAATTTGGGATTGATAATCTATATTGCTTTAGCATACTGCGTCCGCTCGAACAATCAAAAAACCCAATCGCTGCGCCGAACACAATTTCTGTTAATTTCATGTTATTTGTTATTCCCGACCGTCTGGCTCATATTTATCGTTGACATACTCCTCACCCTTGAAGGATGAGGATTCTAGGCTCAAGCAGCGATTGCAGTCGGAGACTGTCTGACATTACCTAACCCAGTGGTTGATGCCCCAACCATTTGAATATTTCTACAAGCATTCTCGTCTCTGCCGTTAACTAATTGGCACGACGGACAACGCCATTCTCTAGTAGATAAATCTAATTTCTCTAAAACATGACTGCAACTTGAGCAAGTTTTCGAGGAAGGATACCATCTATCCACAAATATAACTTTCTTGCCCTTTTTGGTAGCAACCCATTCTAGAATTTGCAGAAATTCTCCGAATGCTAGATCGGAGACTTTACGTCCCCAAAGACGTTGCATCCCCTTGAGGTTCAACGTCTCAAAACATAACGCATCAAATCGGTTCGTTAACTCGTGAGTTAATTTCCAGAACCAATCACGCCGACGATTTGCAATGTCTTCATGCTGCCGAACAAGGTGCTTTCTTGCCCGTTCTCGGTTGGCAGAACCTTTCAACTTTCTTGAGAGTTGTTTGCTCGCTTTTTGAACAGTATTGAGTAGTTGCGCCAGAAACTGCGGAGATTCAATTTTTTCAGTATTAGTCGCATCAAAATAAGTGAGAAATGTCTTTAAACCAAAGTCAAATCCAGCGATTCTACCCGTCTCGAATTTGATTTCTGGTTCAGTTGCATTGTCAACAACAACTACCATAAACAGCTCCCCTAGTAGAGTTCGTTTAATGGTTAATGTCTTGACCGTTCCTTCTATCTCTCTAGACTTCCAAAACTGATAAACACGAGAGCCAATTTTGACTCGATTATCACCCAAAAACTTGTATCCAGCCTGCTTTAGGGTGAACGATTTGTACTTTTTAACTTTCTTAAATCCTGGTGGTTTGACTCCTTGTTTATGATAATTAAAAAATAGTTGGTAAGCTTTCTCTATGCGCTGACAAATATCTTGCACCGCTTGAGAACCTACCAGTTGCCAAAAAGAATTACGTTTCCGCAACTTGGCAATATGAGCCTGAAGCTTAGCACAACTCAAATGTTTGCCCCACATTCTGTAGTACCGTTTATGGAGGGCTATACAATGGTTATAGATAACTCCCGCAGCATTTATTGACTGCTTGAGAAACCTATTTCGCTTATGGTTGTATAGCTTGAACTTCAGTGTTTTCATGTTATGTATTATACCCTAAATAATTGGTTTTAGAAACAAAAAAAGTTGCCCTATAAGGGCAAGGCTTTAAACCTAATTTTTTGGTAACAAAGACAGATAAAGGAATTACGCTCGTTCGCCTTAGCACGGGCGAAACGTTTACAATTGCCAATTCTGAAATTTTTGGTTTAATTCTGGCGATTGACGATGCTTGCGATCGCGATCCAATTATTCGGTGTGCGCATGAGATCTGTTTGGAAAAGAGCGGCTAACAACCGATTTTAGTTAGAATTGCTCTCCTAGCTTGGACGATCGCTCCTGCGATCGCAGTTGCTCTTTTATCCAAGTCCGAAAAGCTTTTAAAGCAGGACGAGTGCCTGCGGTGCGACTCAAGGCTAAAAACTGAGAAATGCCCTCAGTTGCAGGAAAGTCGGGAAAAATCAGACTAGTGGAAGATGCAATATACCTTCCTTCACTCAGCACGTAGACTTGTAACTGACGATTTTGATAACGCCAAATTTCGGGGACGCGCAGAGCTTCGTAGGCACTTAACTGGGTACTAGATGCGATCGCGATCTCAATTGCCAAGTCGGGGGGTGGATCGGTACTCAGATCAATGCGCTCTCTACCAATCATTAGAGCGTGATTTTGAATGTAAAAGCATTCATCCGGTTCGATCCCCGCTTGCATATCCTCTCGCCGGAAAGTCGTCGATCCTAATGGCTCCCAGTTCATGTCTAATTCGTCCAGCAGCACTTTCAATAGATCGGCAATTACGACTTTGGATTGTTCGTGTTCTGGTAGGGGAGCCACAATTTCTAACGTTCCTTTGCTGTAAGCCAAACGGATAGTGCGATGCTCGCCTAACTCTGCCAAGATTGCCTCAAACAGCTGCCAGTTGACGTGCCGCAATACCACTCGCTGACCTGGGAGGACATCAATTTGCTTCAGTTGGAGAGTCACCATACGTCACCACGACTCCTATGAAGTGGATTAGCTAGCATTAACAAAACGCAAATCGGTGCGTTTTGACTGGGGCTGAGCGGAGCCAGCCATCATCTCAGTTGCCGAGCGTGGCGCAAGAAGTTGAGCCCGGTGTTGGGCAAGTTCGCGTTGCAATTGTCGAATTCGCTAAGCGAAAAGCCTCTAGTTCCTGCTGCCGTAACCAGTCGTCGAAAACTAAGTCCATAACCCGCTTGTCTAGCTGTTGGAAGGATTGTAGCACGCCCAAAGAAGCGGACTTTTGAAGGCGATCGCGCTTACGAACGTGCTGGGCAATGTAGAAATTGAAATGGATCGAGAGCCGAAACCAAATCGATCTTGAAAGGCTCAAGCGATACAGCAACCGCTCCAAAGCGTAACGCCCTAGTAGTTTTTGAAATTCTTCTGGCTGTGCCTGGGAGCGATTGAAGTTTAACAAGCGCTGCTTGACCGAGGCTGCTTGGTTCTTCATTGGTTGGAATGCCTCTAGCAAATTGAAAATGCTTTTAGGTAAGGTTTCATCGCGTTTTCCACTCGGCAAATTTTGGCATAGTGATGTAGTTCGCTGCGCGGACCCCATTTTTCATTCAAATAACGTCGTTGTTGCAAATAGTCCCGCAGTGCTTCCATCGCCACGTCTTGCCCTACCTTGTGGCGGAATTTGAAACAATCCACCACTGTTTTCGCCGCGCTCGTCACTCGTACCGTCACTCCCTCAAATTTGTGTGATTCCACGCCCGCAGTCAATGCCTCCCCAGACATATAAACTAGCTGTACGGGTGGACGATCGATCTTGGGACGATGTGCTTTGTTCTGGATTGCCAGCCAGACTTGCCACGACCACTGGGTTGTCAATTGGTGGAACTGTAGTGCTGAAAGCAGACAAATGACTCCATTTGGCACTCGCTTGCAGACTTCAACTAAGCTGTGTTTTTCCGTAACATCGTACTCCATAGAGGTATACACGCCTCGATTGGAGCGCATCAGTATTCCTTGCTGTTCTAAACGCTGGAGATAGCTGACGGGAATGTTTCGCGACTCAAAGTCTTTGGGTGCGATGACACCTCGGCTGTGTACTAGCTCCAAAGCTTGCTCTAACTTAGTTTTGCTCATGGCTTTGGTTGAAATGCTCGGTAGTTATATTATTTTACCTAGTTTTTGAACCACCAATGCTTTTGACAAATAAAACTTGAGGTTCCACCGATAAGAGAACGCCTACACTTGCTTTCAACATCTGGATAGAGGCGTTCTCTTTTTTCTAGTTGGTAAAAAGGCTGCGCCTGGACAAACAGAAAAACTCAAATATTAATACAGGTTAACAGCGCCAAAAAAGGCTGCGCCTGCACGGAAAAAATCACTCTTGCTACTTGTAAAGGACACAACTATGGCTAACACCAAAAAACTATCTCTAATTAACGATGCTGCTATGGGCGAGTACCGGATCGAAGCCTACGACTCCCGCAAGTATAATGCAGTTTTCTATTCTATCCGCGAACTGTATGGTAAAGTTGCCCAGCGGCAGTTAGGGGAAGCCTTTGACTGGGAAACGTTCAAACAAAACTTTGAAATTAGCTTTGGTAAAGCCGAAGAACGCAAGTACACTATGGAACAGTTACTCGCATTTGCTAAAGACAAGTTTGACTATTCCCTAGAAAAGTTGGTCGAGTACAATCAACGTAGCTGGCAGCGTCGCGAACAACGGCTGAAACAGCAAGCTACATACCGAAAGCTCGAACTCGTCGAACAACCCGCAACTGGGGGTGACAGTATTTTTGCTGCTGAAATTGCTACGGAAGAAATTGCTTAATCAACCAAAAAAGTTTCTCTGAAATTTATAGAAATCAGCCCTAAAAAGGCTGATTTTTTTCATATTCTGAACGCTACTGTTATCAAGCAGAAAGCTACCACCCTTTAGAGTACCTAGAGGTTATTATAGTTTATCGGGCATTTCTATAAAATCTTTAGGTCTAACATACTTTGTAATTTGCTTTTTTGCAGAATTGCCATTACTGTTGGAAATATTAAGATTATTATGAAAATTATTATTAGTTACATCGCTAGTTTTGCGCTCGGCTACAGATGGAGTAGCAGTGCTAAGATTAGGTATTTTATACTTAGCACTAAACCGTTCAAAACTCTTGACGTGTACGGACCATGCATCAGCGTATCTGCTGAGGGACTCCCCAGCAAGTAAATCTGGCGACACCACAACACCGCCATTCCAAACTACTGTTATGCCTTCTTTAACAAAATAAGCGTCTAGTTCTGGTGCTACATATTCAGCAGTACCGCCAGTCAGGATCGCCTCATCCAGTTCGGTTGGGGCAAGAGACTTAATCCAACGCACGACTGCCCGCGCGTATTCGTCACGAGAAATCCTAGCAGCGGAGGCAAATGCTCCTCCATCTGAACGGATATCGTTGGCAGAACGCTTTCTCGACAACCCTTGCAGCACCTCTAGATGACAATTAGCTCCAGCAGCAACTAAAGCCTGCACAACTTGCAGATCGTCTCTAGACAACCCGCCTTTAGCGCGACCGACGAAGTTGTTCACCATCCAGAACATACCCAGATCGCTACTCGTGCCAGGTCTGAGGTTACCGCGATCGCAGATGAAGCAACTAGCATTTCTGTAGCCTAGCATGACTAGGGCAATCGTCTTTTGCTTGTAATCTGTACCTAAGTGTCCAATTCGATAGCCAAAAACACCCCCACCTTCTGGCATCAACTCAAAATCTACAATCTTCACTCGCAATTGACCGCTGGGCGTATCAAACTTAGCTAAAGATGCTGCTAGCTTCGACAGCAACAACGCCTTATCGTGTTGGCTGACCTCCCCTGGCGGTAAGAGCAATGACATCGAGACGCTAAAACGTGCTGTCAAGCCCAGCTTTTGCTGTAAAACCCATAAAACACCAGCAATCTTAGGTACTGCCAATTCATACTTGAGATCCCGCAACTGGGAGATGCCGCCAAATCTAGCCCTTGCCAAGTAACCCACAGCAAAATGATCCACCCCAGGCACTTCCACCCAACAACTATTTTCGGGAATGCCCTCACTCTTTAGATCTTTTACTGACTCGTGGGAGATATCTGCTAACTCTGGGTTCATGCTCACCACTAAAGGTGCAGCACTCCCCAACTGCTGGGCGATCGCCTTCGTCCTACTGGCACCTAGATCGAGCGTTACTACTATGTCGGGTACGGTCTTGGTTTTTATTGCTGTCATGCTCGATCGCTCTTATTCTTCCTTACACTAGGAGGAAGGTCGCACAAAAATCTCTACTCTGTTATATCCTGAATTGCTACCTATTTAGCTCAATCCAAGGAGAGCAAGGAAAATTATGGCAACGACATTGAAACAAAAGCTCTCGCACTTGCCCATAGAGCGACGGCAGAAAGTTGAGCAGCGCTCTGCCGAGCTAGTAGCCGAGGAAATGTCCCGCCAGCAGCTTCGCTCAAACTAGACTTAATAGCAGATGGCAGAAATCTAGCAAATTGACCAGCCCCAATAATTGCTATTTTTCGCATACTAAATCCTCTACCGATTTTCGGTCTAGATTTGATGATTTAGCAGATTAGGTGAAGGCACTTGTGTGGAAGATTTTTCGACTTGAGCGAGAAATGTAACTTCTGGGCGTGCAGCTTTGTTAACAAAATACCTGATACCCCGATAGATTGCTCGATCGACTACTGGTCATGCAAGCTCCACGGTGGCGTTAGGATCGATCCGATAGGATACGCCACGGTAACTTAAGGTTATAAGCTGCTCCAGATTCGCAGACTTGTTGGAATGGGTGATTGTCAGCTTGAGCAGGATGGCGATCGGATGTTGTACCGCGATAGAAGAGTTTCATATTTCGTCTCCTGAATGTATGGTTTTTGATTGAACTACTAGTTTTGTTGAGCGGCGAGGTTGCCCTCATTCGACAGTCTTAATTTATCGTCAAGGACTGGTTGCACACATCGAATTTTTGTCACGTTTAGACCATTACATCTGTCATATTCGGCTAGGGAAATTAGTATTGAAGCTCAGCAAAAAGACGACTTTTCCGATTACAGTAGCGCACTCTGGCAATCGTGAGAGAATGGAATAACAAGTAAGGACAGCTAATTATGAAGCGAGAATTTAATGTGATTATCGAGCGAGATGTAGATGGTTACTTTGTTGCTTCTGTTCCTAGTCTTACTGGGTGTCACACGCAAGCTAAATCTTTAGATGAGTTGATGGAACGTATCCGAGAAGCTATCGAACTCTGTTTGGAACTTGAGGAAGAACAGGATTCATTGGATTTTGTGGGTGTCCAACGAGTTGTGGTTGAAGTATGAGCCAACTGCCAAGTTTGACAGGACGCGAAGTCATAGCTGCTCTTAGTAAAATAGGTTTTGAGATTGCTAGGGTGCGCGGAAGTCATCATATTTTGTTACATAGTGATGGGCGTAGAACAGTAGTTCCAGTACATTCTGGAGAGACAATTGGTCGGGGTTTATTAGCACAAATACTACGCGATTGCCAGATAACCCGTGACGAGTTTAAGTCCCTGTTATGATGTATAGCTCTGCGGTAATGGGGCATAAGGATCGAGAAGTATTTAATAGGATATACATGATTTATGGAATGCGTATTGCGTAACTAACGTACCCTACAAGAGCGGCGATCGCACTGATAAGGGAAAACTCGATCGCACCTTCCTTACCGCTTCGTCAAATAGCTACGCTGGTACGATAAGGCAATGCAAAGGCGCGTTTGTGACAATTGGGAACGGTAGAAGTAGCTTTAGGCTTGGATAACCTGACTTTCCATCGGCATTGTCCATTTTTTAGCGATATTCTGGAGTGCCAGATGGATAACTTGAGAGAGCAGATTCATCAGTCAGGAAAGCTCGATGATTTTTGATGACTTTTCGAGCGCGTCATGTTGAGTGACTCAATGGAGGCGACTCTCTGGCTTAGGTTAACCAAACTCCATTTATTGGTGGGTAGTTTACTCCAGTCGCAACTGTAACATGGCATCCCAAACCTCGTCATGAGGTAACTCTTCTTGTGCTTCTTCATCTTCGTCTGGCTCTTCGCTTGTAGCTGTACCGTCCGCATCTCTACGTGCATCTGCTCTCCTAGCACTTGACACCTGCTGCGGCGATGCTGCAACATCTATATTGCCTTTTGCAGTTGGTCGTTCTGTTGGCGGCTGCACCAAGACTCGTGCCATTTTCTCTAAGTCGCACATCCGCTCGATCTTCCCAATCTGCGCTTCTAATTGGGCGATCGCGTCAATAGCTACTTCCCGTAACTTTTTGCCTGACAACCCTGCATCCAAGAGTGCTAGGGGCAAATAATGCGCCCGTAGAGCCTCGCACGCTAACTCCGTCTGCGGGCGGCGATGATTTTGCAAATAGCTAATTACAATTCCATCGTCGCTATCGCGCTTACGCATCACTGCCAATTCTATAAAATCCTGTCGAAGTGTCTTCCTTGGCATAAATTCAAAGTTTTTAATTCAAAAAATACTCAAACCACTCAACTCGATCGCCCTTTAAGAGGGATTGGCGAACCATTAATACATTCAAGTGCTTCACACCTACTAGAAAGACACTACCGAGGAATCTTCTGATGTACGGTATCTTTGCTGCTAACGATCGCGTTGCCTCCATTAACGAAGCTCTCTACCAATTGCTCAAACGCTTCGACTGCATCGACTCGTCTAACCAGGTCAAAATTTCTAGTATCAACAGCCTTTACTACGAATTCCAACTTCGCAAACAACTGTTCTCAACCAATACCAGTTGGATTATTGGCGACTACTACTACCCCTGGCGGGAGACTATCAAAGCGATCGACGACATCGCCGCCCTCTACTACACTCACAAATTACTAACAATTCAAGCTTGCTAACCATTTAATCCTTCTCACCTTCCATCACTAGCAGCTACTGTAGAGCTGCTAATTTTTTAACGATCGCAAAACCTCTCATAACTGATGAATTGCAACTCAACTGGGCATCAATTTGTTAGCGTGCTAACTATCGATCGCACAACAGCTTTGAGTTCAGAATTGCGTTGAAACAATTGCCGTCCATCAGATACCTTACATCACTCTAAACAAGCAATGGCGAATCGTCCTCCGTAATTCCCCTGCTATTCCCCTGCTATTCCTGGAATATTCCCCTAGTATTCCCTACACTACCCTATCCCTAACCCTTCTACTATTCCCCTGCTATTCCTGGAATATCCAGGGAATGTTCCAGGAACATTCCCCAATCTCGATTTTATTCATTCTAAGGCGGGTAAAACGGATAAACCCCTTTCCTCATCAGCTTTTGAAGCCTCGCTTGACCACCCACAGTACGGCGCTCTCGGCAATAGCCCTACACGCTTGCGCCAGCTATGTTTAGAGCATCTCACATATCCTCAGCTATTCTCAATAATCTCTATTGTTGACAATAACGAGGGCAATTTTTGTATTATTTTTGTACTACATCGCATTACAAAAACGATCGCATCTCAACTATTCTTAAGCATCGTACTATGTCACTTTCCCGCCGTTGATACACACTTCATCAAGTAATTGGGGTGCGAGTATCATCGGAACAAAAAACTTGGTTAAGGATTTTATTTCTGTGATAACGATAAAAAAGCAGGTTTATAGAGCTTTTTTGTATCCCTTGTTCCAGCTGGGTTTCGGCGTTTTATGACTGTGATAAAAGTTCTTATCACAGGAATCTTGAGTGAATGAAGCTACTGTTTTAGTAGTCGCTAAAAAGTCCAATTAGCAAGGGTTTTGAGCTTAACCTAGTTTTCTGTTCCATTGCTACTCGCACGCCGTAATTACACAGGCAACAAGACTACGATCGCGTGCTAATATTTTCGATTGCATCGCATTCATCAAAACTCCGAGCTTTGTAGCAGCAGATGTCTAGCAACAGTATGAATAGTGTATGCACTAAAATTCCAGTATACAAATTACGCTCCTCAGTATATTTTTGTAGCTTTTGTAATCAGTGTTTTCGAGAGCGATCGCCGTTAAACGACACTTGCTACAGCCACGGTATCAATCTCAGATTCAAGTCCATCCAGTATTCTTATACTGCTGCCTTTGCGCCACCTATGTTTGAAGATGCTATAACTAAAATAATCACGTATAAAAAACAACTCTTAAGATGAAGATAGAAAAGCAGAAAAAAAACAATCGAGTGACAGTAAGGTTCAACGATCGTGACTACACCGAGGTAAAAAAGAAAGCAAAGAAGTCTAATACTACCGTTGCCGAATATATAGAGAGATCTGCCTTACGTAGGGAACTCCCTACTCCCCCCACCATCAACCAAGTCCTTGTCTACCAAAATTTGGGCAAAGCTAGGGAACTCACATTTACCATTCGCAATACATGCAAGCTGTATGGCGATCGCACGGTGCCAACAACAGAAATTATGTCCTTGCTAGAAGCTATGGAAAACCACATTCAAGCAGCTGGAATGGAAGCTTATGGGTTAGGGAAGATACGGACTAATATAGAAACTGCTACTAAGAACAAAGAAGAGGTAGCATAACAAATCTCAAGGAAATTTTCCCGATTCAATAAACTTCAAAATCTCCCTCGCCAACAGCCATATAAGTAGATATACTTGCAGTGTACTAGCTAACAGCTTTCTCTAAAAAAGTGTAGTAACGTTTCTGACTCAGAATTTTAACAATGCTTGAAAGCTTTACAACACGCTTCCTAGTTCGGTTCTAATTTGTCAAAATAGAACAACTAACGAATAAAGCTCTGCTTGCAGCACAAAAAATTTCTGCTTCTCAAATAGAAAAATAGATAAAACTATGAACAATAGCGAATTTTCTGAATGGGGTAAAAAACTAGAACGCTTAGCACAAGCAGGCGTACAAAAGGAAATTGCCGAACACAAGGCTAGCAATCGCTCAGTATTTTATGAAAGAAATGGTACGACTATTATGGAACTACCTGATGGACGCTGCTTTGAATATCGGCTGCAAGATGGAAAGATTCAAATTGTTAGCGAAGTAGAAAAAACAAACAGCACTCCGAAGCTCACCAATGCATAAAATAAAAAACGCTCGTTGCCTAGCTCCTCAATCTACACGTTAAATAATAGAGTAATGAGAGTAATGAAAGCTATTAATACTTTCGTTACTCTCATTTTTATCAAATTTACAAAATAAATTTTTATTAATTTTTATAATGATAACATTAAAACCAACATTAACTATAATAGCTGGACCCAATGGTTCAGGTAAAAGTACATTCACTCGCAATACTCAAGAGGCTTTAGGAGTTCCAGTCATCGATCCTGATTTGGAGGCAAGATTGTTGCGACCAGATGCTCCAGAAACAGTAGCGGTTGCTGCTGGTAAACAAGCTATAAGGCGCGCTCGCACTTACCTAGAAAATAATCAAAGCTTTGCAGTTGAAACAACACTGTCAGGTAATACTTATCTGAAAATGATGAGAGAAGCTAAGCAAAAAGGATGGCAAGTAAATCTTATCTATATCGGTCTCAATAAAGTAGAAACCAATATTCAGCGAGTAGCTCAAAGAGTGACAGTTGGTGGACATAACGTGCCAGAAAAGGATATTCGTCGTAGGTATGAGCGCAGCTTGGCTAATTTACCGCTAGCTTTGCAACAAGCCGATGATGCTTTAATCTTTGACAATTCAACAGTAGCAGGACATCAAAACGTACTAACCGTTGAAAACGGCAGGATAACTCAAATCGTACCTGAATTACCTGAATGGTTGAGAAAAGCGATATCTAAAGAACTCATCGAGTCATACCAAAGCCAATCTAACCAGCAAAACATACTATCTACCTCCATCGATCCCCAACAACAACAAATTGCTCAAGAGATTTACCCAACAGCTCTTGCTTTGCTTGCTACTAACAGAAACCAATCAAACGAACCTATCCGTGGTGTGGAAGAATTAGAAGGTAATAACTCTGACGGGGCGACATGAAGGCTAGGATGCATTTAGGATAAGCTCCATAGCTCTTATCCCTCGGAAATAATACTTGAGTTTGTTGCGATTGAGTCTCATTAACTTGCGAACTAATTCCCAACAATCATCGATAAAACCAATCCAAGTCTGACCATATAAACCAAGATAAAAGCTACTATGTCTTCTTTGGATGCGTCTTTTTTCTTTAACTCTACCAACATATTTTTGGACACCAAGTAGCTTAATTCTTTGTCCTTTAAATGTTGCCATACTATAGGCAAATGTAATAATTAATATCAAGGATATCAACCGTTCGCCGGAGGCATTGGTGGATTCTAAATTATAGCCACCGCTCTTAAAATCTCGAAACATTTCCTCAATATCAAAGCGTTTCTTATAAGCTTTGATAGCACTAGGAGTGTCAGGGAGAGTTGTTAAGATAAACCAACCTTCATTTGGGTTCCAACCAGACAGTTTTCGCTGCCATTTTCCAGCTAGGTTAAAACCCAAAGCTTTATGAGTTTTTGTCACTTTTATACCAGAGAGAAACAAAGAAAATCCTGGCTTCAATCCTAGCCGATCCAGCTCCAACCAAATTCCTTGTTCTACTTCAATGAGTTCATCTTTCTTCAATCTTAAACAAAACTGTACTTTCTGCTCCCTCAGCCAGTTAGCTAGTTTAATTGAACAAAACTCTCTGTCTCCTAAGACAATAGTTTGATATTTGCTAAACAAGGGTAACACTTGAGAAAACAACCTTTTTTGCTCCCTCTCATTACTGCTACCTATTTTAGGTAAAAGCTCAAAATATATCGGGATAGCTCTCTTATCATAAATCACACTAATCAGCATTAAATTTATTCGATTCCAACTCGTTCTATCGATAACTAAATAGAGATTTTGCTTCTCCGAAAAAGTTAAAGATAACCAAGTTTGAACGATGGGAAACCACAGAGTTTCAATCTTCAAGAAGGGAATTGATAAATATCTTTGTACTTGTTTCCGTCGACTTTCAAATAAGATTGGTAAAGGCAAAGCAGTAGCTATCTTTTCTATGCTAACTTCTTTCAAAGCTTGCACTACGTTAATTAAAAGATTGAACAACAACAACTGGGTAGGCTTCAGTTGCTTTTCTAGGTGTGTTTGGTACAATGAAGGTAACATTTTATCAAGAGATAGGTCTTGTTGAGAATAACTGACCTATCTTTTTTTATCATAATTTGGTCAAAACATTACGCTATCTTGGCTTCGGGGCGCGTGTCGCCCCATCAGGTAATAACTACAAGCTGGTATTAGATCGAAACAGACAGCAACTAACTATTTTTGATAAAGTTAATCGCGTGGAACTCGCTCGATTTGACACTGCTAACAACTCCGTACTATTCGCTAGTGGAATCACCGAAAGCGATCGCTTCAACTGGTCGCGCATCCAAGAAATTATTCATCAAACACAAACACAAAGAAATAGTACTCAAAGCCCAGATTTTGAGCTTTGAAACCATTCAGGAATTGTTTTTCAAATCTTCAAATCAGTCATTAAATGAGGTTGCCTATTGTTAAAAAATCATTTACGTTAAAATAGGAATGTTTTGTTAAATATTGCAAATCAAAAATAATGCTAGCAGATACACAATGGAATAAATTATTTTATTTGTTTAATTTTTACAAACAAATTTAGTGCAGAGATAATGAAAAAAATACCTTGCAAATGTTAAGTATTAGCCATTGAGAGGTTGCTCGTGCCAAAATACGTTTGTAGCTTAGATTCCAATAATGCTTGGCACTTACCCCCAGAAGAAGTTGTCCAGCAAACTTTCAGTACAGAAGAAGAAGCGAAACAGTGGTTTTACCAAAATTGTCCCAATCGCAATCTAGAATTCAGTGGATTCCACCTCACCATACATCTACCTACCAATTTTGTATCATGTAATGGTCACGGGATAGGACAAATAATTGAATACTCAAACAACCAGTAAAATAATGCTGAAACAACTTAATACTTAATATAGATAGACAAACTTCCGAAGAGAAGCGTTTCATCAAATCTTAAATAATTCACTTTTCCATAAGATATTTAATTAAATATTATCAACAAAATGTTTCAAATTGATAGATTAAAAATTAAAAGAAAATTAGTTGATTTTCAATTGCTGCTTGTTCACGTAAAGTAACAATGTACAAGCCTATGTTGCAGTTTTTTGATAACCTCTAATCAATCAATAATTATTGTTAAATTTGAATTTCCCAATTATGTAGACGGTGAACTACAAGTTAGATAATGAGGCAGCTGAAGGCATCATCGGCAGCTCTACCTACAAGCGGTGGACGCAAGAACTGGCAGCCATCGCTCACAGTTGCGATCGCAGAACTGGATAGCGATCGCAAGATATCGACTGCCTGCAACAGCTAGTCCATGTGTTCAAAACAAAGCATGTTTCCAACCACCTGCTTTTGTCTGAGTATCCAATGCTTTCTCATTATTAGCACTTATCCTCGAACCAGGAAAATTTTCCTGGTTTATTTTTCTCCACTCTGCTGGTAAAATAATCTTGTATAAAATATAACTTTATAGATTTAATTCATAAGTGATAGGTAAGAACTACAAGCACGCTGGTTTCTTGGGAACGTTGGCATACGTTCTTAATGAAAAAAAAATCCTGTCACTATTGCTACCAATATGATGGGGACAACACCAGCACAACTAGCAGCCCAATTGAGAGTCACTTGCGACCTCAACCCAAACGTACAGCGCACCTGTTGTCACATCATTCTCTCGCTTCTAGATAGAGATGGATACCGCGAATGCTTAGAAGACAAGCAATATGCAGAAATTAGCAAGCGTTACCTACAGGCAATGGGGTTTGTGGGAGAAGGAACTCATGAGTGTCAGTGGCTTGTTGTTCGCCACGACGACGCAAACAACGCCCATATTCATATAGTTGCCAGCAGGGTGAGGATGGATGGTACAGCAGTCAACGATTCTTGGGACTGGTGGAAATCTCAAGTTACCATCCGCAAGCTGGAGCAAGAGTATGGGTTAGAAATCCTCTCATGTAGCAACTCTCAAGTAGCAGCAGCTGTGAAAAAGCAGCATGGCATAGAAACTGGTTATACTACCCGCCGCGCTCCTAGCATCAGACAGAAGCACCACACTTCAAATCAGAAGCCACTAACGCAACAGTTTGCCCAGATCATCGACGATGTGGTTGCAACTTCCCCTACTGTCAGTCAATTTATTCAACGCCTAGAACGGGAACACGGTATTACAGTGTTACCTAAGTTTTCTGGCGACAGATTTATGAGTGGATTTAGCTACTCCAAAGATGGTTGGCAGATTGCTGGGTATTCTATTGGCAGCAATTACACCTTTCCCAAATTAATCCAACGCGGCTTATCCTTCGAGCCAATCAGAGATATGCCAACTATTGTTACAGCTCGGCATCCCCAATTAACAGCCACTAAGGGCAAGAAGAGGAAAAGAAGCCATGTTAAAAAGCAAAATGTCGAAGCAGGGGGAGCGACAATATCCCTCAACTCGATTGAGATTGCTAGTGGCAATGGTGGTAAAGGCGATCGTTATGAAACTGTTGAAGATAGCCCCAGTCTAGTCACAGTACCTATCGTCTCAGCACAAATAACAGAAATAGGCTTAGCAGAAATTCCCAATCAGATGCACGAAACTCAGTTTAATGGCAAAGAGGGACAACAAACAACAAAAACCAAGAAGGAGACAGAAACTCCTATATCCCGTCTAGATGCGATCGCTCAATCCGATAAAGGTAGTAGCTCCAGCGATACCTACCACCCCACGCCTTTTATCACTCCTATACCGTCATACTCCCATTACTCTACTGTAGTGATAGCATACCTTCTAACACTTAACACGACTTTCTTCAGCGGTAACAGATATTCAGCCCAGCTCGATAATAATATACTTACTCTGACCCGCAACTCCAATGGAGAAAAACTTCTAAAAACTGCATACACCAATGGGCAATGGCAAGAAATAGAAGCGACGCGATTGACCCAGCAAGATGCAACAATACTAGATAAAATTGTTCCAGCAATTCAACAACTGCAACAACAACTGAAGTCAACTAAAAAAGGTATTGACTACAGTTGTTGAATTAAATCCTCTAGGAATTCTGTCAATAAATGTATTTGGGAGCCAAATACTATTTATTCTTAATATTTATTCAGCCATCTTTGGATTCAGATTTACGATCTTAGCGTTACATTATCTCATAAAAAATCAACATATATCTGAGATAAAATCAGAATTTTATTAGATCCAGTAGAGATAATAAATCCCTTAAGATCGCTTTGATCTCATTTAATCTGATTTAAAGCGATCGCTAAAGGAATGTTAAAACTGCTGCCATTGCTGTTGTTCGTAATCGTCGCTTTCCAAACCGATAGAAAGTTCGGATATCTTTTCGGCGTTACGAATGTCTTGTCGAAGTCTATACATTTGAGCTGGATTCTGAAGCCGAGCAAAATTACTAGCACGAGCGATCGCCTGTTGCTCTGGGTAATTAATTCCTACCTGGGCGTACTGCACCGACAATTGCTCGAAGTTATCGACTTCAATTTTTTTCAGGCGCTCTTTCTCTTCCAGCCAATCTTCACTGTAACCGCGCCGTCGCATATCCTGCTGGTACTCCTGGCGCAAAGAACCATCAGGGGTAAACTGCTGCTTCTCTTCTTCAGTAAAAATGACATCAAAGGCAGTGTAAACAACCCATTGTTCGGGGTCGGTTCCGTCAAGCTGCTTCAGTCTTTCATACTCAGCTTTCAATCTAGCATTCTTATCTGCAATAACTGCTTCTGACAGACCGCGAGAACGCATACCTTCAGCATATTCTGCTTCGAGATTACCTTCGCAGTCTACTTCCCTTTTATTTTGATTTAAAAAACGTTTTAAGCGTGAATACTGCATCATTATTATTACTCCTTGTTGAAATGTCCAACTATGACAATTACTACTAAGCATTTCAATACTAAGTTAAACCAATGGATTCATATCGACAACGATCTCAACAATACTGAATCTTTACTAAATGAAGAATTAAACAATACGTTACTAGAGTATTTCTTTCCCAATACTGAATTTTCGTTCGGTCACATGGACGAAACTTCAACAGCCACGGAACTCAAAAACCATCCAGACGGACACGTACTGCTCCTTTCGTCTAAGTCTAGATTACTCTACGGACCCAAAGAGTGTTTGGAAGTTATAGATCGACTATGCCCCGACCGCAAAGACAGAGGTGCTTACGGATCGATTTTCCTTGGCTCTTGCGAAAATGCGCTTGCTGAAGAACTAAGCATTTTAATTGTAGATGACACTACAGGTAGAAATGGCAGTATCATTGATGACGAACAAGCTTGTAGGCTCATAGGTGACTGCTACGGACAGATATCCACCGAGGTCTACAACCGCCTCACCGATAGAGAAATCGGCACGAAAGCACCTTATCGCGTCATCCAACACCGCTTTGGCTGGACATCTCAAGATGGCAATGACACCCAGTTTAGATTTGGCAAAGGCACTCTCAGACCAAATAATCTGGACAATTTAGATTTTCAAGACTTAAACAATAAGCAAAAAATCGATCTGATCTTACCTCTATCCTCCTTCAAGGGAACGGACAAGGACAGACCTGGCGCTCCCCTAAAACCACAAATAGAGCCTGGGTTGTATAAACAAAAGATTTGGCTGGGCGAAAAGTCACAATCCCAACGAGGGAAAACTGCAATTTCGCAGCTATTAGCCTCATTCCCTGTCGGGATCAAAGATTTTGCCGAAGAATTAGAAGCTCAAACCAAAAGATTCAAAGAAGCCCAAGACGATCCGCGAAAACTAGCAGCGTTATATTGCGAGAAATATGAAAAACGTAAGAACTTTAATGAAGAACAGAAATCTCAATTGGAGAAAGAGGTTAAACAAGCTATAAAATCAAATAAACTGCCAGAGTTTATAGAACAATACAGCCAACAATTAGAAAAATATGAAATAGACAATGAGGGAAATTTAGAAGAAACCGAACCCAGAGAAGATTTACTTATGTATAGCCTCATCAAAACCGATTTGATGAGTCATTGCCAGATTTTAGAAACAGAAAAAGTACAGCAAGATCTAGCTAGGTTCGTACAAAATGAATGGAAAGACATTGCCACTGGTAAGAGTTTACTCTTTGAACGAGCAATGGTAATTCCTTCTAAAGAGCTAAAGAACGGCGAAATATGCATACCTTGGTATAACCCAGAAGAAAAAGTTCTGAACTTTCGCTCGCCTTTTCTTAATTCAAATGGCTTGTGCGTCTCCACTAACAAAGTTGTAGAAGATATACTGGGACCGGATAGAAATCCTTTGGAGGGAGCGATCGCAGTTAGTGATGAAACATTCACTCAAATCTACAACCGCATTCTCGCGCAAGTTAAAGATGCAGTTACTCAGGTAAGAGAACGAGATGATACATTTAACAGCGATGAGATTCAAGCTTATCTAAATACCAATATTAATGCTTTAGATATTTCAGAGAAAATTAAGTTTGCGATTAATTTTAATAGGGAAATCGAGCGGTTGAATCAACTAGGTCTGAATATTGAATCGCTCGTTTTAGAATCAGAGCAAGAACGGCAAGGTCGCGACTACGATGGCGACTGCATCGGATTTACCTTAGCAAAATGCTATCCCTACCTTGCAGAAGAAGCAGAATATAGAAACCAGCTAGAAAATGCCTACGCTCCTACTTCTAAGCTGAAAAAACAATCTTTCTACGCGGCAGATGGAGCGCAGCCAGAATTTGAAGAAATTGCTATCCACATGAGCGATGGAATTAGCGTTGGTGCGATCAACAATCACCTCACTGCAATTGAAGCACTAGAGTCAGAAATTACTATCCTCAAAAATTACAGCACTGCTGAAGAAAAATCGGCATATCTCGACGCAGTTGCCAAGCACTATAAAAAAATTCTTCCTACTATTCTTCAAGAAGAACAAAAGCAGCGTGAAAGAAATCCTGACGAGCGAACGCGGCAAACTAAACAAGATTACATTCAATATATGCAAAAATTCGTAGAGCTTGCATCCGTTAGAGATAGGAGCGATGAAATTATCCAAAAGGCTTTTTCTATTAACAGCCAGATGTATCGGAAAATGATTCAATCAGCGGCATTCCAAAACCAAATTGCCGTTGACTTATTCAAAAGTGCCAAAAAACCAGATATGGAAGCGATCGCTGAAAATAGTCGCTATCTTTACAGAGAAGTGGATTACATCAGAGATAAGAAAAATAAAAACGTATACATAGATAGAGGAATTCAGGCTAATGGCTATTCCCCTGTAGAAATCATTATTAGTAAAACTAATGAATACTTTGAACAAGCGAAGCTTGAATCTCGCCCAACTTCTCAATTTAGTAAATTATTCGACTCGGTTGAATTTACTCATCAAGATAAGTTACAAGTTACTTTAGCTAAAAAAGAATTTGACGATCGATTCGGTAAAGCAACTCAAATCAAAAAACGCCGCGGAATTGAGCAGGGTCCATACCTCGTCATCAACGGTCAAAGTGGCAAACAAATTGAAGTTACCAATTTAATTAGGTATAACCATCCTGGTATATGGCAAGCCCAAGAAATCAAATTTAAAATTGAGGAAATTCCCAAACACAAGCGCAGTCCAGACAGACCGCATCAATTCATTGTCTTAGCTCAAATTAATGGAGAACTCAACGAAAACAGTCAACCCTATTTCCGCCGACTAGGAAATCTAAGTCAAGAAAGCGAAAACTTGAACCTAAAGACAGGCGTAGTCTTTACATCTATTGCTTTTGGTCTCAGACCAGAAATATCGGAAGGACAAGCTAAAATCTTATTTCAAAAAGCATCAGAAGTAGCTGAAAACTTTTACTTTGGAGTTCCAGAAGCAGAGCGAGTAACAATGGCTGCTGCTACCTGGGAAATATCGACCACTAAACAGCAAGGCGAGACAAGTACTAATAACAGCGAAGACAAAGCACAAAATAGTACTAATAAAGTCTCTAATTTTGTATTTACTGCTTTTAAGAACGAGTTAGTCGAAAGATTACAGGAATTACAGTTTAAAGATTTTACACTCGTTAGTTTAAAAGCAGAAAGCGAAGCTCTAAAGCCTGAGAATACTAGCAAAACTTATCAAGCAAAATTTGACCTAGAAAATGGCGAGAGAGTTGTAAAAGTTCAATACGAGAATGGTGAATATACCACTCTTGGCACACTGCAAGCTCAAACACCAAGGCTACCTCTAGGCACGACCGCTACTGTCAGCGTTGCCCTCGAAAAAGCTGCTACAGCAACAGCCACTATCCAAATTCCTGGCAAGCCGGAAATTAGTTTGAAAATTAATGAGATTAGAAAGTTTCAATATGCAGATACAAACTTTAATGGAGAAACGGTAAATCTCCAGATTGTCAGCGGTAAAGTACCGAAAAATAACGAGATAGATATCTATATTGACGGAAAAAGATTTGGCAGTATCGATGCAGAATCAACTCAAGAAGCTGAAGCGAAGGGATGGATTAAACTCGATAAAAATGGCAGTACCCAGTTAAAGCTCAAATTTAAATCTATAGCCACTGAGGGGGCGGGAGCTTACTTAATTGCTGAAACATCAACTGGGGATTTACTTAAAATTCACAAGATTAATGATGAATTTAAAGGAATTAAGTATGACGACCGAGAATTTAGAACGCTCTCTGCTTCTTCGAGAGGATACAAAGAAAAAGTTTTCTTTGCAATTGACAATAAAACAGTTGGTGTACTAAATAACACTAAAGAATCTATAGCTGCTCTCAATGCTCTAAAAACAGCAGGGCTATTTAATGGTAGCAGTAGTACGCTACCGTGTAAGATGCAAAGTAATTTTACTAGCTGTATCGTCACAGTAGACAGTAATACGGTTCAGTATCCAAAAACATGGGTAAAAGAAAGCTCATTAAATACCACAATCGATCTTCAGCAAAACTTCAGCCAAAAAAATCGACAGCAAATTCATAGCCAAATACACAATATTATTACAGAGCGCCCTACAATCCTCTTCCAAAGCCAAGAAGATAAAATGCTCGGTTTAGTAGGTTTAGCTATTGACAGTCGCAAAGTTGATACAGTTAGTAAGTGGCTGACTAAAGTAGGTATTGAATACTCTCAGATTTCGCCAGCAGAAGCTAAAAGAGAGAGTAAAAAAGGCTTGGCAGTATTCATGCTCTCTGGTAGCACTATCCGTCCAGAAATTCTTGAAAACCTTAATACTAAATTTGGCAAAGTAGCAGACGCAAGCTCGCCTATATCAGATATTCCTATTACAGAGCAATCTATCCTATTTTACAATCCCCATCAGAGTTACACAGATGGTAATACCAATACTACCATTCAAACAGAAGCTTATGGATTAGTCGTACCTGCTCAAGACAGTATTGTAGTTAGTAGTTGGTTATCTTCTCAAGGCATAAAAATTCAATCTTTTATTGAAAAAAACTGTATTGCGTTTGTTATAGAGCGAAAGCAATTTAATGATGAATTTATTCGACAAATTGTATCTGAATTGGGAGGAGCAATTGACGTTAGTACTGTAGAAGGCTACGAGCAGTACGAGCAAAAACTAAATCTATTGAACGAAAACCTTAATCAGTCTGGCACTTCGATCCTTCAAGCTAATATACTAGCTAAAAGCGAATACCAGCTATTTCTCGATCGCCTGCCTGCAAGACCTAAAGAATTGCTCGGACAACGGGAAAACGCCGTTGCAGTCATCACGCCAGCAGCACCTCAACAGCTTACTGGCACATTATCCGACAGTAACGATTGGGTTGCAACTCAAGTCACAGATGCTAGCCTTACTGATACACGGCGAGAGCGAATCGCTGCTTCTACAGGACAGCCGACAGCAAAACAGAATTCCCAGCTTAGCATTCGAGAGATTGTTGCCTATGGCAACCAAGTTACCGCCCGCGCTACCAGTCCCCAAATACCAGAAAATCCAATCGTCTCTGGAAAACCAGTACCGATGGTATACGATCTCCATACCTACGACGAACTCAAAACCTTACCCGTTAATACGACTATTGATGCCATGCGCGGATATGGCAGAGTGCATACCACTAGGGGTATTAACTATGAAAAAGCATACGGCATTAAAGAAGGTGATATTGCTATCGCTGTAGGTAAAGATGGACGGCAAGTTGCATTTCGCGTTGGCAAGCAGTACGAAATCTCAACCGAAGCGATCGCCGATCCAACCTACCAGCAAGCCTGGGCAGCCTGGGAAAAACATTCAGTCCAAGAACTCACCCAAACTCAAGCTAGTAAGGGGAAAATCTACGGTCTATTTATGGAACCGCTGGGCGATTACATTGACGGCAAAATCGTCCCGTTCCCAGCACTACAGCAAACGGAGCAACCAAATGCTCCACCAACACTGCGATCGCAAGTACATCCTGGCATCAATATTAGTTCTGGCAGCCAAGACCCTTTAGGTGCAGTTCTAACAAATCCTACAGTCAAATCGAAAGCCAAAGGACGCATTCAAGGTGACTACCCTGTTTCCTTCCGAGATAATCCAGAAGTGAAAGCTGGTACTTACGGACCTGAAACCTACACTCAAGACAAACCAGCTGGCGTTCCTTTTGCCTCTGCCGAACAAGCATACCAACACTATAAAACAGGACTACCACTGGGCGAAGAACGGATCGAACTGATAGCAGAAATTATTCAAGCCAAACTCGAACAACACCCTAAACTGCTGCAAGCGATCGCCTCACGCGGCGGAGTGCAGTGGTTGGAAAATTGCACCCATTACGTCACCGCCACCCAGGATAGCTATTGGGAAGGTCGAGGCGATCGATCTCCTTTTCTACGCGCACTGATGAGAGGATACACGCAAACCCGCGAAATTGTACTTTCCACGCTAGCTACCGCTGCTCCTGACTCCAACGCACTCCTAACTTCCGAACCGAGTGTAGCCCAAATGCAGAGCGCTTTAAGTTGGAACGGTTTTGGCAGCGAAAATCTTACCGTCACTACTGACAAAAGTATAGATAATTGGCTGAAGGCAGCCACAATTCTCGGCAAGCCGCCTGCATACATCCAACGCATTGAGGCAGTAAAAGCAGAATGGGAAGCGACTGGAAAGTTAAGCGACAAGGCTCGCTCGATAATGCAAGCTGACTTAGCAACGCTTTGTTCGGCGAGTGAATTAGCTTCCTACGCTAAAAGAATAGCAAAAATTCTCGGTACTAATCTGCCAAATAATTCTCTGCAAGCGATTGGCAAACACTATGACGTACTGCTTGACAGCCAAAAACAAACTTTGTCAATTTCAGATAAAAATGGTAATAAAATTTTCGATATTCAACAAGGTAAAATTCATCAACAGCAATTAACGCCAGAAGTTATAACTTATTTCAAAGTAGCAAACGTACAAATTGACTCCGCACTCAAACACGTTCAGAAAAATCTTTTAGAGCCATAAAAATACCATGAGCGAAACTACTCCAATTCTAAGTTCCGAGCTAGCTTTTACCACTCTCTGTTCTCGTCTAAATTTACCTAGCGAACAAGTAGCATTAATTATTTCTAAAATAGCATCAGATGTCCCGCCAATCTATGAAAGCGTTGAAAGTATCGATCGCCGCACTCAAGAAAATGCGATCGCAAACCTAGCGATCTATATCCAAAACATTAGTACCAAAGTAGAACTGCTGGAAATCAAGTTAGTAGAACCAGAGAGCCTGTTTGTCAAGGAACGGCTCAACGAACGGCTAGATAACCAAACGCCTGGAGTAGCAGTTGACGAAGACAAAACAGATACGAATGACAGCAGTAGCAATACTGCAACGGTGCTACAAGAGCGTTCGGCAAGCGATCGACCCACTAACACTACACTAGAACAACAAGAACCGTTTGCAGATTTTCTTCGTTTAGCCTTCCGTCGATTTGTCTCCAAAGATAAACAAAAACAAGTAGTAACACCCGACAACAGCCGATCGGCAGAAACGACCACTGATATTCCTGCTAGTAGCTCAGCAAACATTCAAACAGAAGAAGTAGAAAACTTTAGAGCTTTGACAATAGCTGAAGCACAAAAAAGAGCTTTAGAGTCAAAAAAATCGCAGTCAGAAATGGGAGATTGACGCTTTGAATTCCCGAATCAATAATAAATTTCTAAATAATGTTAATGCTATCGGTAATATTGTCAGATTAAGTCAAATTAATCTGAATGCTATACCAACGATAAAAGCTAAAACAACTGAAGCCACCCTCACGTTAGTTGATAAAGGAGTACGAGGACAAACCAGCATGGCAGTAGCAACGTAATAAAGTGTAGCAATCTGTAACAGCAAAAGCGCGTGTGCGGCAACAACTAGCAATACTCCAAACAGCAACCAACAGACAAAATTTTCTAACTTGGTTAAAAAAATATCGAGATAATTTGTAGAATCTTTCGCTGACATGGATTGCAAGGCTCAATTGAATTAATACTACATTACATCCAATTGAACTTGCAAAGGAATCTATCAGTAGGAATGCTCCTGCATCAAGTACTTTTCGATACCGTAGCTACAATCGGAGTTTTGCCTAAATGGGATGAAAAATATCGTACCTCCCTCCAAAGCACAAGCCACTTGTAAGCTAGCTTGATGCACTTGAGCGATCGAGTCGATCGCCCGCAATCCCATTCTCAAGCCTTGCCTGCCAATAGATACAACTGGTTCGATCAGAAACCGCAGCTGTTCTTCACCGATCCCTACACCTGTATCTTCTACGTGCAATACCAAATCTCGTTCTAAGTTGTAAAGCGATAGAAGAATGCAGCCTCTATTAGTATATTTAATTGCGTTATGTACGAGGTTAAAAGCCATGCGCCAAATCAAGGTTGGCTCTGCCCAAATGCTGGTGCCGCTAATAAACTCTGAGGCAAATTCTACTTTCAATTCTAAATCTTTTGTTTGTGCTAGCGGCTGCGTTTGCTTGGCAACCGCAGTCATAACTTCTTTTATATCAACTAATTCAACTTTTTGATAATCGCATTCTAATGCAGATAAGTATGCCTGTGAAGACAGAGAACTTACAAACTTTAACAATGCATTATTATTCTCAATTACACTCTCGACTACAGAAGAAATATCTGCCAACGAACAACCATATAAACCTTGATTCAAGTGTTTGAGGACTCGATTAACGGCTACTAAAGGATTAGACATATCGTGACCGATCCTACCAAAGAATTCATCACGGTGGCGAATGTCTTGCAGCTTATCTTGCACAAAATGATTGAATCGAAACAATAAATCAATTCTCGATCTTAGCTCGCCTCGATTCAGTGGATATAAAATAAAGCTATCGATATCGCTCTGGGTGGGATTGATAGCTTCTAAGTCTTGTGGATGACATACTAGTAAAATAGGTATACGTTCTGTAAATAGCTTTCTTACAGTATCGATTGCAAAACAAATATCTTCCTCAAAGCTAGAATCTATGACTAATAAACCAGTGAAGCTATGACGGCAAAGATATAAAAATTTGTATACAGTATTAAATTCTATAACGTTGCAATCTTTTGAGAGAATATCTGCCAACTCTTTGCTACTATCTTCACCCCTGAACAAAGCTATATTTTCCATACTTACTACTTTTTGAAATCGACGAGAAATGAATATAAAGGAAATATTGCCAATCGAGCTGCTCAGTTGCGCTAAGGGCAAGTAAACTCCCGATGCTCGCTCAGCCAACGCAGGTCGCTTTTAACTATCGAGATTTAGCTCGTCGGCTAGTCACAGTGCTTTGTACCTTGCACGTCTAATCCAGCTGTTACTCGCTCGATAAATTATTACCGCGATACCTACTTGCTTCGCTAACGTCCAACTGTTGCAGCACGGTAGCAACCTACTACATGACAAGCTGAGAAAAAAGTCGGGGATTGAAACTCCTCGATCGCGGATTTTCCGCCAAGCTCATTGATTTGGCTCTGGTTTGCAACTTCAGATATCAGGGATTTCAGGAGCTTTTTTGTCCCGCGCGACTCCTGGCTCTTGATTTTTTTCTCGATCGCACCTAGCGATCTGTCAAGAAAGAATTGATAGATGACTTAGGCGTGAAAAACATACCAAAAACTGCTTTTGGAAAATTTCTATTTATCAAATCGAAGTTGACGGACTACTATTAAGGGATGAGTTGTTCTTCTATCAACTCCTTCAACACCCACAGTTCGTATGCGAGTTTGTCAATCTGTAATTTCTTCAATCGATCTACTTTTAGCAATTTCATACCTGATACCCGACCTCACCCCTCCAAGTGCGCTACTTAATGCAATCAGCGCATCATTTATATCCATATAGATCGTATTTGCTCGCTCAGTAATATGTCAGCAGTGCGATCGCTGAGAAATCTAGCGGCGTTGAAGCTCGGTAATTTCTCCGATTGGTTGCCAGCATTCGCTAGCCATGAAAGAGATAGACAATCGCTCGATCTAGGATTTCAGGCGACCACTACAAAAATCTACATGAAGAAATGATTAGGACATCGGTAATTTTATTATAGCTAAGGTAAAAATTTATATCTTTAGATAGATGCTTGTTATAACTGTGTATGGTCACGGAGTGGTAAGTACGTATGACGAGCATAGCAACGCGAACAATAAAAATAGTGCTGGTAGAAGATCACAAGATTACGAGGTTTGGAATTAACACATTGCTATCTACCAAAGCTGACCTTCAGGTTTGTGGAGAGGCAGCAACGGCAGCCGAAGGACTAAATCTGGTTGACTTATACCAACCCGATATTGTCATTATCGACATTAATCTACCAGACAAGAATGGTTTAGAACTTACGGAAGAAATTAAGTATAAATACAGCAATATAAAAGTCATCGTTTTATCGGGCGAAACTCACAAAGAGATCGTCAAATCTGCTTTTGGTAATGGCGCTGACTCTTACTGTTCAAAACTAGCAGAAGATGAAAAGTTGTTGGAAGCAGTATATGCAACTTCCAGGGGAGAATCGTGGGTAGATTCTAAAATTAGCAAGCCAATAGTAGAAGAATTTAGAACGAATAGAAAAGAAGTCGTTCAATTTAGCGAACAAAATTTTTACCAATACATGCTACGTCCGGATCGACTGACAGCAAAAGAACTTGAAGTACTACAACTGATCTGCGCGGGTATGTCCAATGAAGAAATCGCGACTAATCTATGTATATCTCCTGGAACGGTACGCACTCACACGCACAAAATCTTTCAAAAACTCAATGTCAATAGTCGGACGCAAGCCATGCGCGTGGCGATAGAAAGGGGTTTGGTCGATACGGAAACCATAGCTAGAATTAGACGAAAATACAACAAAGAATAGCATAAAGTACCAAATTTAAGCTCTCGACAGTAATAACAAGCGATAAGAATTGGAGCAATAAGGTTTGAGAATAGCGTTTGCGCCTTTTTTATTTGTGGTGGAGTTACAAAACTCCAGTGGTTATGCTATATCCCACCATTGACCAATAGAATGCATGGTATGAAAATTTAGTGCTGGCTGGGCAAACTCAGCTCATCCGCACCTATCTCTCGCTCTATCTACACCTATTAGTAATTGCAAATAATTTGGGTTCTGACGTTCTCTTTTGATGAAAGGGGACGGGTGCGAAAGAACCCAAGTAGCACCTTACACGACACCTTAAAGCTAAAATGAATAATAGAATACCTTATTCATTATTCATTTAGAATCCTGGATTATGGCTTTAGCAACAACCCCGCCTGGTCCATCTAGCTACATTGCCTTCTCAAAAGCCTATCGGGATGACCCTCTCGGAGCGTTTGGTCAAGCCTGGAAAACATACGGTGACTCAATTCGATTCAAAGCGCTTCCAGGAGTGGACGTGTATTTTGTGGTGCATCCTGATGCCGCAGCGCACGTCCTGAACAGCCACGGGCAGGCGTATCGAAAGGCTGCCAGCGTTCATCAACCGTTGAGTTTGCTGTTGGGAAATGGCATCTTGATTAGCGAGGGAGAAAGCTGGCTACGGCAACGACGGCTCATGAACCCTGCTTTTCATCGGCAAAGTATTGTCAAATTGGCATCGGTCATGACTCGCTTCGCCCAAGAGCAGGCCGATCGATGGGAACGCTATCCTACTGGCAGCACGATCGATGTTGCTGAAGAAATGCAGCAGTTGACGCTAGAAATTGTTGGAGAAGCGTTGTTTAGTACGGGGTTAGAAGCGCAGCTCGATTCGTTTTCCATAGCGTTTCGTCGCGCCGCAGAATTTATTAACGATCGCATCAACGCCCCGTTCAAATTGCCGATGTGGGTTCCAACAAAGCCGCATCGACAGTTTACGGAAAACCGCGATCGCTTGCAGCAAATTGCGCTCCATCTAATTCAGTTGCGGCGACATCAACAAAATTCTCCGCTCGATCTGCTGTCGATGTTAATGGCTGCTCAAGATGCAGATACAGGAGCGCAAATGAGCGATTCAGAACTTTTAGATGAAGTCATGACCCTATTAATTGCCGGTCATGAAACCGTTAGCGTCACGCTTTCTTGGGCATTCCATCTCCTGGGAAATCACCCTGAAGTGTTGCAGCGATTGCAAGATGAACTGGAAACTGTCCTCAAGGGAAATCCGCCTAGTGGGGAGGATTACATGCAACTTCCCTACACTCGAACGGTCGTTGAGGAAACGCTGCGTTTGTATCCCCCAGTTTGGGGGCTTTCCCGCGAAACGATCGAAGCAGATGAAATCCAAGGCTATTCTATTGCGCCCAAATCGTTTGTCATCGTCGGCACTTATTTCACCCATCGACATCCTGAGTTTTGGACTGCACCAGAGCAATTCAACCCCGAACGGTTTACAGAAGCTGAAGCCTTAAAACGGCACAAGTTCGCCTACTATCCTTTTGGCGGAGGACCGCGAATTTGTATTGGCAATCAGTTTGCGCTGATGGAAGCAACCTTAATTCTTGCAACTTTAGTTCAACGGTTTCACCTAGAGCCAACTTCGGCTCAGCCTGTAGAAATCGATCCAACCTTCACTTTGCGCCCTAAAAATGGGCTCTCCATGAGGCTAGTGCGACGATAGCCCGAATATGCAGAAACTCGATCCCCAAAAGAAACAGTCCATTGTTACCGCAGCCAAAAGCCGTTTTCATCGTTATGGAATTCAAAAGACGACAATGCAGGAAATTGCGCGAGACGCAGGGCTATCGGTAGGCACGTTGTACCTTTACTTCAAAAATAAAGATGAAATCTTGCTCGCTTGCACCCAAGTGTTTCGGGAAGAACACGACTGCGCTGCACGTCTAATTTTGCACTCAGACTATGCAGCTGACGAGAAATTGCGGTGCTACATTCTCGACCGATTTCGTGCGGCTAAAGCAACTCGTGAAGGCAGCGATCCCGCCGCTGAAATTGCCAGAGCAGTGATGCGCTTAGATCCCGATCGCATCGAAGCGGAAGCCAGCTTAATGATGCGGACGATCGGGCAGATTCTTCAGCAGGGCTGTGAAACGAGACTATTTCATCATGTCAATTTGGCAGCAGATGTCGAGGTGTTTGCCTATTCCATTGCTTACTTCTTTCCAATTGCTGGAAAAGAACCCGATCCGCCGCCTGAAGAAGAAAAGCTCCTAGCGATCGTCAATTGGTTTATTGCTCAATGGCAGCGTCCTTAAATATTTAGCCATTTTTTCGCTCGATTTTTGGGTTTTCTGCAATTGCAATCCTGTTGGCGAATTGTTCCTTAGTGTTTGACGTACCTATTCTACTACGAAAATTTAAAATCTCTAGGATATTAAACAATGTTTTATTAGCAGTAACAAAAGCTGACAAGACCCTTATTTTTGGATGGATATTACGCACTTCCCTTTCAGCTCTTTCACTTGTTTTTTACAGAAAGATATTGCATCTGCGTTAATCTTTTGAAGGTCTTTAGCTTGCTTTCCATCCGCCGATCGCGCCCATTGTAACAAAGCTTTATCTTGAGAATTTAAGTTACTAGGAGCAACAAATTTAACGATTGTATTGGCAGAAATAAATGTACCGATAACAGTTCCTAGAGCCAATACACCTCCTAAGATTGCAAACAAATATAGTGAGTGTAGCAAGGGTAAACTAGCAAAATGAGTTGCTGAAGATTTATTCAGCAAATCCTTAACAGTTTCTAGAAACGCTTTTTTCTGCTGGATCGCCGCACTACGAAAAACCTGTGTTAATTTGGTATCGATAGTTTCCGTCCAAGTGCTAACTATTGTTCCCAAAGATTCTGGAATTCTATCGATGCGACTATCTATTTTTGCTAAAGTCGCCATCGTCACGATCAAAGGATCGCGAGGGTTAATGCCCGATTGCAAAATCAGTTGAGTAATTTTCTCTTTCTCTTCAGGTGAAAACTCCGATAACACTTGCTCGATCGCAGCAACGTTCATCTATAAATCTCCTTTAAAAACTAGTTTCGCTAGCAGTAGAACTATAATTTTGCCAATTCAGACCTAAATAATTGCTTGCCTTCGGGTCGAGGGCGAACTGACGATAAAAGCTTTCCATCCAATTAAATAGAAGATGGCGATAAAAAGTATTAACCTTTAGATCGCTAATAACTTGAGAGTATGGTATCCCGCAATCCTCGCATTGCTGGTAAACAAAGAGCGACAAATTGGCTAGATTCACCTCTACAGCACCTAAAGCCTCGATTGAGCTACGAGTTTTACTTACATCGTAGTAGGGAAAATGCGTATCAAAATGATTGTTCTTAATGACAATATAATCGACGTTATCCCCACAAAAATTGCTTAGTTCTTGCAAGTATTCCACACAGTCGCGTCGATGAGATATAGGATGAATGGCTGTCATTCTATAACCTAGCGATGCTAAAGTATCAAATAGTAAAAATTCCTCTACAAAGAACTTGAAGGCAGATAAATGTTGTCCTGGTAGGTCTGTCACAACCACAGCTAAATCTGGTAGAGATTCTAGATCTATCAGAAGGTTATCGGCACCGCCTCTCGATAGTTGTAATTCTTCAACGCCTAAATTCTCTATTTTTTGATATGGTGCTAATTTATTGCGATTGCCGTTATAATACGCTCTGACAGAGATTTGCTTTTCCAACAATAAATCCAGTAGCAATCGTGCTACCGTTGACTTGCCTACTCTAGCATCGCCAGCAGTTACTAATAATCTCTTTCTCAACATTTTTATTCTAAACCAAGCATTGTAGCAGCTTTTAAAGCGTTCTTTTCAAACTCAGCCAGCCACGATTTGACCCGTAACCTGATGGCTAAATTTGCTTTTGCGTGTTCGTAAACCCCTGAGAATGGTAAACTGTGTTCGTCAAGAAAATCATAGGTTTTATAAAATAGGTCGGGCATAACTATTTCTTGAACTGCGACTTTATCTTTCATTTGCTTCCTTAATTTTGATTCGTCATAGCGTTCAAATTTGTCTTCCGTTCCGTAAAATAGATTTTTGACCACTAAGTAATCAACGCGATCGCCACAATATTCGTAGAGGAGTTTTAAAATACTTACAGAATCTTTAACTCGACTGATTACGGAAACCATAGTTATTTGATAACCGCACTCTTTTAAAGAATCAAATATATTTAGCTCTCGCTCAAATGTCTCAAAAAAACTGCTGGACTGGGCTGGTAAATCTAATAAAGCGATAGGTGGTTGCTGCTCGTCCAAATTAACTAATAAAATATCTGCCTCGCCCCGATTGAATATATCAAGGCATCTCACAATATCCTTTCCATAGTGCCGTTCTAACTGAGGGTTGCGTTTATCAGCATCGTAAGCTAGCAGATGAGTTTTTTTATTGATGTATATCTGTAATAATCCCCTAGAAAACGTACTCTTTCCTACACCTCCTTTATCACCTGTTACTATTACTAAACGCTTTTGATTCGCTTTCTGCAATTCTAAATTTGTATTTTCTACATTAGACTCATTACTAGCTTTGTTAGATATATTTTCTGTAGACATTGCAGTACTTTCTCTTCTTTTAGTCATAGATGTTTAATGAATACAATAAAGCTACTCTTAGCTCCAATGCGAGCGATTTTACTGTTCTTCCATTTTTTCGGTAATACTGAATTAAAGTAGTTAACAAGTTAAGGTGTATTAACGATAGCTTCAAGTGGCTGGCACTCATAAGCCTTTTACTGAAAAATTGTTGCGAGCATTATTTCTCAATATTCCTAATTCCTACACTTGGCTCATCTTACTTTCAAATATCTTTTAATAAAAACAGATAAATTTCTTAAATTTTCTCAGATTTTTATCTGATTTCTTCTCAACGACAATGCTTTATATGATTTAGATAACCATACTTTATTTGATAAGTAGTTTGACTGAATCTAAAACTAAATGAAATGATAGTTATACTTACTTAAAGTAATTATTGGCTCCTCAGATATCTAAAGATTTATCTTTATAATTTGCTGGTTTAATTTGCAAGGTTTCTGCGAATCTTCTCAGGGTTTGGAACAATTTTGACAGCATCTTGCCTTTGCCCTGGCTTGCTAACAATTTCAGCTTGCAGGAGGTATTCTTGTTCGAGCAAGTCATCCAACACTTCTTGGAGTAGTCGATTGTTACGACTCGAATTAGCACCCAGAATTCCTGATTTCCTGAGCAATGTAGCTTTGCCAATCCACATTGGATTCTTTTTATCCCAGCTTAAGCGACCCATGATGTATACTAAGCAACGAGATTGATAATCTCTTGAATAGTTTGCACTAGGTGCTGGAACACCTCTTGCAGGGAGGCTCAAAAGGATAGTGTCCTTTTCGTCGTAGAAGCCTAACTCGACTTGGTACATGTCTGGAAGTTGAAAAGTTAAATCACCAGCTCGTTCAAAATCGACTTCTTCTTCCCCTCTATCCCGATAAAAAGCTCTTTTTATTCTGAGAATATTTTTATACACTACAGCTACATCTGTGTAACCTTTTTTACCCGACTGTGCGGGAGTAGCAGCTTGAAAGACGATCTCAGTACGGTGCATCGAAAGCATTTCTTGTGCCAGCTGATTGCTAATATTTGAGTCATAATCTCGAATACTCTCTCGTCGTTTGTATCCTCTTGCTTCTAACAGCAATCGCGTATCAATTAGTGGTGTCTTTGTTCCCTGTTCGTATGCAGCTTTGTAGATGAGATATACGGTTTCAAGATTTCGCGGCCCACAAAACAAACTGACTCCTAGTAAAATTCTCTGCAATCGTCTGATCTCAGCATCTCTATGCCGTTCGGGATCTGTTTCGCTAAGTGCCTTTATGACTTTCTGGGTGTGCGCTCGAAATTCTGGGTTTTGCACTGAAGTTGCTAAGTTTGACTGAATGAAATCAAATTCATCATCTTCGAGCTTGCCGACCTGATACCGACGTTCGAGTTCCAAACCATCATCGTCTTGGTATAAACCTCCTCGTACTCGAACGACGATCGCGCACTGCCCGTCTATCCCACTTTCGACTAACGGTAGGTCAACTAGAGGATCTTTAAAAGGCGCTCCAGCTGTTGCCAGAATTGATAGTAACTGGGCATCCATAGGAACGAGATACTCGCGTTCTTCTACCATTTTCTCACCTAAAGTAACAAGGAGTGCGGAAGCGCCATCAATTTATTATGGCAAGGAAGCACGACGACAGGCGAATTTATCCGCCGCGCAGCTTTAATGCGGAGTAAACCTCCGCATCCGCTTGCTTGTCTATACGGACTAGAAAACATAAGAATAACCATCCTTTTTATGAATTGACGTACAAAATCGGTGACTAATACCAGTAACTCGACCTGTTTTAGTCGCAATATCAAAACTCCCAGTTTTGCGACATAAAACCCGACCAACGTACTCGCCTACTTTCTTGCCAGAAGTGACAATAGCTTTGACAATATTGCCTGTCCTAAAACCAAAGTGAACTTGATTGCTGTCTCTATGTCTAATAGGGAATCCGTATTCATCAGTACTGCACATTTTGCGAGTTCCCCAACCAGTACATTTAATGCGTAATGGCTGTTGAGTTAATAGCTTTATTGCTTCAATATTCCCAACACAAACAGCATCAATCCAATGCTGTTTTTTCAATCCAAATCGAATGCGATTAAATTTAGTTTGTCCACCTGTACCTGTTGTTATGGGAAGCATCTCTTTTAGAGTGTTGTATAACTTCCACCGAGTAGAGTTGACTGCTGCTGCGTCCTTTAAAGGGGTTTTGGATTGACGTTTAATCCTCTCCAATCGAGTTAAATCTTTCTTTAAAAACTCGTCAATCAACAAAATTCCCTTCAAAGAATTGCATTTCTCGCAGCTCAAGGTTAAATTAGAAACTCGGTTGCTACCGCCTTTGGCGCGTGGGTAAATATGCTCTATTTGCAATGGAACATCTTGTTTATCGCAATAAACACAATTGTGCCCCCACTTCTCTAGAAGGTATTCACGCACCTCATACCCTGCCAACTCCCCTTGTTGATATTCGACACCATCAATTTCGGGGTTTTGCATTTTTTGGGTGTCAAATCTAACTAGCTCCATGACGACTTGAGTAATTGGTGCATAACGACAAAGCCTTTTTACCCAAGTCTCAACAGTCAGAACCCGATGCATTAATGATGGAGGCAGCCATCCTTCTTTGCGTTTTCTGTTATCAAAACGCGCTGGGCGATATCTGGTTTTACGGTTCCTGCGACTACGACGCAAAGAACGTCTGGATAATAGCGCGTTTTTGATTTGCCCTCCTCTATGCTCAAGTTCGGCAACCCAAATAACATTTTCCCCATCAAAAATTGCAATTCCAGTGACTTTACTGCCAGGGTCTATTTTAATAGTTAATGGCTTTGGTAGTGGATTTGCTACTGCGTGTTTCAGAATAATTGTGAATGGATACATCCTAAACACAGCAGCCTTTTGTTTTGTCAATAATTCCCTTGCTCTTGCTGGAGGAATTAAGTTAAGAGGTTGTTTGTTTTGGTCAATGACGAATACATAGTTTTGCATTGCTGCATCCTTTTTACAGGTAAGGTTTGCTTCGACTTTGTTTAGGGTCGGTAACTCTTCAAGCGACACTGGTTTAACCCCTTAAGCCTGTTTAATCGCTTGATTCCAAGGTTCAGGACTAGCAAGCATCCTGAAGTGGGTCTTTTAACTCTTGCCCTAAACGGATAGTCTGGTCAACTAGGGCTGAGGCGGAGTCGCCTGAAGCCCCCGACTTCAAGTCAGGGGTTGCTGACCTGTATGCGCTTGCGAACCTACACAATTTCCAATGAATTGGAGTTTGATAGCGATTTGCCAGCATTTTATCCTTAAAACATAGAAAAACCTTATCGAACAGCTAAAATCTTCCAGTGTTTGTAAAGAGATGTAAATCTCTGCTACGATGCCCGCGTCAAATTTTGGATTTTTGCTACGATGCCCGCGTCAAGTTTTTGCTACGATGCCCGCGTCAAGTTCTACAGAAGTTTCAAATCTAACTGCTTGATTGATAAGGATTTCACAACAGGTGCTACGATGCCCGCGTCAAGTTTTTGCTACGATGCCCGCGTCAAAAGTTCAATTCGGTCCCTAATATGCTGCTATACAGGGGCTTGAGACTCTAGCTATGGAGTGGTAAAACAGTTCCAGGTTGATTTTGTTTTTGCAGTTACGGCGTGATGAAGGTAGGAGGTTTCCCCAACAAAGTAGAACGCACACACTTTCATGTCCAAAAGCTTGAGTATCCTTTAGAGATGCAATTGCTCAAGCAACAGGGGATAAATAATGCGAATGAGTTACCAACACTAAAACCCTCACTGGTGGAACAGTCAGGGCTTTAGGTTTGCGATCTTATCTTTTTTATATGGGATCGTGTCTTGCGAGCACCAACCTCACAAGCATAATTCCCTGTGGGATGTATGGTTTTCAAAGTAGAAACCATAGATCTCGTTAACTGATGCTAATCCGAGACAAGCGACTCACTAGACAAGCAACTCACTAGACAAGCAACTCAGTAATCCGAGACTAGTAACTCAGCAGTAAGGGCTTTTAGTTGCACTTTACTGCTGCAAATTATCATAGCAAAGATTAATTAAAATCGCTTGTCTCGGCTCCAAAAAGAGAGATTTCGAGATGAAACAAGCACAAAAAAATACATCTGCTAGCCCATCTGTATCCCAAAAGCTCCACTTAGACCGCTCCTCCGCGATCGCCCAGTTAGAGATGCTCGGATACAAGCGTGGGGATGCCATCTATATCAGAGCTTTCCTACCAAAAGAAGACCCCCGCTATGCTCCTAACACTGGACGTAAAGCCGATAGGCTGAGTTGGGAACAGGTAGAGCGGTGGCAAGAACAAGGCTATGGCATTTATATCGTTGTGAATGGCGGCGGACATAAAGATGAAGACGTGAAGAAATGCCGTGCCATTTTTTGCGAATTTGACGATAGACCCATCGAAGACCAAATTAATTTTTGGCAAGACTTGGGGCTGCCAGAGCCTTCGATGCAAATTGCTACCCGCAAGTCAGTCCACACGTATTGGGTGTTTGACGAACCGATCGCTGTGGAACAATGGCGAGAATTGCAAACGGCTCTACTCGCCTACACTGCTTCCGATCCTGCACTGAAAAATCCTAGTCGAGTCATGCGATTGGCGGGGGCTTACCACATCAAACCAGGGCATGAACCAGTACGTTGCGATCTTATCCACTCTGCGGGCAAGTGCTATAGCTACCAAGAACTACGCTCAGCAATTCCAGTTTCGCAATCTACTACACCAGCCATAACATTGTCGCCCTCATCAGTGCCACAATCTCAAGCTAACTTAGTAACACCAGAGGCACGGCGCTTTGAAGATATTTCTATTCCCGTTCCCGCCTCAGTCCCTTTGTCAGCGTGCCTTGCTAAAGAATCTCGTGCCTTGCTGGGAGCGGGAGTAGCAGAAGGTGGACGTAATGCCCAAGGAGCTAAACTCGCCCGCGACCTAATCGGTACTGCCAATTACCTCCAGTCAATCGGTCAAAGTTTTGACGGCGACCCCAGGCTACTGCTAGAAGATTATGCTAATCGTTGTTCTCCACCCCTGCCGTCCAGGGAAGTAGAAACAATTTGGAAGTCAGCCGAAAAAGACAATCCCACTCCTAGCTGTACGTCGGAAGGAGTGGAAGCTTGTATCAGGGGGTGGTATTGGAAGCATCGCCTCAAACCACAGCCAGAATCTACCCAGACAGATCGCAACTATGCCGCTGGTCGTGGCTTCGGCTATAGCAACAATAGCAACGCTGGCAACAAACCACCCGTCGCTACAGTATCTCTGTGCGATCGGATTCGAGAAATTCTCAACCGCTGCGACAGCGAATCTGTTACTGCCACTGCTTTGATGGAGCTAGCTAGTGCCACAGGTCGCACCTACAACGAGATCGATCGACTCGCTAGAATAATTCGCGCTGAGGGAGAACTAGCAGAGGAAGTCATCGAAGCGGTTGAATCCTTTCAAGGAATACTCAAGAGCTGCCGCAAACGACTGGATATCCGGCTGTACTTAGACAAGACATTATCCGACCCGCTAATGGCAAAGGCAGCAGCGATGCCCACGGCACCAGAGTATCTATTTAATACGGTACTTCCTTCTAGTGCCTCACGCATTGGTACGGCAGCAAGAATTATTGTCAATCCCCAAGGTGGTTACGTCCAATCTTGTATTTTCTGGACAGCCAACATCGCCCACAGCGGTCAAGCCAAGACTCCTCCGCAGCAGGTCATCCTCAAACCGCTAGAGGAAATGGAAGCAGCAGCCAAAGAAATTCACGATCGCTCTATGGAGGACTACGAGGCTACCAAAGACAGCGATGCCAAAGTTCCAGTGCGACAGCGGCGGCTACTCAACAACGTCACCACTTCCACCAAAATCAGGATTCACGACGAGAATCCACGCGGCTTGCTGGAATATATCGATGAATTGGTCGCTGACTACCAACGTTTGAACCAGTACAAGAGCGGTAAGGGCGACGACCTGCAACTGGAACTATCGTTTTGGAATGGCTCTGGCGGTAACTTCGACCGTCACGACGCGCGACTGTTCTTGAAGCGCGTTGCTTTGAGCAAGACGGGAACGTACCAATGGGATACACTAGCACGCTTAATGGGAGCTGACGAAGTTAATTTTATTGCTAGCGGTTACTCGTCTCGGTTTCTCTACTGCTCGATCGTGGATGCCCCAGCTAGATTTCTCGATCTTTTATCAACTCCAAATCCAGCTGCCGACGAGTTAAAGGAAAAGTTGTCTTGGCTGTATGCCCAGTTAGAACAACTACCCGAAACCGATTACTTTCTTTCCCATGAAGCTAAAGTCTTGTTTCAGGGCTGGAACCATACTTTGGTAAACGCTGAGATGGAAGAAAAGCATTTCGGTCTGTCGCTAGTTTACGCCAAGATTGAATCCTATACGGCTCGAATCGCCTTGTGGTTGCACGTTGTCAATGCCGTGCTGCGTGGCGAAAAGCCCCAGCTTACAATCGACGGTCGGACAATGCAACATGCAATTGAAATTGCCTCGTTCTACCTCGACCAGCACAAACTGATCCATGCCCATAATGCCCCTACCCGCCAACCAGAAGGAATTTTTCTTAAAGTCCAAACTCAAGCTGAGAAGGTTTTGAAAAAGTGTGGCAAGGGTGTCAGTGCTTCGTTTCTCAAAAGTCGGATCAATGCTCTTAAAGGCTGGGCAGTAGAAAAAATTCGCGCTTGCATCTTCAAAGCTTTAGCAGCCTCCGGTCATGGGCAAATCGAAGGTGAAGGCAGCGAAATGGTTTACATCCCCAACTCACCAGTAGATGATATCCCAGGAGATTTGGTGGGTGTTGGTGATGAATTGGCGGCATCACCAATAGCCAAAACCACTGGCAATAGCGACTTACAAGCTTCAATTGGTGAAATTGGTGAGCGAGTGTGGTCTTGGGGGTCTCCCCCAGGAACATCTCGCGGTGAGGACAGTGCCATGCGGGGATGTCCCCCGTTGAGGAGCCACTGCGTTGCGGAGGTTCCCTCCGTTGTAGCAAGTGGCGTGCAACTGTCCGGTGAAGACACTCGCGTGCGGAGGTGTCCCCGCCACCGCGAAGTGTCTAGTGGTACAACAACAGAGGCTACTTTTTCTCAGCCGTCAACTGAAGCAATCGTCTCGCCCTTAGACCACCAATTCACCAACTCGGTGGTTGAAACTACTACTGCGACTGCCTTAGACTCTGTTGACGATACTACCAATTCATCACCAATTGCACCAACTGAAAAAACTAGGCAGCAACAGTCACCACCAGCACAGGAGCTAGCAGAACAAATACTGTTATGTTCTACTTGGGCTGAGATTGCGAGTCGAGTGAAGGAAAACACCAATAGGTTGGTAAAGGCTGCTA
This sequence comes from Chroococcidiopsis thermalis PCC 7203, assembly GCF_000317125.1. Taxonomy (GTDB): domain Bacteria; phylum Cyanobacteriota; class Cyanobacteriia; order Cyanobacteriales; family Chroococcidiopsidaceae; genus Chroococcidiopsis; species Chroococcidiopsis thermalis. The sequence continues at coordinate 214,676 of NC_019699.1, forward strand.
AGGAAATGACCGCCCAACAACGCCAAGGGCTAACGAGATTGTTAAGCGAGCATTTGTGCCAGTCTCCGATCCACCTGAGTCAATTGGCTTGGGTTCCCGAAAAGTTAAGGCAACGGACATTAGAGCGATTGCAATTTACCATCCGCCGCATAGCAAGCGTGGCAGAGAATGTTTTAGATTTAGGTTGGGAGAGTATTTCTGGCTGTAGGCTGGAGAGAATCGGTCAAATCGAAATGCCAGGAGAAGCCTGGCTGTTTACTACGCCAGATGGGACTCATGTTTATGCTTATCCCGATGCAGTAGAAGCGATAACTCCGCTCGCGCTCGAATAGCACACTTACTGTAAAGAGTAATAGCCTTGGCAAGCTGCTTCTTACGCAAGAAGGTTAAGCAGGCGAGCGCAATTGCTAAAGATCCAGGTGTAGTCTGCACGCTTCAGCCATTGAAGGATTACCAGCCGTGTCAAAAACAAAAGACGAGACAGACAATCAAATAGCTACGTTAGAGGTACTAGAGCAGCTGTCTCCTGACGAGGAACGGGAACGACATCGGTTAGAAATTAGAGTCGATCGAGCTTTGGGCGAGGGCTGGTCGGCACTTAAACAATTGCGCGATCTCCGTCTGTACCGGAGTACGCACAAGACATTTGAAGAATACGCCAAGGATAGATTTGGATATAATCGCGCTCATGCCTATCGCTTGATTAACGCTGCCGCAGTCTTGGAGAATTTATCTCACACCGATCGAAAAGAAGAAATGTCTCCAAATTGGAGACAAAAAATGCCTTCCTCGGAAAGTCAATGCCGAGAATTAGCCAAACTACCCGCGAATAAGCAACCGAAAGCCTGGGAAAAAGTCCTGTCCGTTTCTGGGGATAAGGCACCTACAGCTCAAATTGTCAAAACTGTAGTCGAGCGGATGAAAGAAAAACAATTATTTCCAGCCAGAGATTTTTGTGCGGTGGGAGATGTATTTACCTTGACTCGGCTTCACAGTCGCGAGCGCAAATACAATGGCTATCCTTGTGTTGCACTGGTGCTAAAAGACTTTACCATCGAAGTTGATGTTTATGATGGAACTCTCATAGTGAAACCAGAAAACCTCAAACCCATCGATGACCCTGATGTTTGTCGCCAGCTTCCTACTATTCTCAAGCGGATTAAGCGAGTGCGGGATACAGGCTTGCTCGATCGGGGTGCTTATTATGTTTTAGAGGGCTTGGGACGGCAGACCTATTTGACTGACTTTGAGGAAAAGTTATTGAGCTTGTTGGAGCAAGAACATGGGATCGATTCTTAAGGGTAGCCATAGTCTTAGTACTTAGGTACTAACTCAGTCCCAATTGTAATGAAACGTAACAGTCATTAGATCCAGTTTCCAAGTCCTCGGAGTTGTCATACTGCTAATGACCGAAGCTGAGTTGAGGAAAACTAAGAACACAACGATTGACTCGTGAGGTAGACTGTTAGAAATAAAAATGCGATCGCGCCGCTTGTATCGAGATACTCATCCAAAAGAAAAATAATGGCAGTTAGGCGATCGCTATTGAGGTAGAAAACCGCTTGACTGTAAAAGCAGCAGTATATGACGGAGCTTTGGAAGTGAAACAGGATCGGATGAAACCGATTGATTCACAACAAACTCAAGCAGACATTAGGGAAATTTACGAGCGCATCAAGCGGTTGCTGGAGTGCCAGCTAGATCCGATTGATGAAGCACAAATCGAATTTCTCTGCCGCTGACCTTGGTTCACCCCAAGGCAAAAACAAGTGTTAAGTGCAATGGAAGCAGTTTACGACATACGTTGCGATCGAGTATAAGCACAGCGGTGATGAGATGTGCGCTCCTGCGCGTCGGTTCCATGCCTTTGTTCGGCGGCTGCCTACAGCCAGCGACGAACAGAAGCCTTATAGGGCAAGTAGTCCGAGGGGAAGCGGCTCTCCAGGTAGTGCTCCTCTCGCGGGATGACTACAAACGACATCAGCGCCAACGCTGGAATCAGGGTAACAAGTAGCCAGAGACTGTTGACCCAGAATGCGATGCCGAGATGGAGCAGCGAGAAAGACAGATAGATGGGATTGCGGCTGTATTGATAGGGACCCGTGTGTACGATCGTGGTAGTGGGACGATTGCCTGGAACGGGCGTGCCAGCGAGCCGAAACGTCCGTACAGCCCAGAGAAACAGAGCGACGGCGACAAGCACTACAGTGCCTCCAAGTGGCAAGCTCGCGGCACGAGACACGAGCTGCACTGACCAGGCGAAATGCAGCAACAGACCCAAGGCGATCGCGCCCAGATATACCAAAGGAGGTCGCACCATCCCAGGGTTAGCGACTTCCGATACCATGCCTGTCTCCGCCTTATCGCTGCGATCGTCGCTTGTCATACGAAGCTCCTCCAAGTCGAAGAACGTTCACCTAGGGCTGCCGCTCAGCCGCGAATGCCATATAAAAAGGAACTAACCCTTCTTATCCGAAAATGTCGTGGATTAGATGAGAGAATCTGCTACAGGGTTGCAGCCGCCGAACAATAATTGCACTGAAATTACAATCTCAGGAAATGCTATTGGGCTGATTTCTCCCTCTATGAGAGTTTCTTCTAATGTGTAGTCACCCTTGCTAGGAGAGCGAAACACCTTGAGCTGTCGATGCTTTAAATCCACAACCCAGTATTCCTGAAGCTCTGCTGAAGCATAAGCTTTTCGCTTAGCATCTAAATCTTTGTTGAGGCTAGTGTTAGCATACTCAATTAGCCAAAAAATATTTTCGGCGTAGGGATGGTGTTGGCGGTAAGTTTGCCCAAGGGGTTTAACAATAGCAAGATCGGGTTCTGGTTCTGAGTTATTAGGCAATGTAACGGGATGACCTTCACGGACTTGAGCGCGATCGCCTAAAAGATCACTTAAATATTTGCCGACTTCATCCCCAAGGTAGGCGTGTTCTGGACCCTCTGGAGGCATTTCAACGATCTCTCCGTTTAATAGCTCGACGTGGCGACCTTCTAACAGACCGACTTCAATCATGCAATGATAGTCTTCTAGCGTCCATTTAGCAGTAGTCACCATAAACCTCCGGGAGTCGGGAAGCTCCGCGTCTTTAGACCGGAGAGGAACGACGACACGGCGGTTAAAACCGCCGTCGAATATTGTCTAAATTGCATACGAGTAACCATCCTTGCGCTGAATAGGTTGACAACATTTGTAGCTAATACCTGTTACTCGACCTGACTTCGTAGCAATATCGAAACTACCGCTCTTCCGGCAAAGAACCCGACCAACATAGTTTCCAGCTTTCTTGCCAGTGGTGACAACAGCTTTAATCATGTCGCCAGTTTTAAATCCTTTGTGGATAATAGCTTTAGAACGATGGCGAGTAGGAAAACCAAATTTGTCTGTCCCACACATCTGCCTCGTGCCATGCCCCGTTGTCTTGATTAACAAAGGCTCTCGCGTGCAAACCTGCAATTCTAGAGTCTCCCCAACGCAAGCAGCATCAAAAAAATGAGTTTTAGGCAAACCAAGACGGCTGCGGTTAAACTTTGTCTTACCTCCACTACTAGTAACGACAGGCAAACCTAACTCTTTTAGGGCGTTGAATAATGCCCAACGGGTAACATTAACAGCAGTAGCATCCTTGAGCGGGGCTTTGGCTTGAGAGATAACTCGTTTAAGTACATCAGGCTTATTTGAAAGAAAATCTTTGATATCCTGATTACCTTTGCTCTGATTGCAAGAATGACAAGCCAATACCAGATTAGAAACTCTGTCAGATCCTCCTCTAGAACGCGGTTTGATATGCTCAACCTCTAGTGGCATATCCTTAGCACCACAATAAACGCACTGACGGTTAAACTTCTCTAGCAGATACTCTCGTACCTCATAACCCTGTAATTCGCCCTGTTGATATTCAATGCCACTAATTTCGGTATTCTGCATCAGTTGCAGATCGAACTTGACTAGCTCTTGACGTACTTCGGCAACGGGAGTGTATCGTGTCAACCGCTTAACCCAAGTCAGAGTAGTATCGACTCGATGCTGCAAACTGGGAGCCAGCCAACATTGAGGACGAGTACGGTTGAGAAATCTAGCTTCTCGATAACGAGTCTTGCGGTTGCGCCGCCCTCGACGGAGTTGACGACGGGATAGTATTGCATCTTTGATTGCAGCGCCTCGATGAATGAGTTCTGCTACCCAGAGCAACTGAGAGCCTTTTAAAAGTGCAATTCCCGTCGTCTTGCTGCCTGGATCTAGCTTCAGAGTTAATGGTTGCGGTACATCCTTGACTTCTTTTTTGAGAATGATGCTGAAGGGAAAGCGGCGAAAGACAGCAGCCTTTCCAGCTTTCAGCAATGAACGCGCTGTCCCCGGAGTACAGGGAGTAAGCGGTTTGCGATTAGTATCTAGAACTAGAACTTGATTAGACATTGTTGCGTCTATCCTGATTGCTCGTAATGTTTTCCTCGCCAATGTTTTCAGGGCTTGTTGGGCTAGCCACACTGCTTTACCCCTCGTAAAACTGTTTAACGACTAGCGACAGAGCTACAAACTGGAAAGCATTTGTAGGTGTCATGACCCCAAAAACGTAGTCAAGTTTTGACTTAGGCTGGTCAGCTAACTGAAGGTGAGGCATGAAGCCCCGTCACTTCAGTGCGGGGTGCTGACAGTCATATCGCGTCTTTCCGAGTCAAGGAATTAATATGGCATTGCTAATAAAGTAACTAATATTCCCTAATTCACAGTTTAACTTGAAAAGGTTTTGGGAGTAGAGGTTGGACATACTGCAATATACCGAACGGTTGGCTCTCATATCTGCCCGCTGGTATTAAGGAGGGCTTGTTTAGTAGCTATAATTGCAGTTGCTTAAATTCACTCTTCATACATTGTGCTTAAATTTCATCAAGCTTTGTATGTTAACTACGCTTTTGCCATGTAGAAATGGTTTCGGTCAAACGAACATCGCTATTACAAATTTGAGCGCCGTCCGCACTTAAAAGCTACTCTCTTAATATTTCCTTGGCTACTGTCAATACTTTAGAAATAACGTATAAGTGCTTTGCACCTGCTGTATTGATGTTAATTTTCGCACGGTGCAGTTATGTCAACACAGTTATCCAATTCTGAAGAAACACACAAAACTCAAACAGTAGCTGATTCACCAGCAGAACAAGAAACACAAACTACATCTATTGAAGAAATAGCTTGCTTAGAAATAGAAGCAAAACAGGCGCTAGAACGGTACGATTACTATCACCTTGCATACAGCCAATACTAAAAAAAATTGTTTTACCAGCACTCTTGAAAATTCTCTACAAACATCAATGTATATCGATACAAGCAGAAAGATAATACTAGCTTGGAGATCTTATGAAACAAGATAAGACAATTAATACACCCCAAGCGGTCGCAAAATCAAAAGACATTACCGAGCGATCGCTGCGAGAACTATCCCTAGAGGCTGCCTTGTTGTGGAATCAGATTGAAGATGCTTCAGAATCAGGAGCTGAAAATGTCGAAAACCTTGTCAAACATCTGTGGCAAGTCCAAGAAGCAACTGAATCAAAGATTGATAACATTGCTTGGATTGTAGATTATCTAAAAATTGAAATTGATGCTGCCAAACAACGCCTGGATGTAGTTATAGAGCTGCACGAGCAATTCATTGCTAGGAAGGAAGCTCAGTTAGCAGGTATCAAGCAGGGATTGCTGTGGTTGCACGCTCAAGGATTAATTCCAAAACGTAATATTGGCAAAGAGAGAGAAATTGAAATTAGAGATAACAATCCTAAAGTTATACCTAAAGTAGCCGCCGATGACTCCCAGCTTCCAGATGAATTTCGAGTGCAAGAATCAAAATCTAGGCTAGACCTTCAAGCTATTCTTGATGCTCATAAATCTGGGAGAGATGTCAGCAGCTTTGCTGAGATTCAGATTGGGAAACAAGTGCGGTTCAAGTTTCAATCCTCTCGTACTAAAGCCAAACACTCTCAAAGTTAGAGATCTAAAACTTCCCCTAACTGTGAGGGGAAGTCATACTTTCTGTAAGTCCGAATAGATAGTGCTGCTCTGGTGTTGACTTTTTCTATAGCATTCTTCCGAGCTAAGTGCAGCAAAAAAATCGGAAACTTGTTAGATGCCTAGATTGCGCCAGTTAATCTACGATTTTAATAAAATTACAATAGTTAACCTTTACTTACATGCAGTCGAACGTATTCTATGCTCTTCAAGAGCATATCCTCAACAATAGTCCACTTGTTGCTTGCGAGTCACCATTTCAGGAACGGCTGCGCTTTTTCCTGGGTGTCGCTCAGATTTGTCACAAACTCGGTAAAAGCTGCTATCTATGGAATTTAGGAGAAAGTGCAATCAAGAAAGTTAGTATTTCTGTTGAGGGAAACTTAGTTCTTCAGGATTTTGACGCTCGTCAGACTATTATTACTGAGCAAAAAAGAACGGAGTATTTCGAGGTTTTTGATTTTTGGCAAACGCAGTTAGAGAATGGAGTGTTAATTGTTGAAAATATTTATCCTTGGCTGCAAGCAGAGAATGTGGTGAAACAGACAGAATTTTTATTGATGTCAGAATGGATAAAATCATCTTTATTAAACCTAAAGCTTTACAACGACAGAGCGAGAAAAACGCTAATATTGCTGGGAGACTCTGCTAGCCTTTCTAAGGATATGGTAGGCGAAATCCCTATAATTTCTCATGAGTTGCCTGAACTCGATGAGATTATCAGCGTACTCAGGCATAGCCAAATATTACCAGTCAGTTTAGAAAATAAATATTGGTCAGAAATTGCTAGAGCAGGTATAGGATTGTACGCATCGGACATAATACGTGGCTTAGCATCTTTAAACAAAGAATTTAACTTAGAGTTAACTGCAAGTGCTGGAGAACAAATTGTCAAACAAGCAACTAAGCAACTACTTGAATATAAAATAGATTTATTGAACAAACTTTATAATATAGAGTTCGTGCCACCTCCAAAAGTAAAGCTTGGAGGGTTGGAGCTGATGCAAGAAGCATTCCAAAAATTCAAGGTTTTACTATCGCCAGTAGCTAAACAGTATAACTTGAGAGTGCCAAAAGGTGTGATGTTTGTCGGACCGCCAGGAACTGGTAAATCTCATGCAGCAAAAGTCTGCGCTCAAATTATGGGAGTACCGCTAGTCCTGGTTGATTGGGGAAATTTCAGAAGTGAGGGCGATCGCGCCGAAGTTAAGTTGCAAAAGTTGCTCAAGCTTGCCGATCGCCTCAACCAAATCGTCATCTATTTTGATGACCTAGATAAGGGATTTGCCGGAGACGACGACCTGTCAAGACGGCTGGCAGGTCAACTATTGACTTGGATGCAAGAGCGCACGAGTGATGTGGTAGTCATTGCTAGCGTCAACCGGATGGAATGGTTGCCCCCAGAACTGACTCGCGCTGGCAGATTCGACTACATCTACAAAGTAGACTTGCCCAACAACGGCGAACGCCACGCTATTTTCAAGCTGCACGCTGCCCGATTCGATTGCCGCTTCCGCAATGGTGGCGATCCCTTCACTGAAGCCGAGTGGCGGCGACTGCTCAAAGCCACAAATAGATGTGTAGGTGCAGAGATCCAAACGATTGTAGAAAGAGCGGCAGCCACGACTTTCTACGAAATGCTAGCTGGTGGCGAAATCGATCGGAATTGTCAACCTCAACTGGAGCTTACGGTTGAAGCACTGTTGTCCGAGCGCAAGCAGATGAATCCTTTGGCGATTAGGGAAGCAGACAGAGTGGAGTCCATGCGTCACAAAGCAGATATTCAAGGACTTCCTTCTTCTCCCATTGACGATAGTATTTATGCCAACGGTAATGTCGAAATCTTCAGGTAGAACCGATTCCTCAGCACTTGCTCCCTATACATCGCTGGTAGCCAGAGGAATGCTACAGTAGCGAGCCTTATTTGCTTTCTAATATTTAAACCCTATGAAAGAAAACTCTGCTGCTAGCCAAAGCTCAAGTCAGGGAAGCAAGTACAGCACCGATGAAATTTACCTAAAAATTCTCAACTGCATCGGACCTGTCGCAGGTATTTTAGTGGCTGTCGTTCCCGTTACCCTTGCCTTGATTCCTCCCCCAGCACAACATCTACCCATCGAAGCTCACCTGACGATGCCAGCGCGAAAGATCGAACTTGAAGTGGCACGAACGCCAGAACAAATGGCTGCTGGTCTGAGATCTCGCTCCTCTCTACCGCTAGATCGCGGTATGCTTTTTGTGGTTGGTCAACCCAAATCAGTCAAATTGTGGATGAAAGATGTATTAGTACCACTTGACATCATCTTCATTCGCAACGGTGCGATCGCGTCCTTAGTCGAAAATGCTCCTCCCTGTCCGCGATGGAAAAGTTGCCCGATTTACGATTCAGTCAAACCAGTCAGCTACGTCCTAGAGCTACCAGCAGGCAGTGCTGATAGACTTGGTATACAACCAGGTAGAAAACTGGATGTTAAGTTTACCAACTAGAGTGATTTTGCCGTGAAGCTAGTAGGTGCGCGATCGCAGCATCATACACCCCACTCAGGTAAATACCAAATGTTTTCGCCAAGGTACGAGCTATGTCAGCTGCGACAATATAAGTGCTATTGCCTAGCAGTATAGCGTTTGGATCGCGCTCATCTGGCGGCATTAGCGACTGCCAACGTATTGATCGATCGTACTTTGGGTCGTAGGCAGCACGTTGCTCAAACGGAGTCGGGTTTGCAACTTCCTGTGGCATCGTCAAATCTGCACTTGGATACCAATTGCTTTCAAGATACCGATCGCCACTCGATCGAGATCGACATCAGCAACGGAGCGGGGAGTGAGTACAATGCTTCTGGTCGTCACGTCGCTAGTCTCGGTTCAAGATAGGCTTTCTGCTATTGCTTCCGCCAATAGTTTGCGGTCATGAAGTGATGCCATTGCCCGTCATCACCCAACACATGCGAGGTCATGGCTCGGCGATCGTTGCTCTCGAACTCGATCGCGTCTCTGTATTTTGCCATCTTTTCGTTGCCAGTCATCGCCGGTCCCTCAGAATTGAGCGTTAGCACCGTTTCAGCCTCGTCCAGTTCGCCACCTTCGTACACCCAGAGGTATGTCATCATTGACCCGATCCAGGTACCTACATATCGCTGTTTCTGCGGGTCGTAGCCGAGCGTCATCATCGTTGTTGCTTCACCGCAGCCAGGTATCTCGCCCTGTGCTTCGGCTAGAATCCAGAGTCTGCCAAGCGATCGCACGCTCTCAGTTCCCGTCGATTTTTCGGTAGGTCGATCCGCTCCCATCTTGACCTCAATCTCATACGTCCATTCACCAACGAGTTTTTGCAGCCACTGATGTTCCTTTTGCGGTTCTGCATTCATTGTTGAGTCCTGTTGTGTCTTGGTTGTCTCCATTGTTTTAGCTCCTTTTGATGAATTCTTCAGGAATGCGATCTCGTGAAACGATGGAAATTCAAAGCCTGTAATAGTACATAAATACTATTATCTTCGCTCTGCTGCTCGACAAGCTTTTTTCTTAAGAAAGAGATACGAAGTACGTTGAAACTGGCTTAAAGGTGTCGCGTCTCGACTGGCGAGGATTGAAAGTTATCGTTACGCCCATCGATATAAGTAATCGGCGCACTGACGAGTTCGTCAATCTCTACGTCATCGAGACAGGTGACATGGACGGCATAGAACTTGCCACCTTCTGGCGTATCCCCCCAGCCAAACGATCGCACTCCACAGTGTTTGCAGAACAAATGGTGAATCGTCTGCGTGTTGAACTGATACTCAGTTGATTCAGCTCTGCCTGCAAGTAGCCGAAAAGCATCTGGGCTGACAGTGGTGAGCCAGGTTCTCGTCTTAGTGCAGATCGAGCAATTGCATTTGAAGGTACCTTGACTTAAATCGATGTCTGCTTCATAGCGGACTGCACCGCAGTGACAGCTACCAATGTACGTCTTCTTCATTTGTGCATCCCTAACACGGGTTTATCCTCGATCTCTCGCGTTTGGCTCCATGTAGGCAATTTCCCAAATGTGACCATCTAAATCCTGAAATCCATGTGCGTACATGAAGCCGTGGTCTTGGGGTTCGTTGTAGGTTGTACCACCAGCCGCTATCGCCTGACGAACCATTTCATCGACTGTTTCTCGGCTCTGGGCAGACAAGCACACCAGCACTTCGGTGCTTTTTGTGGCATCACAAATCTCTTTGGGCGTGAACGTCTTGAACTTTTCATGGGTCAAGAGCATCACGAAGATGTCCTGAGAGATAATCATGCAAGTGGCAGTTTCATCAGTGAATTGAGAATTGAATTGGAAGCCGAGTTGAGTGAAGAATTCGATTGATTGGTTGAGATTTTTGACAGGTAGGTTAACAAAAATTTGAGGACTCATAGTTTCTCCTTGTGAGATTTGTTGCAGATGAACGATCGGTGAAAAAGCATTGAATTTTAGAGTTTAGGGGAGATGACGAAAGTTCAAGCCACCTGCTCGCAGTTAACCATCCACGGCGTGCCGAACCGATCGACCAACATACCAAAACGGACAGACCAAAAGGTTTGTTCGAGCGGCATCTTCACCTTGCCATTTTCTGCTAGAGCGTGAAAAATTCGCTCTGCCTCGGCTGGTTCGGCAACGCTAATTTGCACGTAGAAGCCTTGGGGTGTTTCAAAATACCCAGACGGACTATCAGACCCCATGAGGAGGCGATCGCCCAAGTCGAGGCAAGCGTGCATAATTTTGTCGTGCCATTCAGGGGAGATATGCTCTGCCGAAGGTGCTTCCCTGTGAGTCATCATCATGGTAATCTTGCCGTCGAAACATTGCTCGTAGAACTTGAAAGCTGCTTCGCAATTGCCGTTGAACATGAGGTAGGAATTGATTTTCATAGCGTACTCTTTTTATTAGTCCAGAGCGAATCCATTCGATGAACTGTCGTTACTTTTCTGGGCGAGTTTAGATCGATCGCTTTGCAGCATTCGATATTTCTATGGGTTGAGGGTGAAGACTGCTTGAGAAGTCTCTGGATGAAATGGCACTGAGATGTGTTCGTGTAAAATCTGCCAGTTGCCCCGCTCTTTCTGGCAAACAGCGGTGGCACGCATCCACGTTTGCATGGCGGGATGGTCTTGTTCTCCTGTAAAGCGAAATAGCCAGTGGGCAACCCCCAGATCGTTGTTGACAGCAATGGTGAGATCTAGCGTTTCCATCTCGAAAACGTCTGGAAAGTAGGGCAAACAGTCTGACCACAATTGACGCACCGCGTCTTTGCCTTTGGTTTGGAATGGCGGTTTGACATCAAAGAGAATGACATCTGTGGCATAGCGAGACATAATCCGATCCACGTCTTTAGCGCAAATGGCACGCTGTTGCTCGGCGATTAGTTGGCGAATTTGAGCTTTATTGGTTGTCTGGATGTTTTCTGCTGTTGTGGGATGAGAATCTGGTATTTCTGGAAACTGGTCTACGACTTGCTGAATATCCGCAGGGAAATCATCAAATTCCTGCACTTGACGGATTTCGAGCGTCTCGTTGTCTGAGGCGGGACAGCGAGAAGCCCATTCAATCGCTTCCTCTTTCGAGTTGGCTCGAATCATCCAGTAGCCACCAAGTACCTCTTTCACACCTGGGAAAACCCCTTGGGTCACTTTTGGCTTTCCCCCATTGAATGTAATTCGCGCACCCATTGAGGGTGGGTGAAGTCCATCAAGTGCAATCAATACGCCAGCTTGTTGCAGTGATTCGTTGTACTTCATCATGGCTTCAACCGCTTTGGCGTCGGGCATAGCTCCTGGAGCCGCACTCTCGTAGCCTTTGGGAATCATGAGCAACATAAATCGCATTGCAGTATCTCCTTGGGTTTTAAGTTTGTGGGGTCAAGGTTTTGGACAATTGGAACGGGACTATTGGCAAAACTGGGGCGAGCTGAAACTAGCAGAGACTAACTCTGTGGTAAACTCGCAACTTCAACTACGGGTCGAATTTCGACAGTGCCGACTCGCGCACCTGGGATTTGGGTGGCGATCGCGATCGCTTCGTCGAGATCTTGGGCATCAATCAGGAAAAACCCTCCCAATTGTTCGCGGGTTTCGGCAAAGGGTCCATCGGTTACCAGCGACTTGCCGTCGCGCACTCGGACGCTGGTAGCGGTTGCGACAGGGTGGAGTGGGGCAGTTGCGAGATACTGTCCGCGTGAGTTGAGCTGCTGCGCCAGCTGCGCCGATTCTACATAACAATGCTCCCGCTCGGTTTCACTGAGGGCATCTTCTTCCATGTAAATCAGCAGCAGGTATTTCATCAGGTTGCCTCCATTTTTCCCTTTATTATTTAGTCGAACGGCGGTCGCTCAAATCGACACCTTGCCAAAAATTTTTTATCATCAGATATGACTCCAAACGCAAAATCAGCAGATGTCACCCAGGCGATCGCCTCTGTTTATCGGGCGGAATGGGGGCGGATCGTCGCCACGCTAATCCGACTGGTTGGTGATTTCGACATAGCCGAAGAAGCAGCGCAAGAGGCTTTTACGGCTGCCGCGAGTCAGTGGCACTCTAGCGGCATTCCCGCTCTCCCCCGTGCCTGGATAATCAAAACAGCTCGGTACAAAGCGATCGATCGCCTCCGCCGCCGGACGCGACTGACCGAGAAACTGGAACGGTACGCCGCCTCTGGGTTAATTCCAAGTAGTGAGGAGCTAACTTACGACACGGATGAAATTACAGACGATCGCTTACGTTTAATCTTCACCTGCTGCCATCCGGCATTGGCAATAGAAGCTCAAGTCGCTCTGACGCTGCGGATGTTGGGCGGACTGGAGACGGATGAAATTGCGCGGGCGTTTCTCGTCCCCACGGCGACGATGGCACAACGGCTAGTACGTGCCAAGCGCAAGATTCGGGATGCAGGAATTCCCTACAAAGTGCCAGAAATCGGCGATCTATCTCCACGGGTAGATGCGGTGCTGACGACGATTTATCTGATTTTTAACGAAGGTTATGCGGCGACCAAAGGCGAGGCAATGGTGAGGGCTGACCTCTGCACGGAAGCAATTCGGCTGGGGCAACTGGTGCGGACGTTGATGTTACCGCAACCGCCTTCAGAAGTTACGGCACTGGTGGCGCTGATGTTGCTGCACGACTCGCGGCGCGAGGCTCGGTTGGACGAAGCAGGCGATCTAGTGCTGCTGGAAGATCAGAATCGTCAACGCTGGAATCAGCCACAAATTGTCCAGGCGTTGCCACTGGTGGAAGAGGCATTGCGCGGTGGCACGGGTGTTTTTGCATTGCAAGCGGCGATCGCGGCACTCCACTGTCAAGCGGCGCGAGCCGAAGAAACAGACTGGGCGCAAATCGTGCAACTCTACAATCTGTTGGAACGCTTGCAGCCTTCACCGATCGTGTCGCTGAATCGAGCGGTGGCGATCGCTATGGTAGAAGGAGCTTCAGCGGCGCTCGAACTGGTCGATGCGCTTGCTACCCAACTCGACGACTATCACCTGTTCCACGCTACCCGTGCCGATCTGCTGCGACGTGTCGGAGCCTTAGAGTCAGCTGCTTTGAGCTACACGCGGGCACTAACACTGGTCACTAATGACAGCGAACGCCGATTTTTAGAGTATCGGCTGCACGAAGTTCAGCCCTCATAGTTAGCAATGCTCGCCGCGCATACATATTGGTTATGTAGATTATATGCAGTGCCTGAGTAGACGACACGACAAGATGCTAAAAAGAATCGACCACATTTACCTCTCGGTATCCGATTTTTCTCGCTCGGAGGCATTTTACGACTCGATTATGCAGGAACTTGGGCAACACAAGGGAGATAAATTCATTGCTGGAGAACCACATGCCCATTACTTCGGTCCACAATTTCAATTAACAATTCGACCAGCAAAGTTAGCCCAAAAACACGATCCCTATGCTCCTGGTTTGCATCATCTCTGCTTTCAGGTAGAAACAGTGACTGACGTAGACTTGTGCTTTGAGAAGCTGCGCTCGATCGGAATCGAGGTCACTCAACCCCAACGATATCCCGAATATCACCCCCAGTACTACGCCATATTCTTTGAAGACCCAGACGGAATTAGATTGGAAATCGTTGCTAAAACATCTGCCCGCCAAGCATTGGAGTCGCAATGGGATGAACTGAGGGAATTTCTGAATCCTCTGCAAGCATCGATCGAGAACGAGCGTCATAACGCTTAACAAACCCAATGCCAATTTGCGTCACACAAATCTAGAATGGACGAATCTACTCAAGAGTAAACAGCGCGGTAGATAGAGATGATGAATGAGAAACTCATCAAACGCATCCTCAGTCAGGCGCAAGTCCCCGATTTGTTGGAAGTCCTCACCCAACGCTTAAGTCAGTCGGACTTACAATCTCTATTGCTGGAAGTCTACCGAGTGCGATCGCAATGCTTAATGCCTCAACATCTACTACAGCAATACGAACGAAATCGCCTGGTGCAGCCTGCTGCCACTAGCCCCAAACAACTGCTAGAATTCGACCGCATAGCTTACTCGGTGTTGCCACCCTCGTTTGAGGTGCTGGAACTGTCTCCCGTATGCCCGCTTGGTACAAACTCGATCGTGGCTCCCCTCGATCAAAACCAAACCGTCACCACGATTCGCAATAGTGAGGTCTGCTCGGATTCCACGAACGTGCTGGCGTTAGAGTGTGCGCGACGGCGACGAGCCAGAGAACACCGAAAAGAAGCAGACACAAAGCTTTGTGCCAGTCATCGATTGTTGCGTCCCCAAGCACCCGATCGCCCAGGCACATTTCCACATTTTCGGATCTTTAGTTTGGTTACAGCGGGACGCGATCGCGGCTCTTACTGTTTTGAAATCGCAGCACTGACCGAACATTTGGAATTCTACCTGCGCCTGTTGCAATTTGCTCGACAATCGGGTTTTGGGTTGAAAGCAATCCGAATTCAACTAACAGTTTTTGATGACATACGGCATGAAGTCTTGAAAGCTGAAGTATTGGATAAACTTTCTCAAAAATATGCCGCAGTTGAGTGGAGTTACACGCCAGTGCAACAGCAAGAACATGGGTATTACACTGGCGTGAGATTTGGGATTTATGCTCAAGATGGCGCTAGGACTGAGTATTTTCTGGTAGATGGTGGCTTCACAGATTGGACGCAGCAATTGTTGAGCGATCGCAAAGAACGCCTGCTGATTAGTGGACTTGGCAGCGAACGATTTGTTGCTTGTTTTGGAAGATCGCCATGAGGCTTTGTGACATTGAGCCTACAGCCATATGTTTTTCGGCATGATGGTTTGTCAAGCCTTACCATCCATAGATTTAATAATTTGTTGTAATTAACTACTCACGAGCGATGGCGTAGATTAAAGTTATGACTGGGACGATGGAGGTGCAAACTGGGCAAATAACTCTGCCCCTGTCATGTTCTTAGTTTCATTGGCAAAAGAGTAATATGCTGGTTTTTCGTCGATAAAAACCTGATGCTCGAACACAAGACCTTCATCATTATCAAAAATCCCTGCTGGTATATAGTATTGTTGATTTTGTTTCAATCTGTAAAATAAATGGCTACCGCACTGTTTACAAAACCCACGTTCCGCCCATTCTGAAGATTGATAAATCCCAATATTTTCTTCACCCTGAAAGCTGACATCGCTGCCACACTCAACTGCTAACAAAGCTCCTCCACCCCATTTACGGCACATACTACAATGACACGCTGCTATATGACGATCGATGCTGGTTGTAGAAAGGCTTACCGCTCCGCATAAACAGCTACCTTTTGCAACACTTGAATTAGACATCTTCTGCTCTCCTGCAATTACGTGTTAACCCAACATAACTATTTATTCTGCTGCGCTCTTTATACCGCGCCTTAAGTCAGATGAGTGACACTAAACATTAATTAATCAAACCTGGTAATCGATCGCCGCTCGACCTTCATCTGCTGATGATGGCGATCGCTCACCACGATCGCTACTGCTAAAATATTTCCAAAACTCGGCACTGCTTAACCCTTTAGCCTTGGGTTTTGCTGTCTGATAATTTCAATGGCAGCAGAAAACAATGTAAGATGACCCAAAAGCTGCTTTTCATACCTCCAGCTCATGGCTTATCAAATCTCCGCCACCAAGCTACAAACCTACCATCGCTGTCCTCAAGCATATCAGTTTAGATACGAGTTGGGGTTGAAGACAAATGCGTTCTTTGGTTCGGCAGTACTGGGGACAGCACTACACCAAACCTTGGCTCAAGCCTACCGTGACTGGTACTACCAAGAACCATTACCTAAGATTGATTGGTTGTTAGATTGCTGGGGGCAGCACAGCGATAGCTTAAGTCCTGCCCAGGCTGAGGATGGCAAGCAGATTTTAGAAACCTATTACCAAAACTTCATCGCCTCTGAAGTTGCAATTCATAAACCCCTAGCGGTAGAGGGAAAAATTCAGGCAAGCTTACAAGTGGCGAATCTTGAGTTTGCGATCGCGGGACGTTACGATCGCCTCGATTACCTGGATGGCGGGTTGGAGTTAATTGATTACAAATCTACCAAAGAAGTCAAGCTACCAAAAGAAGACGAAATCGACTTACAGATCGGACTGTACTACCTCGCCCTTGAGCAGCGGTATCGTCAAAGCTTGCGGAAGTTGAGTTTGATTTACCTACGGACGGGAGAGAAGGTCAGTTTTGACGCTACTCCAGAACATAAGCAGTTGGTAGAGATTGTCGTTGGTAATATTGCTCGGCAATTGCGGACGGATTGTGAATGGCAACCGAAGCCAGGAGAGCAGTGCGAACGCTGCACCTATTCCCGCTATTGCTCCGCCGTGCAGGATTGTCCCGATCCACTGCCAGATGATGTTAGGAGTCATCAGCCTCAACTGCAACTAGTATTAGCTCTTTAGAGACTTATTAACTGTTGGTTAACAAATTTAATTGCGATGGTCGCGAAGCGAACCGCCTTTGGCATTGTAGTTATTCAGAACTAAAAAAACTTTCTTTAATACCGAATTTGCTTTTAGTTAGCTAGCCGTGAAAACTGTCGCTTGGCAGTTTGCTTATTCGTAAAGTGCCAGTAGGTAGCTAGCAGTGCTACAGCAAAAGTAGAGGAGAAGCTGAGGGCAAAGAAAACGTGTAGGGTTGATGTAGAAGCATCCATGAGCGATAAATCCTTTTGTTGGTTTGGAACTTATTTCCTATAGATAAGCCATTGGTGTGAAGGATTTGTGAATGGCAAGCTAAAGCGATAACTACGCTCGCGCTGCGCTAACGCACTCATGTAATGTCTGCAACTTTTAAACCTGTAATTAATCTGGTAAATTATTTATCAGTACAAGCGTTTGCCTCAAGCCTATGTCCTATCGAATCCACGATCGGCGACGCGCTGTTCGGGAACTCCAACATCCCAAATCAAGAGCAAAAGAAATTCGGGATGAATTCCCGATGTAGATTTAGATGAATTTCAGCTAGAGTTATTTGCTCAGTACGTTACTGCACTTGAAGGGATTGGAGTCAACATACAAGACGATCGCTGACGGGATACTCTCAATGCTTATCCCGAGAATATGGAAGCAGCCATCCAAGCCGGGGCGCGAGTATGCAGAAATTTTGAAGCAGAAACACCAGGATTTTCAAGACCGATACCACGTCACAAATTGCTTAGCAAAAGCATTGCGGGAGGGATAGAAACCTCATTAAGGTTAGATTAAAATTGATTATTAGAATTGCGATACTAGCGAGATATTCTTATCTATAGGTAACTGGAAAAGCCGATATATTTACTAATATGAACTGGTATAATTTTCTTATAGATTTGGATTAATTATGAGTGAATCAAGTCAACCAACTTTAACAGACATTGCTTATCAATTAGGACAGATTACTCAACAGATTACTCAAAACAATACTCAAGTTAACAATAGATTTGACAGATTAGAGGAGAGAATTGAGAAAATTGAATCTAGAATAGAATCGTCTGAAGCGAAGCTAGCGGAGGAAGTGAAGCGGTGGGACGAAAGATTTTTTAACTTTACAAAAGATAACCTTGGGATTACTAGAACAATTATCATAACTGCTGGTGTAGTGACGATATTTTCACCATTCGTACAGGCATTAGCCCCAGCTATTAAAGAGTTGACAGTGAGATTTTTTAACTTAAGTGGAGCGTGAACAGTTATTGCAGCAAGCCGTGCGGCTGTTTGCTTCGCTTGTTGTGCGTCAAAATGCGGTATAGACGCGCTTCGCAATATGCTATATGCTAGAAGAGATAAAAATCAGTTATTCGGAGCAACGTCTAAGGTTTCGTATGAGGCGTAGACCTCATGAGGCACTACGCCTACTTTGATTTCAGCTAGGCGCGATCGCCTCAGTTAAGAGATTTTGCCCGACTTCCTGGGAAAATACTCCCTTTTGTACCATCCGCTCCACCTGCTTACCCAACTCGTGACAAGTTTCTTCCCAAGCCATCTGTACCATGTAGAGTTCTAGCTCTGGATGAACGATTAACTCGCGTCCCCGCTTGCGGATTAGCTCAGCCACCAGAATATTCGCATCAACAACTAAGCGCATACTATTCGGGTTGAGACAAGTCCAAATCTTGGCTTAGTTTCTCTTCATCCCGATCGCTTTGAGTCAAAGCAGATTCCACTGTTTGAGAAAGTCGCATCAATGCTGCTTGAACTTCTGCTTCATCTGATTCTCTGACTGGAAGATAAAATCCGACGATCTTGCCGTGACGTTTCACCGCGATCGCTTCATCACTTGCTAGATAGTGAGAAGCCTTGTCCCTAAACTCGCGTATGCCTACGCTTTTCATCTTGACTCCTCAGAAGTGGTCAATATGCGATCGCATTGGATCGTGATTCTGTAACCGATGTGCCAGGAGAGTGTATCGCTGGGTATCTTTCACTTGCTTAACTGCCAAACTAATTGCCTTAGATGGACCCACAAGAATTGCTAACTGTTTGGCGCGGGTCAGCCCAGTGTAGATGAGGTGACGCGAGAGCATCATATAGTGCTGCATATATAGAGGTAGAATCACCACTGGATACTCGCTGCCCTGGCTTTTATGAATGGTTGTAGCGAACGCCAATGTAATTTCATTCAAGTCTGCATAGTCGTATGTCACTAGGCGCTCTTGATACTGCACGGTTACTTCCTGTTCTTCTAAATCGATAGCAGTAATGGTTCCCAGATCGCCATTAAACACTTCGCGGTCGTAATCGTTGACTTGCTGAATGACGCGATCGCCTACTCGTAACATAATCCCACCCGACTTAATTTCAGCCTTGGTAGCGGATGGCGGGTTACTAACCAGAGCATTAAATAGTGAACGACTTAGGCAGATGCATAAGCGACGTGTTTCTCGCGAAAGAAGTTTTGCACAACATAAGGTTGACGCTGCGTGCTTCGTAAATAGCTGCGGAGATTTTCAATCATCTCGGTTTTGTTTTTGGCGCGTTGCCGCCCTACAGCATTGGCTTTCACATCGTGGTTGAGTAACTCGTTGGGGTTGAGTTCGGGGCTATAGGAGGGCAGGAAAAACAGGCGGATACGGTTGGCATGACGCTCAACCCAGCTTTTGACTGCGCGAGAGCGATGCACGGGATGACCATCTACAATCAGAAACATCTTTTGGTCGCATTGACGAATCAAACGCCGCAGGAAGTCAAGCATAACTGTAGCATCAAAACGTTGTGTGAATAGCTTGAAGTACAACTTGCCACGATTGGTAATTGTTGAAATCATATTGCAGCTAAAGCGCTGACCTGTCCCTAATACAACTGGTGTTTGTCCAGTTCGTCCGTAGGAACGTCCTGCTTGATAATCCGAACGGACTCCCATTTCGTCTTCCCAGTGAATTTGTGCTTTTTCTTGATGAGCTTGACGACAAATCTGGGGATACTCGGTTTCTAACCAGTACTGCACTGCCTTGCGCTCCTGTTCATATGCCCGACGCAGTGGTTTTTGTGGTGTAAAACCCCATTTCTTGAGATATCGCCCGATTGTCCACACTGAAACCGAAAGCTCAAACCGTTGAGCCAAAAACTGTTGCACTGCTTCACGTGTCCACAAGTAGAAAGGTAAGCCTAGCCGATCTGGAGACTTTTGCTCCATCAACCGTACTGCCGTTGCCGCTTCGTGTGGCAGTAGCCGTGAGCTAGAGCGAGGTCCCCGCTTTCTAGCTTTCAATGACGATATCCCATTGTTTGCTGCTGCTTTTGTCCAATGATGCACTGCCGTTCGCGAGACTTTAAACACACGCGCCGCCTCTGACTTACTCATGCCATTTTCAACTGCATTTACGACTCGATACCGCAGTGCTTCAAAGGGCAGTTGCTGACAGATGGCGAGCGTCTTTGAGTCTCATGGTAGATCGGCAATTTGACTACACTCTTATGTTAACTAATCCCCGCTCTGATTAGTAATCAAGGACTGCAAAACACCGTTGAGGTGGCGCGTCCCACTTCTCCCCTGGTCATGGGACACAACACTTGCACGTCCCACGCTGGTTCAAAACCTAGTTGTGGGATTACATCAACCACTAATTCTTGAATTCCCTGCACTCCATACTGTGGTTGAGGCGCACCTAGCCACAGACAATCGGAGTTGGGAGTTAGAGAAACAGATTCTAGCAATGGGTATTGCCCAGAGTTAATCCGGTGAGCGTTGTTGACAATATAGCTTTGCGCTGCTTGGCGGAATACTTGTGTCAGCCGCACGACTGGGATTTGTGATGATGCAATCAAATCCCGCAACACGTTTCCTGGTCCGACTGATGGTAGTTGGTCGATGTCACCTACTAATAGCAGTTGGGCATCGGGCGCGATCGCTTTGAGCAGGGAGTGAGCTAGAAATAAATCTAGCATTGAGGCTTCATCCACGACAATCGCTTGTGCTGCAATGGGATTATCCGCATCTCGTTTGAACTTCATGGTTCGGGGATCGAACTCTAGCAAGCGGTGTATGGTTTTAGCTTCCATCCCCGCTACTTCCGATAGACGCTGAGCAGCTCTACCAGTGGGTGAAGCTAGAACAATAGATTTGCCCATTGCTTTCCACAATGCCACAATAGTACGAGTTGCAAAAGTTTTCCCCGTACCTGGACCACCTGTAAGGATCGTCACGCGCCCACTCGCCGCCACCTCTACCGCTTGTTGCTGTTGCGGTGATAACTCAATCCCCTTAGCTTGGGTGAATCGCTCAATCCAGCTGCGGACGCGGAGTAGATCGACTGTGACAGAACGACTTAGCAAATGGTGAAGTTGGGATGCTAAATTCCGTTCGCTGTAATAGAAGGATGGCTGGTAGTAGACGAATTCATACTCTCGATGCCCTTGCATTATCAGTTGTTCTTCCATCCCCATTTGTACCAACAGTTGGGCGATCGCCCCAGAGTTTGGTTGGTGGTCTTTGATGCTCAACCGCTTCACTACCTGCTCCACTAGTTCGGCTTGGGGCAAGAAACAATGCCCGTCTTCAGCAGCTTCTCCCAACACATGGACGATGCCAGCGCGATACCTATATTCGGAATCAGGAGCAATGCCCAGGTTACGGGCGATCGCATCGGCAGTGATAAACCCAATACCATATATATCAGTTGCCAGTTGGTAGGGGTTGTTGGTGACAGTCGCGATCGCCGCATCACCGTATTGCTTGAAAATCTTCACAGCAAAAGTGGTTGAAACACCGTGACTTTGGAGAAAAAGCATCACCTCTTTGATAGCTTTCTGAGTTTCCCAAGCAGTCTGAATCATTTTGATACGCTTCTTGGCGATCCCAGGCACTTCAATCAACCGCTCGATGTGATGCTCGATAACGTCAAGTGTTTCTAGACCGAAGCAAGCGACAATACGCCGCACCGTCACGAATCCCACTCCCTTGATTAACCCGCTACCTAGATATTTTTCTATCCCTGTTATGGTTGCAGGCTTCGTCTCCTTATAGTAAGACACTTGAAACTGTGCGCCATACTGCGGATGATCCCGCCACAGACCAGTCAGCTGCAATGTTTGCCCAGCCTGGATATTGGCAAAGCTACCGACGATCGTAATTAGGTCGCGAGAATGCGCTGTCTTTAACCGCGCCACAGTGTATCCCGATTCTTCTGAGTGAAATGTCAACCGTTCCACAACGCCTGTAAGGTATTCATGCTGCGGGGCAGCTTGGACTGGGGGTGTTTGGGGTAGAGTAGACATCGATGGCGGAAAATCTCTGGATGCTTTAGACAGCCAATCTAACAGACCTCGAACTCTTCTATATAGTACAAAAATACCATATAATCGTTCGGGAATGAGATTCAAAGCTATATGATAGCGTATGTGCTATCATGTCGGGATGACAGTCAAAATTGTAGTTGACACGAGTGTATTTATTAGTGCGCTGATTAGCTCGAATGGGGCAAGCAGAGAACTACTCAGACAATGTTTACTTGGCTGGTATCAGCCATTAATGGGCAATGCTTTGTTCTGCGAGTACGAACAAGTCATTAATAGAGAGGAAATCTTGCATTCATGTCCTTTATCAGCAGAAGAAATACAAGTCCTTACATCTGCATTTATGAGTGTTTGCGAGTGGACGCGCATTTATTATTTATGGCGACCTAATTTAAGAGATGAAGCGGATAATCATTTAATTGAGTTAGCCATTGCTGGAAATGCTCGGATTATTGCTACGCATAATGTTAAAGACTTGAGGCAAACAGAACTTATTTTTCCAGAAGTCTTAATTAAAAAGCCAGGGGAAATTATTAATCTTTAATTAGGAGAAACATCATGGCTACTTTAACAATTCGCTTACCTGATGATAAGCATGAAAGATTAAAAGAATTGGCAAGAAGAAGAAATATCAGCGTTAACAAGCTAATGGAGGAGCTATCAACTATTGCTTTGGCTGAATTTGATGCTGAAACTCGATTTCGCGCTATGGCAGCTAAAGGGAATGTAGAGGCTGGTCTTGTTTTGCTCGACCGACTCGATTCTGAGTTAGCAGAGTAAATTTCGCTCGTTCGGGAAACTGACGACGCTACTATCGCTGCTCTCAGGTTTTAAATCTCTGTAGTGCTGCTAACACTCTCTTAGTACTAATGTACGGTATACTCTTGTACATCTCAGCAGAACTTTTTTGAGATTGATGTGAAACGAATCAGTAATACTACAGTAGTAGAGCAGGTACGGAGATTTACTGCATCACAGATTGAGGCGATTTATCTCCCCGACTACACTACGTCCTACTCCCTAACGTTATTTTTAATGCCTGTATCGGCTGGGTTTCCCTCTCCAGCCGAAGACTTTATCGAAGGAAAATTAGACTTAAACCAGCATCTAATTCACCATCCGGCTGCAACTTTCTTCGTGCGGGTTAGCGGTGATTCGATGATTGGGGCAGGGATTCACTGTGGTGACTTACTGATAGTAGACCGAGCCTTAGAACCAGTCGATGGTAGCGTCATCATCGCGGTAGTGGATGGGGAATTGACAGTAAAAAGACTGCATCGAACGGGCGATCGCCTACGGTTGGTTGCCGCCAACGACTGCTACAAACCCCTAGAAATTACCGAGCATATGGAGTTTCAGATCTGGGGCGTGGTGACTAACGCGATCCATTCGCTGCGATGAAGATATATGCTTTAGTGGACTGCAACAACTTCTATGCCTCCTGCGAACGGGTGTTTAATCCGAAGTTAGAAGGTAAGCCAATCGTCGTCCTCTCCAACAACGATGGTTGCGCGATCGCCCGTTCCCAAGAAGCAAAGGCACTGGGAATAGAAATGGGTGCGCCCTTGTTTCAAATCCAGTCAATCGTCCAGTGTCACCAGGTGCGGGTCTTATCTTCTAACTTTGCCCTCTACGGCGACCTATCGGCGAGAGTGATGGCAACGCTAGCCCAGTTTACGCCAGAAATTGAAATTTACTCGATTTACTCGATTGACGAAGCCTTTCTCGATTTGTCAGGGTTGACTCAGCTTGTCGATTATGCCAGACAGATTCGCACTACCGTAAAACAGTGGACGGGTATCCCCGTCTCAATTGGTATTGCTCCTACCAAGACTCTAGCTAAAGTTGCCAACCGGATTGCCAAAAGACGTGTAGATGCAAACGGAGTCTTCGACCTCACAGACAAAACTCTACAGGAAGAAGTGTTGGCCCAGACGGCTGTAGAAGATATTTGGGGAATTGGACGCAAGAGCGGGCGACGGCTGAGAACTCATTGCATCAGTAATGCCCTACAACTGCGTCATGCTAACGAGCAATGGATTCAAACACAACTGGGAGTGATGGGCTTGAGAACCGTGTTGGAGTTGCGCGGAATTTCCTGTTTGTCCCTCCAGTCATGCCCCGCTGCCAAACACGCTCGAACCGTCTCCCGTTCTTTCAGTCGTCCAGTCGAGTCGCTAGCCGAACTGAAAGCGGCAGTTGCTACATACACTTCCAGAGCCGCAGAGAAACTAAGATGCGATCGACTCTCAGCTAAAGCATTAACTGTATTTTTGATGACCGATCGATTTCACCAGGATGAACCGCAACACTTCGATTCCACATACGTAGAGCTGCCTGTTGCGACCAGCGATACAGCAGAATTAATCGGTTATACCAGTCAAGCGATCGCGGCTATATACAGAGAAGGATATCGTTACAAAAAGACTGGGGTGACCCTGACCCACTTAGTTGCAGCCAACCTATTCCAGGCTTGTTTGTTCGAGACAACAGACCGAGAGCGATCGCGCAAGTTAATGCAAGTCATCGATCGAATCAACCAACAACTGGGTGCGGGTACGATTGCCTTTGCCGCTACTGGTCTGCGCCAGAGTTGGGGCAGAAAGGAAATGCGATCGCCCCGTTACACGACTTGTTGGCAGGAACTTCCTGTTGTTAAAGCTTGAGCGAAAAACTTCTTGGAGCAAGTTGGATAGTCGATCTCTAGCCAGTACAGCCTGTCGTCCTATTACTTTCAAGAGGATTTCTTGCCATTGATTCATTCATATCTTTTCTTCACCGAGATTGTTAATGAAGAATGCGATCGCTGGCTAATTTTGCATCGTATACTTCTGGGTGAATTACTGTCTTTTAGAGCGAAAGAGTGAATGAAAAGGCTCTAGTCAAAACTGTTACTCAAGGTGTTAGACCGATGTTGCAACCGATAAACCGTTGTTCGGGATCGATCGTAGGAGCAATAATTGTATTTCTTGGCATTGCCAGCTTAGCGCCCGCGATCGCTACTGCACCTGCCCCGCCACAACTCGCCCCAGCTAAGTTAAACGGTCAAGCCGTTTACGTTTTGTACTTGACCCGTAGTAGCGATAAAGTGTTAGTCCGCTGCTACCCAGGACAGCAACCCAAAGTTGAGGTACAAGCGAAAGCCGACGGCACTAAGTCAGGGATTTTGACCTGTGGAAATTAAAATTTGCCTCAACTGTGATGTCTGCAAATTGGCACATGAGTTTTTTTGCAACAGGATGTCGTTAAAAATTATAGTAAATCTCTCAAAACTAACTGAGGAAAAATTTTAATTTAACGCCGTAAGTAAATTAATTTTAATCCAGATGCATTCAGCTTTCAAGAAACCTATGCGTTGCCAGAAGTTTGCCTTTGTCTTGGCGATTTCTCTGGTCATAGCTTTTAATTTTCCTGGTTTAGCGCAAGTAGCAGAACAACCAGTTGCGATTTTTCATGCCTTTAACCAGAACTACAATGATGTAAAAAAATTCGTCTGCGAACTCGCTGACCAAGGATACTCTCACATCCAAATTGCTCCAACACAAAAATCTAATTCTAGTCAAAAGTGGTGGGCGCGATATCAACCGATAGATTACGGTGTTATTGAAGGCAAAGGTTCCCAAGAAGATTTACGACAGCTAATCGCTCAAGCTCATGAATGTCAAATTAAAGTCATTGCTGATGTTGTGTTCAACCACATGGCTAACTTAGGTGGTGGCGATGATTTTGAAGACTTGTCTAAATTTCCAGGTTTGAGTAAAGATGACTTTTATTCTGCTCCAGGCAATCCTGGCAAGAAACCCTGTGATATTAACTATAACGATGGCAACAGAAATTCAGAACTAAATTGTTGGCTGGGGAGACTTCCAGATCTAAAATACACCGCCAACGTGAAAAAAATTCAAAAAGCGCATTTAAAGAAACTGCTCGATTTGGAAATTGATGGATTTCGATTTGACGCTGCCAAGCATATGCCAGCAGATGTTGTCAAAGAGTATGTCGATTATATTAATCGCGAAAGTAAAGGCTCAACTTGGAATTACCTTGAGGTGATTACAGATAGCGATACCCGTGCAGGCGATTACAAGTGGATTGCTGCTGTAACAGACTTTATCCTTTACAACTCCATGAAAGCAGCATTTACCTTTGGTGGAGATTTGCGATCGCTACGAATTCCTATCGCCGTAGATGATTCGCGTAGCGTCACTTTTGGCAGAAACCACGATACGATTCGAGAGATTAATTCTAGTGCGATTAATCCCTACGACGATCCTTCTGACTCCTACCTGGCAACAGCTTACGTACTAGCTAGAGAAAGTGGAACTCCCTTAATACTCAACTGGGATCATGCTGATGCGCCATACATCAAAACTGGCGTGAAGTTTCGTCAAATTATGTACCAACGGAGTAAAGCAGGTGGCAACGTCAAAGAAAATGTTTTGGCTACCGTTGACAGCTCAACTGTCTTGTTGATAGAACGAGGCAATGAAGGAGTTTTTGTGGTGAATAAAGCAGCAGGTAAATTCGATATTCCGATACTGGATTTAACCCTGACGAATATAGAAGGATGTTATCGAGAATTACGAAATAACTTTACTGTTGCCGTTCAACATCGTCAAAATGGCAAGAAATTTGTTACTCGCTGGGGAACGCAGAATCGAGGTGGTATGGAAGTCCAAGGACGCGATGCCCTTTACTTCATCCGCGAGCCTTGGCAGCAGTGTCAGATAGACAGTTAGCTTTTGCTTCTTCGCTCTGGCAAATGCAGCCGTAGAACCGACGGCGCGCGATCATTGTGCGATCTCGATCGCTCTGGGCATTTATGCGTATAGAAGATATACTACAGCATCAACTCTTTTCGTAGTTTTTCTCAACGCAGAACTCCGAAGAAAAATCAGAAGTTTATTAGCTGTGGTTGACGGTGGGAAAAGCCAAAATGATTGTTATCGAGAGCCTCTAAACAGAAAGCTCAATAAGTTTAGCTCCGATCGTTCACTTCACCACCACTTTTTATCTGACAATTTTCAGCATGAAAACGCATTACGAGTTTGAGTCCGAAAGAAACGAATCTAGCTATACACAAGCTAGCAATTATCTACTAAGATCGCAGCGCAGTAAAAGAACATGGCGAGAAAAGAGTTCAATTGCAGCACTCATGGCTGTGGCTAGTGGATTGATGATTGTAGATATTTCCCTTCACAATCTGGTGCTATCCAGTTTAATGTTTCTCACTTCAATCGTGTTGATGCTACCCAAAGAAGCTAATGCGCTACTGCTCAACTTTGAAAAGTTACAGCGAAAATACGGTATCAACATTTATACGATTTTATTTTTTGTTGTCTCTACAATCTTTATCATAGATTTTGCTTCGGCACCCGCCAGCGCCCAGTTCATGAACAACGCCGAGACGTTTTTCAGAAACACCACTTACTTTCCTGGCATTAACGCACAAGTCGTTGGATTCATTTTTGCGATTCTGCGCGGGTTATTTTTAATTTACTTGGGTATTGCTTTAGTACGCATCGTGCAAGCTGCTAGAAATGACGAGGACTGGCAAATCTTGGCTAGAACGCCAATCATTGTTGCCGTTACTGTTGTGATTGGAGATATTCTCGCTGGACTCATAGTAGGTGGTGCTGGCGGTGGTGCTGCCTAAGTAGCATCGTAACACTTAAGTTTTGACATTCCTGGTTCCACTTCTCCTCAATCGATCGTGTCAGTAGCAGCATTCCTAAACAGAGTTTCCACACCCAAGATTTCAAACAAATAAAGTCATAAATGAGCAAGCAAGAACGCGAATTTCGCAGCGTCAACCGCGTTTTGGGACAGCAACCCCGCCTCGGTCCGTTCCCCGCCGACCAAATCCTTCCCTGGAGCGCGATCGCCTTAATTATGTACATGGCAGTCAAAGGGTTTTTGCAACTATCTTGGCTGGCAACTGGAATCGCGATCGCCTGGGGTTGGGCAACATGGTGGACGGTCAGCGCCAATAAAGATTTTTTCGGTAAATTTATCGGCACGCCGCGAGTCACAAAAGGTTATCAACCTTTCGCTTCGCTGACTGGTACGCCAACTAATAGAAAAACCAAGAAAAAAAGGCATACACGTCGCCGTCGCTAATCTCTCACCAACCCAAGTTTGAGCATTTTGAAATCGAGAATATTTTTATTATGACTGCAACGAAGACAGCAAAGTCAAAAAACAAAGTTGGCAGACAAGCATTAGATCCAGAACAAATAGGAGTTGTCAAGAATCTCACTCCTTTTGAAGATATCGTTCATTTAGCAGGGATTGTGAATATCTCTCTAGCCGATCGCCAAGATATCGGCGCAATCGTCCTCAAGAAAAATGAAGACATTCAAATCAAATTTTGCTTTGAGGCTAAAGGAATTCATTCATCTTTACCCCAAGAACAAATTCTGCCGATTTTTGAAAGAATCGAAGGCGGACTCAAAGAATTACCTGAAGGCGAAACGCTGACGATTCATGTCGGTTCGTTCGCTGACGACGAGCGCCGCCAGCAGGAATTACTAAAAATCGAGCAAGGCTGCAATTTAGAACCGCTGCAACTATTGATGCGTTCCGAGCGCCTGCGGACGCGCGAACTAACTCAACTAGGCATTCGGAAAAATAAGTTTTTGCGTCTTTGGTGTACTTATACTGTGGCTGCATCAGAAGAAAGCCGCAACTACGACGCGATCGAAAAAGCGATCGAGCGTTTGCAGCTCGGCTGGAAGCAATTTACCGGACAAATTCATGATTTTCGCGCCGGACGAGTTGAAAATATCCTCCGCGATAGCTTCGCCAACGGTTTCCAACTGTGGGAACAAATCCTCAGCAATACGATGGGATTGAATCTCCGCGCCTATACGGGCGAAAATATCTGGGAAGTGTTGTGGCAGCAATTCAATCGGACTCAAATACCACCGATTCCTAACTCGCTCTACCTCGATGAAGAAAAACTGAGCGAAATTCAGACAAGCGACTTTCACATCCGCCATCATCTACTAGAAAACGAAAACTCCATACCATTCCTAGACCGCGCTTGGATTAAGCTCCAAGACGAATACATTGGAGTTCTCAACTTTAGCGAAAAACCTGGCGGTTGGGTTGATGAATACTCGCAACTGCGTTATTTATGGTCAGTTCTGGCTAAAGATAGAGTCACTAACACTGAAGTCATCTGCCAACTGACTAAGGCTAATCAAAGCCTAGCTAAAGTTGCTTTACAACGCATTACCAAACAGTCAATTACAGCCTCGGCAATGTCTGCCGACAGCAACTCGGTTGACGTTAAATCTAACATGAATATCGAGGAGGGGATCAAAGCACAAGAAACCATATATAAGGGCAACGTTCCCATCCATACGGCAGTAGTTTTTCTAGTACATAGAAAGACCAGAAAACAGCTTGACAATGCTTGCCGCTACTTATCATCTTGTTTTCTGCGTCCGGCAGTCGTCAACAGAGAAGTTGAATACGCTTGGAAAACTTGGTTGCAATGCACTCCGCCCGTTTGGGAGAAATTGCTGACAAGACCATTCAACCGTCGCTTACCGTACTTTTCCTGCGAAGCGCCAGGTTTGATGCCTTTGATGCAAACTGCCACTGGCGATAAAGAAGGTTTTGAGTTGATTGCCGAAGAAGGCGGTACGCCAGTTCACATCGATCTATACAAACAACATAAAAATATTGCTGTATTCGGTACGACTCGCTCCGGTAAATCCGTGGCTGTTTCGGGAATTCTCACTCCAGCTTTAGCACGAGGAACTCCCGTCGTTGCCCTCGACTATCCTAAGCCTGACGGTACTTCCACTCTCACCGATTACACTAACTTTTTTGGCGATGATGGTGCGTATTTCGATATTACTAAAGAGTCGAATAACTTATTTGAATTACCAGATTTAAGAGGTTACGATCGGGAAACGATTAAAGAAAGAATGACAGATTTCAAAGAATTTTTGAAATCCGTACTCATGGCAATGGTACTTGGGACTAAACCAACTGGGACTAACTCAACTCGAATTTCTCAGATTGAAAGCATATTAACTTTAGCATTGGAGACATTTTTCAACGATGACGATCTCAAATTACGCTATAAGTTAGCGATAGAAAAGGGAGTCGGTACTGCCGAATGGCAAGACACGCCGACGCTGGAAGATTTTTACAATTATTGCTCCCCTGGTTATCTCAAGCTCGATACAATTGCCAGTAATAGTAAAGAAGTTTTAGAGGCTTTAGACCAAATCCGATTGCGGTTAAAATTCTGGCTGAATTCGCGTATCGGTCAATCGGTCGCTCGCCCCTCTAGCTTCAGAACGGATGCTAGGTTGCTCGTATTTGCATTGCGATCGCTCTCCAGCGAAGAGGATGCGGCAATCCTCGCCCTCAGTGCCTACGCTGCTGCTTTACGCCGCGCTCTCTCGTCCAAGGTTTCCATTTTCTTTCTAGATGAAGCACCAATTCTATTTGAGTTTGAAGCGATCGCCGAACTGATCGGTCGGTTATGTGCCAACGGAGCCAAAGCCGGAATTCGCGTCGTTTTGTCGGCGCAAGAGCCAGAAAGTATCTACAAGAGCAAGTCCGCCGCTAAAATATTTGCTAACTTGACGACGCGCTTGATCGGTCGGATTCAATCGAGTGCTGTAGATCCGTTTGTCGAGCGTTTCAAGTATCCTTACGAAATCATTTCCCGCAACTGTACGGAAGCATTCTTTCCGAAAAAAGAAAGCATTTATTCGCAATGGCTGCTTGATGATAACGGCAAACTTACGTTCTGTCGTTACTATCCGCCACACTGCTTGCTTGCTACTGTTGCTAATAATCCAGACGAACAAGAGTTGCGCGGTTTGTACTTGGATAAATATCGCCACGATCCCATGCTCGGTATCGTGCGCTTTTCGGAAACTTATGTCAAGATGATTCGCGGCGAACAACTAACAGATGAAGCGATAGAGCTATTAGCAATTGCTAATAGTATAGTCTCTTTTAGAAAAGTAAAAGCACCGGAAGAGTCTCCAGACTTTCAACATCAAGAAATGAAAGTTTAGCAAATATTTATAAGCAAGCGGTAGATAAAAACCGCGTATACACCTACACATTCAAGCTACATGAAATTTAAACTCAAGCCAAGAAAAATACAGTTACTAGGAGGAGTGCTAGTATTTGGCATCCTGCTACAGTCAACGCCAAGTTATGCTCTCTCTCTGAATATTAGTGACTTCTTCAACGACATATTGGATGAATTCAAAGGTTACTTTGACGAGTTAAAGAACGAACTGAGCCAACAGATTGAAGTAGACTGGGGTGGATTGAAACAAGATGCCAAATCAGCAATTAACGAATCAATTGGGGAGATGAACGTCCCCGACCCAGTGAGCGGTGCTGAAAAACTGCGCCAAAAGCTGAAAACCAAAGGAACGCCAATGGAGAGTAACACGGTTGTTGGTGCAATTGAAGCCAGTCGTCAACTCGAACGTCAAACCGTCCGCGCATCTGTTGCCAGCGTTTTAGGCGAAGCAGGTCAAGCTCGTACCAGTAAAGAAATTGAATCGACTCAAAAAACTGTGGATGAAGCTAAAAACTTAGGCGATCGCGCCCAAGAAATGGATGCTTCGCAAAACATCCTCAAAGCGATCGCCGCTCAAAACGCCCAGATCGTATCGATGCTCGGACAGTCTCGTACCGATGAATTGCAAGCCCGTCAGGATGCAGCTAATACCAACTTGATGCTGGAACAAATAGCTGAAAATGGTGCTAGCGATCGCCGCCGTCAAAGTCTGGCGATGGATGGCGAACTGGCAACGCAAATATCAATTGGAGCTTGGACTCGCCTACGCGCTACGACTCCTGAGTCTGCATCACAAAGCAACTAGCCGATCGTATTCCGCCATGCTTGCAGCTATCTCTGCATCTCCGCACGCAGAGATATCGAGCGAGAATTTTTTCAACTATTCAAGTCATCCAACTATATGTTTTTTCGCTATTTGTTACTTCAAGTTGACCCTAACTTCGGTCAAGACGTACTCGAAGCCGCACAGGGAGGGGCATTACTGGTAGCCGAGAGTTTCGACGAGTTGTGGAACGAGACAATTAACGGCGGCTTATACCGCTCTTTGTGTATCGTCGGTTTTGCATTTGCGCTTGCCATGCTTGCCTTATTTATGGTTCAGTTCGCTAGAAACTGGATGAATGACGACTTCCAACCAGCTCTTGCCAGTTATCTTTGGCCCATCATCGTCATCGGCTTGCTTTTCGGAAACGGCTACCTACTTGCCAACGGGACGCTGGCGCTGCGTAATTACATGAATCATATCGACCAAATTATGTTAGGAAATGCGGCAAGGGGCGCAGACTTGGACGTTGCTTTCAGCCGAGCGATGGGCGACATCCAACTGCGCCGAATGGTCGGCAACGCGATTCAACGCTGTAATGAAAGGGGAGGTACGCCTCAACAAGTTAACGATTGCTTGGTGCAAGCAAGAGAAGAACTGGAGGCATACGCACCGCAACTGTTTCCACAAGAACAAAATGCTAACGAGAATGACTGGTTCTTCAGATCCCTCAGAGCGATTGGTGCGGCGATCGCGCTGACGAATCCACTTGCAGGTGCAGTAGATGGTGCCACTGGCGGCAATCTCGCCAACACGGTCGGTAATTTTGCAATGGAGACGGTTGGCTCCGCCGTGACTGGTTTGTCCGCCACTTGGTTGCTTGCGATCAATAACGCTTACCAGTGGGGGGTTGAAATCTGCTGGATTATTGTTGCCTTGCTCGCACCGATGGCGGTTGGAGCCTCGCTGACACCCTACGGTCAAAAACCAATCGTTGCTTGGCTGGCAGGATTCTTCGCCGTAGGCATGGCAAAGTTTTGCTTCCACATCATGCTCGGACTTTGCGCTCAGTTGATTAGCACCGCGCAAGCAAACCAACCAATGATTTTTCTTCTGTTTATCAGTATCATATCGCCGCTGCTGGCGAGTGCAATGGCTGCTGGTGGTGGCCTGGCTGTCCTGAACGCGCTAACGAAAGGGGTTGAATGGGTCGCTAGTGGTGCGATGACAGCAGGAACGGCTGGAGTGGCATCGGGAGCAAAGATAGCAACGGCTGCCGCTGCTTCG
Source organism: Chroococcidiopsis thermalis PCC 7203 (assembly GCF_000317125.1). Taxonomy (GTDB): domain Bacteria; phylum Cyanobacteriota; class Cyanobacteriia; order Cyanobacteriales; family Chroococcidiopsidaceae; genus Chroococcidiopsis; species Chroococcidiopsis thermalis. The sequence continues at coordinate 248,009 of NC_019699.1, forward strand.
CGCTTTGGTAGGCGCTCTTAAGGAAATTAAAAATTCAAATAATATAGGTATCAATTATGACAGCTACGAAAGAAAAAAAACCAGCTCCTCAACTGCTCAGCTATGGTAAATCGATCCCTAACTCAGTTGGAGTTGTCGTCGTCACCTTGACCGCCATCAGCAGCATCTCGTTGGTAGTACAGCTCGCCAACCTCGGCGCTGCTATGAACCTTAACCGCTACACCAAAGGCATGACGATCGTGCAGCTTCAAGACGGTACGACAATTCCCGCCCAGCCCCTCGGTCCAAACCAATATACCAATAACACCATTAAAAAGTTTGTTTCCGACAGCATGGTGAAGCTGTTTAATTGGGACGGTCTGCTCCAGTCTACCGAAAACGGCGAGGTCGTGACGAAAAAAGATGAAGGAGTGAATGTCGAAGTTAAAAACAAAGGCTTGGTGAAAATTCCTACTAAAGCCAGAGATGCAGCCTTTGCCCTATCTGAAAAACATGACTTTCGCGCTAGTTTTCTCAGAAAGCTCACCGAATACGTACCCCCTGGCTTGTTTAACGGTAACGCTCAAGTGGCGTTGGTGCCTCGCTACTTCTCCGAACCGCGCCAGATTGGCGAGTCCAAGTGGGAAGTAGACGCGATCGCCACGCTGGTCACGTTCTCTCGCCGCGACAATGCTGGTAAGGGTATGGCTTTCAACAAAACCATCGTCGTGCAAAAGATCGACTCTCCCCAATCGCCGCCAGACACGACCGACCTAGCAAAGACTATTTACAGCGCCCGCAAATCGGGGTTGGAAATTGTCGAAATCTATGACTTCGGACTTGGCAAGCCGCCAGAAAAAGCAGCCAACACAAAATAATTCTCACCGAGATCTCCGCAGTATCAAGAATCAGTTATGACACAAGCAATAGACGAACTTTTACCGTTAGAAGATGACAGCAAAGTAAATTCTGCATCTTCTGTAGACAACTTCGATGAAGACCTAGAAGATGAAGACTTGGAAATAGAAGATCCTGCCGAAGTACGGACTCAGCATTCCTTTGTCACGTCACCCTTCTCGCGTCTGGGTACGATCGGTGGTGTTTTTGGTGTTGGTTTTCTCGTAGTTTACCTCAGCCTCAACAACGTAATGAACGGTAGTAGCGATCCAGTTATTGCCAAGTCCGCAACTGCACCTCAAGATCGCACTATAGAGTCGAAAAACAACGACGGCGATATCTATGCCAAACTCGCACTGGCTAGACAAAAAGAAGAGTTGGCTGCTTTGAGCAAACCACCAGCCGACAAAGTAGAGACTCCGCCCAAACCAGCAGCTACACCAGCAGCAACACGTACTGTTGTCGTCAGACAAGCAGTGCCGCCCGCCCCGCGACCTGTTGCTTCGCTAGCAACAATGCCCGCGCCTCGAATCGCAATCGCACCAGCAGCGCCTAAAGACCCGTTTGCCGAATTAGAACGCTTACGCAGGATTGGCTCTATCGGCAAGATCGATTACGGTGACAAATATGCCAGTGCTAGTCTTGTCGATGGTAGTAATTCTAGTGCTGGTGGTGACGATCGTTCGCTGCCCTATTTAGATCCAGCCCGCGCTACAGCAGCCCAATCAGAAGATAACGTCCCAGAACTCAAACCGACGCAAAATGATGGCGATTCCTCCTTCGAGTCGGACAGCAGCAGTCCCGACGCGATCGAACAACTCAAACCGAGATGGCAGCCGTCACTCTCACCTACCGCAGTCAAAGGTATTGCTGGCGATCGCCCCCTTACTGTCGCCGCCACACCTAGCGCAACGCCAGCTAGTTACGACTACCTCCCAGAAGAAGCACAAATTCTCTCAGGCAAGCAACCGCAATACCTAACGATCGGTTCTCATGCTCGCGCTACCCTTGTAACTCCACTTTTTCTCTCCCAACAACGCGACGGTCGCTCTAACGGTAGTAAACGTAGGTTTGTCGCCCGCCTTGACGAACCGCTGATGGCTCACACGGGTGAAATCGGCATCCCTGCTGGCACGCTCGTCACAATCGCCATGACTTCTGTAGATAGCGCCTCCGAAGTTCATGCCGAAGTGACTGCCATTCTCAAAGACGAAACCGAGTATCCCGTTCCTAGCGGTGCTATTAGTATATCGGGTAAGAATAGCAGTCCGCTAATTGCCAAAAAAATGCATAACAAAGGCAAGGAGATAGCTGGGTTCGATCTGACGCTAGGTGCAGTTGCAGGTCTAGCCAGTATTGGCGAGATCGTGAACCAACCTGATGAAGAAGTGGTAGACGACTTGCCTTTTGGTGGCAGCCGCACGCGCCGCACGCGCCAGCGTCGCTCGATGACAGGTGCGTTTCTACAGGGTGCTTTCGGTCAACTTGCCGATTCGATTAGCAGCCGCACTCAAAAAGCTACCGATGAAATTGCCCAGCGTCCCGATATTTGGTATATCCCGCAAAACACCAAAATTGTCGTTGAAGTCGAGCGCTCGCTGAAGCTGTAAACCTTCATCCAAAATCACCCCTATCGCCTTGTCAATTACTAGAGGTCTTTTGTGAAACCAAATATCTTTTCTTCTTTTCTCCTCATCACCGTAGGCGCAATTGCCCTAGCAAATCTAGCTCCTTCCCCAGCCGCAGCATCCCCCATCAGTACGGTGCGCTCGCTCAAAGCTAGTCTGGTAACGGGCAGGCAAGCACGACTACAAACAGTTAAAGCATGGCCTGGTCATGGGGTATCCATATCCTTCTTTGAGACAGGGGAAGTCATCAGAAGGGCTTGGTTGGATCGCAGCAAAAAGTCCAAATTTATTATCGATGTTGATGGCTGTTTATCAGGACTGGGCAGGGACTGCGAAAATCCAGGGGCGGGACTAATTCATATCAGCGCGATCGATGGAGTCATGATTCCAGGATTGCCCAACGCACCATACGGCGAACACTTGACTGTGATTACCGAATCCAACGGTCAGAAAAAAAGCTATCACTTTCGACTCGTAGCTGGTACTGGCGCTCCCGAATACAGCGAAATCTCGATCGAAAACGACATAGAGCCGATGCCAGATGAAAGTAAGCCCAGACCAAATTCCTACGCCACTGCCGATGCTCAATGGGTAACTAGGGGAATGCAGGTGGCACTGTCCAATAAGTGGATCGACGCACAAGGATCGTTGTGGCAAAGACTGACTCACCTTGTAGGCGAACTCCAATCCGGTGCGGACGCGAACGCGGCTGCGGCAAATGCCGGAGTATCGATGCAGTTAGTGGAAAGGTTGATGCAACTAGGAGGCAAGCGTTTTCCTACCATGTTGCCCCCTAACAACGCTACTTTCTCTACCCCATCCACCGTACCTATAGTGCCAACTGTAGCTCCTACCCCAGCCATGCCTGCTAGATCGACATCAGCAATCAACAAACCAACTGTCATTAATTCTTACGGAAGATAATTATGGAAAAAGCGTATAACGACCCTAACTGTTCGAGCCTCGTTGCTACTGCCGACCCGATCGCAGCTCTAGATATAGATACATCTGCTAAAAAATCCACAACTAGCTGCGCTAGATCGCATAGTAAAAGAGATCGATATTTACTGACTCTGGGATTTGTCGCCGCGATCGCCCTGCACGCCCTCAAAGCCGGAGCTGCTACGCCAGAGGAAGCGATCGTAGTTGCCAACGCCAATCCCAGCAATTCTTCTTTTCCAACTCGCGACTATAGTGGAATCCCAGTCCCCGATTGGAACGAGATTACGTTCAAAAACATGATGTTCTCTGAAGCGGGCGGGACTGAATTGCCCAACATCAAAAGTCAGGGCATGAAGGCTAGACGGATTTGGCAAGCCGGACAAAGCGTTGCCGACGTGATGGAACTGGGCGACTTTGAAGCATCTGAGTTTGGCATTGAAAAGCTTTCAGTCCGCAATATTGCCAGCATGACAGGCGCGAACCTGAAATCACTCAAACTCGATAGCCTGGAGCTAACCCAGTGGCAGACAATTGCAGACTTAACTGAAGCTATCCCTGGCTTAGGCAAGTTGCAAGTGGCAGACGTGCCACCGATTCGCGATCTAGTTGCCAAACTCGCCCGCTCCTATGCCCTGGACGACCAAACGATCTCCAACCTGCTCGAAACCTACCCAGTACTAAGGAATGTGGAGTTGGGTAAATATATTAATCTCAACAACTACAAACTGACAGATATTCCAGGGTTGACAGATGCGGCGCTGCAAAAGTTTGCTAACTGGCAAAATAACATTATCGGTAAAGTGCCTGGTTTAGCACTCCTGCCATTTGGCAAGTTTCCAGGCATTCCCGCCGCAGATCTTACCGCTGTTGGTAAAGTTGACCTGCCACTGGGAACGCTAGAAAGCGATCGCCACAGATCGATTTCGGGTAGCGATCGCTCTGGGTTTAATGTATCCTGCGATTCTCAATGCGCCCACATTGAATTGGCAGGCAGCGGCGAGTTGACTGGAGCGCAATGGATCTCTGGAAAGAGCCAAAAAGTTAGGGGTGGTTTCGGAGTTTTGGGCAATCTCTTCGATCGTAGAGAACCGACTGGTCGCCACCCCTTCGGCAAGAGCTTCAAGCAAGTTATTTGGAACGTCAACGAAGCGAACGGCAGCATTACAACCGTTATGTTTTTCCGCATCTGCAAGCGCGGCATACCCGACCTCGGTTGCAGTCCCTATGGTATCGGTCCGGTTCAGTTCCTCAATTACAAAGAAATGGATGCAATTTTGTTGGGTCGCCCCCTCAGCGTTCCTCAGTGATAGACGGTGCAAGTAACTAACTGTAAGGCATTTTTTTATTTAAGATATCTTTTCAAGAATATGAACCAATCAGCTAACAAAAACTTTGTTAAGGAAGTTAAAGTAAGCGATAATTCCGCTCGCGCAGTTAACGAATATACCGATAAGCTAATCTCGCCTTTCCTCTCTACTCAAGGATTGATATTAGCTGGGGGAATTTTGACACTGGTAGCATTACAAGTACTAGATAAGGGCAATAAGAAAAAGCTAGCTAGTAGCTATTGGGGTAGTAATGCTGAAGTAGCAAATGCCAAAAGAATAGCCGTAAAACAGATGAAACAACCGCGATGTGACAGTGCAGCTTTATGGATTGGAGCGAACAAATTAGATCGAAACAATCTATATATACCAGATATCCAGCGGGGAACGGCAGCAATCGGCGGACCTGGTAGCGGTAAGACGGCAAGTGCTATTCTACCAATGATTTATGCCGCGATCGAGCAAGAATTTGGCATTGTTATCTACGATTTTAAATATCCTTCTCTTGCTAAAATAGCTAGTTATGCCAGAAAAAAAGGGTATGACGTACACATCTTTGCTCCAGGTTTTCCCGAATCAGAAGTGTGCAACCCAATTGACTTTCTCCGAGATAGTAGCGATGCCGAAACTGCAAGGCAGTTAGCTACGGTGATTAATAAAAACTTTAGGCTGGCTGGCAATACTAACGAAGATGCTTTTTTTGGTCCGGCTGGCGACCAGTTAACGCAAGCAATTCTCATGCTTGCTAAAGAATTTGAAAGTAAAGATAATCCCAGCCAAAGCTACGCAGATATCATGACCGCTGCTGCCATTTTGTCTAGCGAAAAAATGGTAGAGCGATTGAAATCAGCTAATCTGAATCCGTGGATTAAGATTGCCTTCGGTCAATTATTCTCCTCTGCTGATTCGGAGAAAACTGTAGCTGGAATTGCAGGTACGGCATCGTTGATGTTCACTCGCTTTATGGCTAAAAACACTCTCGGATGTTTTGTCGGTAAGACTACCTTACCCTTGGAAGTGAAGCGCCAGCAAATGATTATCTTCGGACTCGACCGAGAACGCCGAGATGCTGTCGGTCCTCTCATGACCAGCATTCTGCACATGGTAATATCGCGTAGTATTGCCAAAAGGCGCGAAGACCCTTTAGTTGTCGCTCTAGACGAGCTACCCTCAATTTATCTACCCGATTTGTATCGATGGCTCAACGAATCGCGCTCTGAAGGTTTTTGCGGTATTTTAGGCTGGCAGAATATGGGTCAGCTGGAGAAAATTTATAGCAAAGAAATTGCCAAAACTATTCTGGGTGCCTGCGGTACTAAGTTTGTTTTCAATCCTGGTGAAGAAGAATCAGCTCGCCTATTCTCTGCCTATTTAGGTGAGGAAGAGATTAAATACAAACAGAAATCGCGTACCAGCGGTGGGGGCAAGACAAGTACTTCTATTAGCAATCAAGAAAAGACGCGCAAATTATTTGAACCCGCACAATTCCTCAAGCTACCGCAAGGTAAATGCGTGTTGATTAACCCAGCCTACAGCAATCAGAAAGAAGGTTCAGTGCCGATCCTGAAAAAAATCAAAATTCCTAAAACTATCGAGTCTTGGGAAGAACTAAATCAAAGTTCGTGGCACAAGTTAAGGACGAGATTTGCAAAAAGAAGCACCCAAAAATGCCCCAGTCAAGAAGATTTGGAGAGCAGAATGGCTGAAGTTAACAAACGCTTTCCTATTCCTCAACAACCTCAACCGACTAAAAATCAACCCCTGGTAAATCTTCAAGGTTTATTCTGACACAACTCAACCCATTTCCAGCCAAGTTTATTTCAAATGATTGACCTTCAATTAGAGCGAGAAATCGAAAAGTATCAAAGGCTATCCCGCTGGTCTTACCAATTTCCACCCAGTATCGAAACTCACTACTTCGATTCCATTCTCGTCTACTACTACAACCGCGATCTCCTAGACAATATCTATTGCGCCACCCTCATAGCAGGTGGTGCTAAACCATCGCTGATTGTCATCCGCTTCGATCGCCAGCTTGTCTTCGTTCAATTCAAAAATACCGTCCTTCTAGATAGATTACCTACACTGCCATGTACGACGAACGCGCCACAGAATTAGGAAATTATTACACGAGAATGACAGATAAATCTGTAGAGACGCTTTACTCTATGGGTAGAGAGATAACAAATTCAATTACAGAGATTGTCAAACTCATCTTTGAAAAACTTAGGGAAAATAAAGAGGAACAACCAGAACAACTCGATCGCGTTCGCGTGGATATTGGTAGCGATGTTTACGTTCTTTCCCGCGAGCGGGATTTGCCCGATGCTTGGAAGTGGGAGAAATTAGATTCTGTAGCAAGTCAATATCAGGCAGAAGCACCAACCGAATTTCAGCTACAGGCTATTTCCCAACGGTTGGCAGCGGATGTGGCTGATGGCATCAGTCAAACCGACGATCGCCAGCCGTGTCTGCAAATCGTTGGTACGACTGAATCTGGCAAAGAAGTTGTCCTCTACACCCAAGACGAGACGGGGAACTGCAAGACGAATCTAGCTACCCAACTTCTAACACCAGAAGAATTGGCTGGATTGTCTAACTGCACTGCCAACGTCCAGCAGCCGCTTGTTGCTGCTGGTTCAGCTCTTTCACTAGAGGATCGATTAGAAGGCGCGTCATCCCAAAGCAATCTTTCAGCTGCCGAACGACTCGACAGTAAGGATTTATTGTCGCTCAAACAAGAACTAGAAAGTAATTTAGTGTTAGCGGTTAAATTAATGGCAACACGCAACCAGAAAGCAGAAGAGCTAACAAAATTAAGTAAAGATGTAGCTGCCAATGAAAGCTCGGAGCGGTTAAGAGAGGTAGTGAAAGATTTAGCATCTATCGATCGGCGGATTGCTAACGTATTTCTAGAAAGTGCTGCCACAATTAAAAATTATCAACAGCAATTAAACGAGCTTTCTTCAAAGTTAGTGCTAGAAGATCGTAACTCGGAGCGAGATAGACCATCAGCAAGCCAAAACAGCGCTACATTAGAAAACACTGCTTCCAGTCAGCCACGACAAGTTAGCCAAGAGCAAAATCAAAATTCAGTTGTCCCCAAAACTGCTGTTGAATATACTTACAAGCAAGTACTCGACAGTCCAAAAATCCAACCTGGAACTAAACAGTGGGTGCGTCAGCTCCACATTCCTATCTATAAAATTCTCAGTCAAAAATTAGAGCGTCAGCGCTTTGCATCTGAGAATAAAAGGATTGCTAAAACATCTGCGGCACTACTAAAACGATACGGACAAATTCAAACTGATGGTTCGCTGTTGTACCGTAGCGATGCCTTTGCAATTATTAAACAAGGTGAAAAGTTTACGATTCATCGCCGCCAAGACGAATTACAAGGTTTCAAACAGCCTTTGATGGAATTTAAACTAGAGCGAAATGGCACGCCTAAAATAACTGGGCGATCGAAGGAGATGCTACCAGCAGAACGGCAGGAATTCGTGATGGTAGCAGAACGCTTAGCAGACCAGAAAACACTGCGATCGCTATCTACATCCGACCTCAGAGATGTAGCTAATACTCTAGGTTCTCTCGCACCTGCGGGAACGCTATCCACTTTAGAAAGTTTCAAACAAGTTGAACTGCTTGGCACGCTAAATGGGATTTTGCAAAAGGCAAAAACAGACAAGCTGACTGTGGGTGAATTAACGATTGTTCGCCGCCGCGACCCAGAGCATAATAAAGCTAGTTTATCTCTATATAAAACTACGATTAATGGCGATCGGCAAGGGCTATTTGAATTCCAGCTTGAAAAAAAGTCAGATGGAATTTCTCAAGAAATCACCAAAATGAATATTTCAGAACAAGACATTAATTATATTAAGCTGATGGCTCAAAAAGCACAGTTGTTCGATCTGGAGCAGCTATTTAATGGTGCTAATAGTAGCAGTGTACCTACCGATCGATCTCAACAACAATTAAACGAAAACCAGGAAATAAAAGGTATTGGCGAGCTTGCCCTGACTCTTCATCCTTTCCTAGCCCAAGAATGGAATAATATTCAACGGGAAGGTCAACCCTCGTCTAATGCCATGATGCAAGAAAACGACGAAATAAATCAGAAAATTCGAGCAAATAGTGGCAAGCTGTCTGTTGCGGAACAGCGAGAAATCTATTTTAAGATAGTGGCTGCTAAGGTAGCTGAATCGGAGTCAAAAGGTGAGAAGGGTATTGACTTGATTCCCTTAAAACAGATTATGAAAGACCTACAACAGCAGCGCCAACAAGTTATTCAACAAACCTATACTCCTAAAAGTGAAATTTATCTGGATTCTAAAGTAGCAGATCGCACTAATGGTGTCGCTTCCAAAAGTAGAGATTTATCACTATAGCACTTGCTTTTGACTAGAGCGTTAATCTGCTACTACGATAGCGATAACGCTTTTATATTACTTTTATAGTATTTGTAAAACTTAGTATCTGCTTCAACCTAAACCTAGAAAGTTCAATTTTTCCTCGATATATAAAATTTATTAACGAAAAAGAATTTTACCCTAAAAAGGATGTAAGGGGAACTTATATTTTGTTAAATATATGTTATTAAATTATCTCGACAAAACTGTATTATTAGCTTTAATTGCTATTGTACTGACTGTAGGTTGCCATCAAATAACTGAGGAAGTTTAGCATACACCATGAAGACGATCTAAAAATAAGTTATTGAACGACAATTATTTTTGCATTTCGCGCCAATTATACGTAGATGTGAAAGCTGCTTCGGATAACGATTTGAACATTTGTTCTAGTTGTCGCCAAGCCCAAAAATAATTGACACCTAATAATAAGTAGAGTAGCTTTGAACTTAACTGCTGTAACCCCATACATATCTTATTAGGTAAGAATACAATATACATTTTCGGCTGCGATCGCCACAAATAGCTGATGATGTATTCAGCTTGCAGTTGTTAAATAGCAAAGCGACTATTGCAGTCAACGAAAATGGCTGTGCCATATTTGCAGTGCATAAAGTTGCATTTCAAATATGAATGCAAAAGCTATTGATGTCGTTATTTCTACCCTGGAAATTCTGCCAACACACTGGCATCTCGTACCTACGCACTGGAAAAGACCTTTAGGCTATCGCTGGGAACAACGACCGTTTACTCCCAAACAGTTGCAATCGGAACTTGCTTCTACAGGTAAAGTTCGAGTCCTCGACCGAAGAGAAGGCTTCACCCAAGTATCGCCTACAGGTGTTGCATTGATCTGCGGTGCTAACGCTCGTGAATTCATAATTGCTGTCGATTGCGATGGCATCAGTGCGTATAAACAAGTCCTAACTTCCAACTTCTCAAATGAAAACAATAAAAACTCCAAATTCGCTAACTTTTCACCCGATGAAATTAAAAATGCTGCCCTTGCTTACTTACCACATACAGTTGCATTCACGTCAGGTCGCCCTCATAGAGCGCAATATCTCTACCGTCTACCCCTGCATCTCTACTTCCCTCTAGAAAATCTCAAATCCAGGCGCATCCATACTAGGCAACGAGAATGTTTGGAGTTGAGAGGCAAAAATCTATCTTCCGTACTCCCACCTTCTGGACATCCTCAAGGATATTGCTACCAATGGCTTCCAGGTTGCAGCCCTAGCGAAGTTGAAATTGCCAATGCTCCAGACTGGATTATTGGCAAAATGCGCGTTAGTGCCGAGAAAACTAGACACTATGCTCGAAACAGTACGAGCATTCGCCAGCATTGCGTTACTGACAAGTATACTCGCCTCTATCCAGGCATCGACGGCAACATCCAACAAGCACTGATTCTGCTGGAAGTCATCCATCCCAAATTTGCCGATAGTTACGACACTTGGCTTTATGTTGGCATGGCACTGCATAGTGTTAGTCCCACCCTGCTAGCTAGTTGGGAGCAATGGAGTCAACTCTCCCCCAAATACAAACCTGGTGAATGCCAATACAAGTGGAAAACCTTCAAGAAATTTGGCATCACTATTAAAACTCTATACAGATTAGCCTACTTATCATGACTGCACTTACTCACAACAAGCAATCCGCTGGTAGTTCTGCTAGTAGTTCTGCCCATTCTACAGCTGACGATACTGAACAACTAGCTCAATTGAATTTGGACGATGACGACGAAGAATCTAGCGATGGTATTGCACCTTCTAGCAGCCTAAACACCATTGCTGCGACTCCATTGAGCAAAACCGACACGGAAATAACCGAATCTGAATCCTCTTTACAAGACAAGTTTGACTTTGACAAGACTACCATCGTCGTCAACTTGCAAATACTACCGCTGCATGAAAATGAGAGAAAGCTACTGATAGCAGTTGGCATTGCTGACGAACCACCTTTGTTATTCGGCTCGACTTTCAGTGCCTTGGAAGCAAGTAGTTTACCGCTCTTGCAAGCGATCGAAAAACTGAAAGAAAATTTGCCGCAGATGCAAGCTCGCTCTTCATCACGCCAGCAATCTCAGCCAAAACAAGTTCCGACTCGTCAAGTTGTCGTACCCGACTTACCCCAAGCGCCTGTAGCGCGGCCGTCCGATCTAAATCAACTCAAATTATTTTAGTAATTCTATGAAATACGTCTTGGTAATCGAAGGTCAAGAAACTCCTCTAGATGAAAGCATTGCAGCCAACGATGATGTTCTCCGCACCACCATTGGGGCATATATGCCCCAGCTAGCAAATGCTGAAATTCAACGCCGAACTGAGGGCGATACGGTACGCATTCAAATGCTCAAACGTGCGGGAACTAAAGGTTCTGTTGCAGCAGTTTGCCAGGAACTTGGCGCTGCACCATCGCAGCTCAATCCGGCTTTGTCGCTAGCTTGGCAGATCGAACAATTAAAGCTGCAAAAAGGTTTAGATATAACTGCTTTGATTGCCTTACAGCCGCAGATTGAAGCAGCATACACCAGCGGTCAAAAGTGGGAAGTGGCGATCGCTAGCGCGAATCTAAACCTATGTCGCGCTCCTGCTACCCCTGCCCGAATTACGCCGAAACTTATCTAAGTTAAAAGTGCAGCCAAACAATGGCTGCATAACATTCATCGTATATGCACGTAGTATCGGCATCGCTGTCATCTTTTAGCCAACAAATTCTGCAATACCGCACGCCTATAACCGTTACCGATGCTCTCGAATACCTGCAAGATTTATCCTGTAAAACTCAACTTCTCCATCTCTACCAAAAGGTTTTTCCTCAAAAGTGGAAAGCATCTAAAATTCCACTAGATCGGCGCACGTTTGATAGCGTTTACTGCGACAAAGAAATTGAATTTTTGCACTTAGTCAACGAACAACTTTTTGCCATAGAATTATGGGAGGAATTTGAAACTACTACCTCAAGAGAGTACGAAATACCAATCCTACCTAAAACTAATGATTGGTGGTATGAAGATCTAGAAGATCTAGAAGAGTGCGACCAATTCTTACTCTCGCTGCTCGGATTTGGTTACGACTTGGAAATTTGGGAAGAAAAGTTTGGTTTTACTCCCGAACGGCTGCTCCGTGCCGACACAATCGATCTAGAGCGGTTCCAACACCTGTGTGCCAAACAAACGCACCCTCTTTGCTATTTATATGATGCGATCGCCCTGATTGACAAAAGCACTGGCTGTATCTGGTGCGATGTCAGCACGGAAGTCTGTGAAAGTTTGCCTTGGACTTATGAAAATATCATGTTTCTAGCCGAGCAATGGAAGATTGCCAACAGCTATTGGGACAAAGCCGCAGCAATAGGTGAATGGATTGAGCGCGATGTCGCCCATAGAAAAGCCGCCTTTGAACTTTGGAACTGCGCTACTTCATCAAAACCATGATTCAAGCATCAGAAATTCCTATAGCTACTTCAGAAGTAGGAACGGAGAATTTAACTAATACAACAGGATCTACAGCTCCAACTGTGCTGCAACTGCCGCAGCTATCAGTGATGGCGATCGCTCGTACCATCGCCCATACCGTTCCAGAAGATGAAATTCTAGGACATTTGCTCGTTTTACGCGGGCAGTATATCTTCGTGAGCAAAGCTCAAGATGGTGTCGAATACAAACCAATTTCACCTGAAGCTGTCGCTGCTGCATTCAGCACGCCAGCCATTGATTCAGGTTGGTTGTCAAATCATACTGTCAGATGGGGTAAAAGTAAAAACGGCGAATGGATTCTGCTTTATTTGCCGCCGCAAAAATACAACATTCTGCTCCAAAATGTAAATAACCAATCTTTGCAACTCGCTGTTCCTTTGCCTGCCTTGCTATTTGTAGGGATCGGCAGAACTTACTACATTTGGGCAATGAAAGGTAGCTCGTTCGACCCAGCAGGTAATTTGTATGCAGCTCCCCTGCCCAATGTTATGGGAGAAGGAAGTATCTGCTTCGGCAACAATTTAGTACCTCAGTGCAGTTCACAAAACATTACTGAAATCTGGGATTTATTCTGGAGCAGCCCGTTCAACAGTGATGCTGTCAGCCACAAATCAACACAATTTCCAGAAGATATCCGCAACCAACTCATGCTGCTGCACGATAAAAAAGCCAAACGGTATCCTGCCAGCGACCTCGTTCTCCATCCAAGCTGGAACAAAAAAACGCCAAACGATATTATCCAAAGCCTTCTCTAAGCTGTTTGTATTCAATACAGCGATCGTTGCACTGAGTATTTTTTACCCTCCTACAGCTTGTAGGAGGGAATTATTTTAATTGGAGAGCATTTAGTTATGAAACGTCATCAGCAACAAAAGGCACAACTGGTAATGCTACCAATTCCAAAAGAAAAACTTGCTAATTTTATTGGTAAGCAGATACATTTAGCTTGGGCTAAACAAGGCTGTACTTGGAAGTTGCTGCGGATTGAGGGCGATCGCATTTATTTAGAAACACCCAAAAAAAAGAAATTGTTAGTAGCAAAAGCCAGCGATGCTATGTATACTCGTCGGTATGAAGGATAAAAGTGTGACTTATTCTATATAAAGGTAGTGCTATACTTGGCAAAACTTAAGCTATAAGTTGTCCGAATAGCTAAGAAATTGGTTTCAGTCACTAGCCTCAATGGGTACTCAGTTCTGGTAGCTTAGATGCTGCACCTCCATCTCAACTCAAATGGGGCAGAGCTGCTAAGATTGGGACGACACTAACTGATATCCGCATCAGTAATGTTGGGCAATTTCTCAGGTGTCGATCCCACCCATGCGACGAAATTGACCGGACATCAGAGTAAAAAAGCTTTTCGGTGCTATATCCTTCACGATGAACAATCGAGTGCGACAACTACGTTCAGCATCGCTTACGCTGCTTACTATAGTTAAAGATGGAAGAAATTGCACGATATTTGCTATTCTAGGTCTGCGATCGAAAGCTAAACAGAAGGATGAAAAAAATGAGTGAAAGACCTGAAAAATGATTTTTCTTAAAAAAAAGCTATTAAATCGAACGCAAACTGCACGTATAAAACCACGATTCTATGAGAAAATTTTAAAAGGTTTTGTTCACAAATAACGAATTTTTTTGAACGCAACGATTAACTAGTAAGGCAGACTTTTTTTAGATATCTTTATGTAAGTAACTTGTCATCGCTGCCCTTGACGAACAGCTAGTGTTTTGCGTCAAAATAGTAGTGTATTTGATTTCTCATATGAACTTATTATGTCTGTTAGAGCCGATTTAGGATGGGATTTAGCAGTTGACAACCGCAACGGTCAACTAGTTCTGGCTGTTGAAGTCAAGCGCAAAACCAACGTATCACCCCAGTGGGCAGCAAGCCTTCGGCGCAATATCCTGGCACACGAAACTTTTCCAAAAGCCCCGTATTTTCTGATGGTCTTTCCAGACAAATTTTACTTATGGACTGATACAGAGGCTCATCTAGAGCAGAGTGAACCTACATACGCTATCGATCCACGTCCCATTCTTCAGCCTTATTTTGAACGGGCAGGGGTGAGGGAAGAACAAATCAGTGGACAAAGCCTGGAACTAATTATTGCATCTTGGTTGGGAGAGATAATTCACTCGGAGAAATTGCCGGAGGATGTAGCTGCCCAGCAGCATTGGTTGATTGATTCAGGACTGTATGCTGCCCTAGCCGGAGGAAAGTTTGAGCATGAGGCAGTTGCGTGAATATTTATGTCGAAACAAATTTTGTTTTAGAGCTTACCTTCGAGCAAGAACAGAGTGCAAGTTGCGAACAAATCCTACAAACGTGTGAAGCAGGGCAAGGACATTTGATTATCGAAAATTTGGGTTTAAAACCCCGTCCTTCTAGGACGGCTTTTCTTGATCTTGGATATATTTTTTGAGAACTTCAAGTGGTGCGCCACCTATGGAAGATGCAAAATAACTAGGACTCCAGAGGGCATCTTTGCCATAGGGTTTAGAGTATCCAGCCTGTCCGTAGCGGCGGCTGGATACTCCTTTAACTGCATTCACAATCTGAGAAATAGAAAGCTTAGGTGGAAACTCAATAATTGAGTGGATGTGGTCGGATTCTCCGTTGAATTCCTGAATATGAAAATCCATTTTTTTAGCTACTTCTTTAAAAGATTTTTCAATCAACGCAAGACTCTCGGATGTCAGTACAGGTCTACGATACTTCGTCACGCAGACCAAATGTATCTTCAGATCTGTAACTGAGTGTCTTTCCTTGCGTAGCTGGCTTGTCATTTAACGTAGACCCATGTACAATACTTTGTAGACCGATATTCATATGATACATGAAAGCTCGATATCAGTATAGATTCTATCCAACAGACCAACAACGACAAAGCTTAGCTCAATTGTTCGGTTGCGTTAGGGTAGTCTGGAATGATGCTTTGGCTTTCTGTAAACAATCTGAAAAGTTGCCTGGATACAACAAACTATCTGGCTTGTTAACTCAAGCTAAAAAGACTGAATTGCGGCAATGGCTATCTGATGTTTCTTCAGTACCGTTGCAGCAATCTCTTAGACATTTAGACGCTGCCTACAAAAACTTTTTTAACTCTCGTAATGGGAAAAGAAAAGGGAACAAAATAGGTACACCTAAATTCAAAAAGAAGACTAACACTCAGTCTGCTGAGTTTACTAAGGCTGCTTTTCAGTTAAAATGTGATGTAGTTTATTTAGCTAAAATCGGTGATATCAATCCTATTTGGTCTAGAGAGCTACCCTCTGAACCTAGCTCTGTAACAGTAATCAAGGATTGTGCGGGTCGATATTTTCTGAGTTTTGTAGTAGAAGTCGATCTTATTAATACTGTTGCCAAACACATAAGTATCGGTATTGACTTAGGAATTAAAATCTTTGCTGCAATGAGTAGTGGCGAAAAAGCTCAAAGTCCTAACTACTCCAACACAGATCGCAAAATCCGTAAACTACAACGAAAGTTAGCACGTCAAGCTAAAGGTTCTAAGCGTAGAGATAAAACCCGTGTTCGGATATCTCGACAGCATAACCGGATTTCAGATACTCGCAAAGATTTCTTACATAAGTTGTCAACCAAAATAGTTAGTGAAAACCAAACGATTGTTTTGGAAGACCTGAATGTGTCTGGAATGGTTAAAAATAGACGGCTGGCTAGGGTGATTAGTTTGCAGGGGTGGAGGGAGTTCAGGAATTTGTGCGAGGCAAAATCAAATAAGTTTGGTCGTGAGTTTAGAGTAGTTAGTCGCTGGGAACCCACAAGCCAAATCTGCTCGGATTGTGGGTACAAATGGGGCAAGCTCGACTTAAAGGTGCGAGAAATAATTTGCATAAATTGCAATTCTCGTCACTGTAGAGACGACAACGCTTCCAGAAATATAGAGAAAGTCGGCATGGGGCATCGGCACGACTCTAAATGGACGCAGAGGGATGATAAGACTACCTCGGTAGCGCAACCCAATGAAGCGTCAAGAATCACCGTCTCTTTAGAGCGGTGAGTATGTCAATCCAGCATATTGTCTTGCGGAACCGCATGAGAAACTGAGTCGCCAAGCAAGGAATCGCCGAGAGCTGCAACGATCGTTGGATGCTGAGTTGCGTCAACTTTTACGTACAACTTCTTATGCTAGTCGAATTAAGAGCATTCAAGATATTGCTAGCTTAATGGTGCAAAGCAATGAAGAAGAACGACATCGCTTTATCCAATGTCGAGAAAGACTGCTCAAGGTGGGAGAAATTGTGGCGCTTACCGCTGACATCTTAAACGAAGCAGCGTCTTATGAAACTACTTACGATATAACACCACAAGATGCGCTTGTTTATGCATCAGTTATGACTCATCTACGACGCGATCGGCCACAGCAGGCATATTTTTTGAATCGAAACTCTAAAGACTTTGATAGTCCTGATATCGTTGACGAACTCAACCAGTTCAACTGTAGAATGATTCCACGATTCGATCGCGGCTATAGTTTTCTTCAGTCGCAATCATTGTCGTAGCAGGTTAAAGCATAGCACAGCCTCTGAAGTGATGAGGTGAAGAGTTTTTTTCAAACCACTTAGTTTGACTATCTCTCGCTCTATAACGGAGATTTTTGGTTTGCGCCTAACCACCTTGTTTAGACATATTTCCCGATCAGATATTTAGATAGTGAGTTGTTGATGTAGCAGGTGAGAGCGCGAACTATAGCAAGAACAGCTCTTCGATTGCTACCTCATCGCTCACAAGATCTTTAACAACCCAGATGCGATCGCAAAACTGCTGAAGGAGCCGTTCGCCCGCACCACCGATTAAAACTCCATAAATACTAAATTCTAGCTGTTGTTTCTTGACTTTTAACTGCTGCAAAAATTCCCGCTCTAGATCGCACTTGCCGTCTGTAACCATAACAATATCTGCTCCTTTGAACTGTTGTTGCTGCTCAATACATTCGGTAGCAGATAATAATGCTGGCTCCCAAGCAGTACCGCCACCACTGTAAAAAGCCAGCATCGACTCCAGCAGCCGCGAGAAGTCGTGGTGGTGGGGTGGAAAATCATCGACTCGAACAACTCTAGTTGCAAAGTGGATGATTCGCAAGTGCCGTCCCTCTTGCTGGGCAATTTGTCCTAGCACTGCCGTCACCGCTTTCGCCCAAGTGTCAGGTAATCCATCCATCGAACCAGAGGAATCCAAGCATACCACCAACGGTCCTTTGCACTGCTTCTCCTTCCCTAAAGTCTTGTATTGCAGCAGGGAGCGATCGTAATAGGAGAGCGCAAACAGAGGGAAGATATCGGGATTGGAGAGTTTCTGGAGTTCGGTAGGCAACAACCGTGACAAGTTATCTCCTAACTCAACCGTCGTTATCTCCCCAAAGGCATCTAGAGCTTGACTACGACGCTTGCGCTCGGCAATCAGTTGCAAACGTCCGGCAACAACAGCGATCTGCTTGAGCTTGGCATGACCTGCGATCTTTTGAGCCAACGCCATTTTTTCAGCAGGAGAAACGCTCCGTTCTCCACCGATTTCATTTCCCCAGCTCAAGCCCAGCATCTCCAACCACCCAGATGCCTCGCTCAATTTTTCATAGGCAGCGTTCAAGGCAGCCCTGAGCATTTGCCTGACTTGCGTTTCATCAAGGCTATTTGCGTACTGTTGAGCCTGCCATACAGCTTGTTTTCCTTCCTGTTGTAAAAGTTGGATCAGTTCAGCAGAGCGATCGCCACTATCTTCAATCAGCTGCCTCAACCACTGCTGCCGTTCCTGTTGCTGTCGAGTTTTGGGTAGTGGTAAACCAGTTGGGGGTTTGGTTGGAGTGGCACAGAGAAGATGCTCAAATACTCCAGATGGTGGAACAGATGGCTGATGCTTCAGTTGCTTAATCAAATCCCGATACTGTTGTGGATTAGGAAATCGGGGCATGGGTGGTGGCAGTTTATCGTACACTTGACGGCAATACTCTCCCGTTGCCAATCCCGCCGCCAATTGGTTGCCTTGACACTGCTCCACCAGAGCGTCAAAGCCGATGAGCTGTTGAAACTCCCGATGCAATAAAATCGCCCAAGCACTCTCAGGTGGTGGTGGGTCTAGCTCCTCTGGTTCGCTCTCGTAGTAAAGTCGATGAAAAACTTCTAAAGTAAAACTGGGAAAGGCAAATAGCTTGCTAGTCCCAACCCTCACCATTGTTCGAGCATCTTCAAAATAGTTGAGATACTCTTGCCAGAAGAGTTTGGAGATGCTCGCAACTCGATACACTAGCGGTTCAAAGTCAAACAGCATAGGATTTAAAATCTATCAAGCATCAACAATATCAAAACTGGCAAGTAGCGATCGCGCCTCGGTCACTTTTAGCTAAATATAGCATAATATCCGTGTTATTATGTTAATGGAAGTGCGCTCGCGCTCATGATTGTGTCATTTAAAGATCGAGCAACGGAAGACATTTTTGATGGCATTGACTCAAAAGTGGCACGAAAAACTTGTCCGATAAGTTTTTGGAATGTGGCACGTAGAAAGTTGGATCAACTGAATGCTGCTGTATCTTTAAACGATCTGAGAGTTCCACCAGGAAACAGGCTAGAAGCCCTGCAAGGCGATCGCGAAGGTCAGCATAGTATTCGCATCAACGACTAGTACCGCCTCTGTTTTGTCTGGTTGGAGCAAGGAGCGGATTCGGTTGAGATTGTCGGCGATCGTTGACGTTTTTATGTGAGGTAACAATAGATGAAGATCCCTAAATATCGCCCGCCCACACATCCAGGAGAAATCTTGCTGCTAGATTTTCTAGAACCACTCGGATTGACTCAGCAGGATTTAGCCAACAACATCCATGTTCCTTACCAGCGAGTTAACGAGTTAGTAAATGGCAAGCGCGGCGTTACGCCAAGTACGGCATTGCGGTTGTCGAAATTCTTTGGCAACAGTCCAGAGTTTTGGCTGAATCTGCAACAAAATTGGCAGCTCTACCAAACACTGAAAGAAGAAGAAGAAGAAATAAATGCGATCGTCGCTTTTGCAGAGCGGGAAGAAGAAAGAAGTGCCTAAATAATGCAAAATCTGCTATGTAACTATTGATAAACTTTATTTTTATAGCCGCCAACTTCTACTAGCAAATCTTCGCGAATATCAGTCAGTATTCTCTGCGCTCGTCGGGCATTGCGACTCTTGTTATCGGCGATTAACTTTTCAATCTTGCGAGCAATATCCTCCAAGCGACTCGCAGCATTATCGGCTGCTTCGATCAATTTTTGTTCGATCGTACTGCTCGGACGCAAATCGTATTCTCTGGCTGCCCTCACTACAATGCTGACTTCTTCCTTTGCCGCATCGTACCAAGAGACGGCTTGTCGATTGAGATCGGGAACGCAAGTATTCAAGATTTGACCGATCTTCTGCCGCTCCTTGGGATCTCTTTGCCACAGACAGTCGGGCAGTAATTCGTGAAAGGATTCTGGATACACTTGCTCATCGCCCTGCACCAGTGCGTGAGCTTGCAGCAGTTTGACTAGCTGTTGCAACTTGCGATCGCTAATCAAAAAACCCTCCTTCTCCAGCGCCAATTGGCATTTGATCAAATCTTCTGCAAGTTCGTCGGAAAAAGGTACGTTGGCTGCTTGTTGCTGTAAAGCTTTAATTTCCTCCAGCGTTAGGCGCACCACCACCTCTGGTTTGATGTTATGTCTGGCGCGGTGAATTAATTCCCGCTTGGAACTTAGCTTGCGGACGTATTGCAACCAAGGACGGTAGACGAAGCGATCGACAAAGGCATCCAAGTCTCCATCAGTGGGAACGTTATTGGCAGCACCGCACAAGAACAGTAGCGGGACTGGCTGCGGCTCTGGATTCTCGAATACCCGTTCGTTCATCAACCGCAACAGGGCGTTGAGACTGGTAGAGTTGCCGCGAAATACTTCATCCAAAAAGGCAATGTGTGCTTGGGGCAGTCGCCGCTTGGTGTTGCGAATTAACTCGTCTTGCTGCTGTAATGCTCGCAGCGATAGTTGCCCCAGTAACTCGTCAGGAGTGATGGTCGGTTGCAGGAGGCGATCGAAGAATACAGCTTCTTCTATCGCTCGGCACAACTGTTGTAACATCCAGCTTTTCGCACAACCAGGCGGACCAAATAAAACCACATTTCCACCACTGAGCAATACGGCTAGCACTCCATCAATAACAGTAGAACGCTCCAAGAAAATCCGATTCAACTCTCGCCGTAACTGCTGCAACCGCTCTGGAGCAGAGCCAGCTGGGGCATTGTTGGGGATTTGAGCGGCTAACTTTTTGGTGTTTTTAGCGATTGCCATGATTTAATCATGATGATTTAATTTCGTTTTCTAACTAGAATCTGAGTTCTGTATTCCAACTAGAAGGTGAGTTTTCCTAAAATCCTGCCTCTGGGTCGTAAGGTCGAGCGGTCGAGTCACGCTCGCACTCGTCGCTATCGACGGCATCTGGAGCAGTAACGAGATCCTTTGTCTTGGCTGTTGCTTCTAATCCCAAGGACTGGCGCACGGCTGCCTCAGCAATCTCCCAGCGATTGAGTAAGTCTTTGGTACGGAATTTAAATAAATTCTCCATTGATGCTAACTTGCCCTTGAGTTGCCGCAACTGCTCCGGATCTGGTTGCTGGGCGATCGCGTCTAATTGCCTCAATAAATCGGAGTAACCCGCATCCAGCGCCAGTGCCTTCGTCAGCTTGGCAAGTCCCTCCCCAGTTGAGTTTTGTTGCTGCACCCGCTGCTTCAGCATAGTTCTGAAGCCTTCCAGGTGCTGCTGCACTTGTTCCAAGTCGGGGCTGTCACTCAGGTATAGCTGATTAAGCTGCCTTGCTCTGTCCACGAGCGGCTCTAAATCGCGATCGTATTGCATTAAGACTTGCAAGCGAGCAATTAAGGTGTCCCACTTCTGTCCCGTTCTCGATGTCGCATCCGCTCCCGACAAATTGAAGCTCTCTAGCAATTGCGCTAGCTTTGCGTCCGCTTCGTCCCGACTTCTGATTTGCGCGTCGTATAGGGTCGAAATTAAAGTCTGCTGTAACGTTTCTTGCGATCGCTCGATTAACTTGAGTTTTTGGCGTTCGACAGAGGTTGCCTCTGCCTCTGCCTGCTGCCTTTGCACTTCTGCTTCGCGCTCCGAACGCTCTAGCAGGGAAGGAATCTTTATCGGTCCTTCCACTAGGACTTGCAATGAATTGAAAAGTAGCTCCTCTTTGGTAGGGTAAGCACTAGCATACTGCCGCAACGCTAGCTCAATTGCTTTTGGTTCTGATGCTGCGGCTTTTAGTACCTGCTCCACCCACGACAAGAAACCAGCGTACTCTGATTCGTATGTTTCTAAGATTCCCTGTCGCAAAGAATCAGCTTCTGCCATCATCCCTTCAATTGCTTCTAGGGCATCGGGCAGTGCCGATTCGTGGACGAAGCGGAACGGTTCGCTCAAAAGGGTGTAGCGGTTGTAGATAATTTTCTGTCGTGCTTGGAGTTTGGTAGCAGCATCTTTGAGGCGGTGGTTAATTTTCGCTGCGTAGCCCCCCTTTGCCGCGCTCTCTAGCAATCTCAATACATCATCCCCAATCCCTAAATGAGATCCGTCTAACTTCAGCGATTGCACTCCCACTTTGACTGTCAGCTTGAGTAAATAGATCGGCTCTTTTTCCAGATGCGACCACTCATGCCCAGAAAGTTGTCCCACGCGAGGAGTTGCTGCACCGAGCGGCTGCTGCGCCCCACTTAGATGAGTTTGGCAGCGCTCTTGCACGAGTTGGGCTACGAGCTGGTCAACTGATGGCATAGGATGTCTATGGTTTGCGTTTGGGATTTGGCAAATTTCTAGTTATGAATATTCTAATTCTAAATAGAACATCAATTTCATTTTCCAGTTAGAATATAAAACTAAAATTATAAACTCTCAATACTTATGGGTGAATTAGGGCAATCTCCTTTCCCTTTGAGTGTGAGTGTTGCTTTAGGAATAGATTGTATGGTGCAAACACTACAAGAGCCATCCCATCAGCAAACACAATATGTCGTTCTCGACGGCATTACATGGCAGACCTATCAAGCCATTCAAAAAGACTTGGGCGAACATCGTTCGGCGCGTCTGGCATACAGCCAAGGGGTTTTGGAGATCGTCATGCCATCCCAACTACACGAGTTCATCAGTCGCATCCTCGAAGCGATCGTCCGCACCCTAGCTGAGGAATTCAACCAAAGACTGCGCGGCTATGGCTCTACTACACTAGATCGAGAGGAACTGGTACAGGGAGTCGAACCGGATTCCTGTTTTTACATTCAAAATGTCGAGCGCATTCTCGGTCGTCGTCAGATCGATCTCAATACCGATCCCCCACCAGATTTAGCAATTGAGGTAGACATCACAAGTTCCTCGCGCCGTCGTTTCGGGATCTACCTGCAACTGTCCATTCCTGAAGTTTGGCGCTACACCGAGCGTCAGGGTGTTACTATTTATCAGCTACAAGACAATCGTTATGTCGAGTGCGAGTTTAGCCCTACCTTTCCCACAATCTCTGGAACCCTGTTGCAGCAATTTCTCCAACTCGCTGCCACCGAAGATGACATTAGTGTGGTTCGTGCTGTGCGCCAGTGGATTCGAGCGCAATCTCAACAAAACTAGCTTTTTGTATCTTTAAACGATCGCCTCTACGTCTCCAATACTTGTCTCCAATACTTTAGGTTCAATACTTTAGGGCATGGCATAATTAAAGCGCGGACTTTGCCGAAAAATTTATTCTGTTCCATTCCATGCCCAGGACATCGCCACCGCTCAAAACTGCATTCGTCAAGTGCCGCGAACGGGAATTCCTCTACCTGCATGAAGTCGATGCCGTCGCCGCCGCGATGGAGCAGACTCGTTACCCCACCAGGAACAAGGCGATCGCCATTGCTTTATTCTGCCAATGCTTACAGCCATCCGAGCTGTGTTGGTTGCGCCAATCAGACCTAGACTTGACCAGAAAAACGCTCTACGTCATCCGCAACCGCGAACTCAAAAGTGGCGCTCGCCTCCACAAACAAATCAATCTGCAACTGCTCTGCCCTGCCGAACTCGAATTGCTAAAACAACTGGCGCAAGAGCGTCGATGTGATTGGTTATTCGCCACAGAACGGCGATCGCGCCTCAACGAGCGCTCGCTACACTATTTAATTGCCCAAGCAGGCAAGATTGCCCATCTGACTTTCCCAATTCACCCCTATATGCTGAGGCGCTCTGGGCTATATTATCGTGCCGCATTGCTATTAGAACCGCTCGATCTATCGCTACAGCAGTGCTGCTTGCTGTGGAATTGGCACGGCACGAAAGTCGAGTTTTCTAGGCAACAAGAACGAGAGATGATGGCAATGGGAGTGGCAACGTCTGAAGCATTTTTAGCGGCACTCAAACAACTGCAATCTTTCACCCGCATCCAAAGCTATGACAATCTCATCGATTACCTCCTGGGCGCGTTCTTGCTATTTCCCCACCTAGATAGCCTGACCAATGACTACTGGCTTGCTCCTGTCGATCGGCAGCCCCAACTTTACCGAAAAGATCTATCCGCAATACCCGCTTCGTCTACTCTTTCCCCAAGCGCCAGAGCGTAAACTAAATTAACAAAGAGATCGCCGACTCTACCTGGTCTGGCTTCACCTCTAGATAACGCTGGAGAGCAGTCAGCGATTTATGCCCCGATACTTCCTGAATCACGCGGATCGGCACGTTGGCATTAGACATACTCGTGAGTGCCGTGCGACGAAATGAGTGAGTCGAAGCACCCCTAATCCTTGCCCTTTTACAAGCAGCTCTGAGGATTAGATCGGCAGCTGCCCTAGTGAGTGGCTTGTTTCCATTGCGTCCTGGAAATAATAGACCAGACGGTGGATTATAAGCTGCTAAATATGCCTGTAGCTTCAGGTGTGAAGGCAGCGTGCGCGTGGCAATCTTGCCTTTGGTAGTACATTTACGCAGCGTCACCACACTACCCGCTAAATCTTCCGCCGTCAGCGCCAAAACTTCACTGACGCGACAGGCGCAGTAATAAGCGATCGCGAATAGCAGCTTGTCTCTAGGGGTGAGGAAGCCGCGTGTAAATAGGCGCTCTAGTTCGGCTTGAGTCAGTATCTTTGCGCGTCCGTTGCCCTTGACCTTCACTTTTTCTTTTGTTTAGATTTACTTCTACTACTATCCTACGGCAAGAAGCGACTTGATGTTTTAGGAGTTTCGTCAAGTTAGAAAAATCGCTCAAACTTAAACCCTCAAACAGCTTTACTCCTCCTTTCGCATTTCGTTGCAATAAGGCTTTTCGGATTTGTTGAGAGGAGTTCTCAATTGTCTCGGATCGTCTCGAATCACGTATAGTTTGGAGATCGCGTCGATCAGTTGCCAACGGGTGACGGGTGACTGAGAGTTGTGCGAGCGGGGATTGGGTGGTGAAATGTCTTTCAAATCAATTGCCTCCTAATAAGTAGTCAGTGGCTGCTTTGGTTTTGGCGTTGGTGCTAAGGTGCGTCTAGTTGAGAGACGATCGCGACTTGGATGCGAAGGTCGCTTCGCGTTTGCGTAGCATGGTCGAAGAGCATACCGTATAAGAGCATCGCGCTTCAAACGGCAACAGCTTTAGGTACTTGTGGCTGTTTTGTAACGAATCCTCGCCATAAAGCGGCTAGTTTTTGTGCCTCGTTGTGCCATTGGGGGCTGACCGAATACATCCGCCTGGGACGACCGCGCCCTTCGACTTTCTGAAGGCGAGAAGCGACCGCTTGCTCGGATTCCAGAAATGATAGCGCCGCGTACAAGACTGTATCGGAAAGACGGTAGTTAGGGTATTCGGACTCTAGCTTTTCAATCAACCCAGTACCGTAAGATTCGCTCTCAAGCAAAATTGACAGCACGTAGCAAACAGCTTGCTCCTGCGTCAGATAAACTGGTGGTTGGGCCACAAAAAACTGATAAATCTCCTCAAGTTGCATAAATTAATTTTTTGAAGGCGATCGCGTGCTTCATTTCAGTCTCACTTTAATTGTTCCCTCAACTTCCTCAACTTTTTACACTTCACTAATTTTTGATTAGCTCGATTTTTTCCAAATGAGTATCGATTTGGTTAAACACTTGTTTTAGCTCTAGACTTAAATAAAATAAATCGTGTTGCCACAGGATTATTGGTAAGAGACGAACTGCTTGAAGCTCGAATCCGTGCTAGCTTAGTCGAAGCAGTAGAAATCCCTTGCTGTTGCCGGAAGTCGCTCGATTAAGCTTGAATAATTACCTCCGATCTCGTTGACATAAAGTCGATGGCGATAACTGACAAGAGGGTAACTGATACTCAAAGGTTTGAGAGACTCTTTTAGCATTAGTTAATATTTTTTTAGCTAGTAAATTTGGCGAACAAACAAAGATTTTGTCAACAAGCCACCTAGGGAAGCATAAAAGGGAGAATTTCGGTACATATCTACACTCACTTCGATACCATCAGTGCCTTCACCTGTGAGCGTGCGCGGATGGGACTCAGATGCAGCATTATCTTAGCTGGCACGCATGGTCTACGCTGGGTCAGACCCGCGTTTCATCCTACGGCGATTGTCGATTCTGGCGAACGAGGATGTAGGATTAGCCGATCCAAATGCAATTGTCGTCGTCAATGCTTGTGCCCAAGCCGCGCGATCGCGTCGGGATGCCAGAGGGACGCTACCACCTAACCCAAGCGACACTCTATATCGTTCGGTCACTCGATCGAGCACAATTGCTTTCATACAAGTTACTGCGTAACACTCTACAGCGGAGTAGAGGGAAGCATTAGCTAAAGTTTACTAAGTTGCACAACTGGGTAAACTTTGCCAGGAAACGAGTTAGATGAGTTTGAAACTACAGCTGCAACTCTACTATCAATTCTCATAAAACTGGGGTAATGGTTAGCCAATTTGGGTGACTCCTCAAATGCTAAAGCGTCTCCAAATGCTTTCAGAGACGCTTTCGCCAATAATTTATAAAGTTTAACTTAGTTATTGTCTGTATATATGCATAGTTTAACTAGGAATCTTAGTGACTGGGTGAAGCAGATATAAACATAGACAATAGTTTTGTAAAAATACAATGAATTAACAGTTTGAACCCAACTTTCAAGTAAGCGTAATCCTTGCGTAGAATCTCATATATCAGATGAGGAATTAATGGATTTGTAGCACTGCATACAGATTTTTTGCCAAGCTTCTAAGGTAATTATTTATCCCGATTGAATCGGAGCAAGAGCCAAGCGCGATCGCATTTGTTGTTTTGCACGATACATATCTGCTTGTAGTCGAAGTCCGAGGCGATAGCAATCTCTTGTCACAAGCAGCAGTAGACTTCCACACCAGACAAATTTCGTTTTGAGCCAGCAGCAGTCTTCTTGGCTACGATCGTCTGATGCAACCCCAGATCGATCGCTTACAGCCATTGCTCTGAATCAAAAATCCGCGCTTGATTCCATGCCAACTTTTCCAGCCATCTAGAAGCCTCTCGATCAAACTTAAACTGCTGCTCGTCTCGGCGAAACTCACGAGTGTGAACCATACGCCTGCCATTTACTAATTTTGCCCCATGATATTTGTGTAGGAGTTCGCGATCCAAGACAAACTCAGCCACAAACTGGGGAATCCGTGCATCATCCAGAGTTGAGCTGATAACCACTCGGTCTTTAGCTGGGTGATAATAGCCAAACTTGCGGTAAGTGTTCAGTTGGCTCCAACTTAGGCGCGGTTTGACCAAAGTTGAAGCAAAATACTCGCGATTGAGTCGATCGAACAACTCTTCCAAGTCGTAGCACTTGCCTTGAGCTTTGTCTCGATTTGCACTGGCAAACGAGTCCAACTCTAGTAGTACTTGACTATATTCTGGCGAACTAGCAAAATTTTTGATGAGTCGCGATCGCTCTTGGCATTTGCCTAGTAATGCGTCTGTCACCAGTGCTGTCAAGACTTCACTATTGGCATGAATAAATCCTTCGCTAATGGTGAGAGTAGCGGCATTTCCTTGCCGCCTGTATTTGTACAATCCTGCCTGGTAGGTCACTTCAATTGCGACATTTTCTAACTGCTGACAATGCTTTTTCGAGACTGCTTGGGCGATTTGCCAGGTAGAGCGAGTTGTCTGGAGGTGCAGTTGTAGATAAGATTCATCGCTCAAAAACTTCATCCAAGCATAAATCGAGCCGGAGGAACTACTTAAGTCAGCTGGTGTTGCCTGGTGTTGGCAGCAAATGTTTTCAACTTCTGCAACAGCTTGTGTCAATGAGTCAAGCAGCTTTTGGAATAGATCGGGTTTTGGGGTGGGACTGGCAGCTAGATATGAAAGTTGCTGCAAAATACTTCGTTGCTTTCCTTTTATGTTCTTGAGAGGAATCGGCGCTTTTGTTGGAGAGGCAATACGACTCTCTAAAATCGGCAAGTTGTCCAAATCGATTCCTTTAAGAAAGAAGTAAGCCAAACGCGATTTACTTGGCAATTGCTCTGGTGTCACCCGTCCTCGAGCGCATATTCGTTCAATTGCCTCAAGTGAGTTAGCGATCGATGCTTTGAAAGCAGCAACCTCTTGGGGAGGAATGCCGCTATTTAAGCGATTTTGTGCCGTTTGAGCCGCCTTGACGACTCCACGAATTCGGCTCGTCATGTTCTATCTTGATGCAAAGAGTTTTGACCAACTGAATATGAAGCTTACTAGTAATTCGATGCTGCTATTGTGCGATTCGATGGTAGTGGAAGAGTTTTGAACAGGATAGACAGCATACAAGGGTAGCAGGTTCAAACATGCGATCGCCAATTTAATTCATAATTACAAATTACAATGAATTACTTGTACGTCTCTACTCCTGGGTTTTATTCGCACACAACAGCCGTACCGCCAACGGCAACCATGAGCATACTGCCACCATTACCAATCCCAATAGTTTCGTAGTCGATGTCAATCGCAATCACCGCATTTGCACCCAGCGCTTGTGCCTCCTGAATCATCTCTCGCATCGCGGTATCTTTCGCTTCTCGATCGCGATCGCTCGTATCCTGCCGATCGCCCACCCACAATATCGCGGATACCAGCAAAGAAATCTCGAAAAATATTTGAAATCTCGAAAAATATTTGCTCCTAGAATAGCTTCACCGCTGACAATGCCAAGATGAGTGACGAATCGTCGATCTCCTACCAGGCTTGCTGTAGTCAAAAGCATATTTGTTTTCATGCTGTAGCCCCTCTTCTCTCTTCATTGCTGCTTACTTGGATCGTACTCAAAAGGAGTAATTTAAAAATTCTGCCAGTCTTTTGTCGAGGAACAAACAATTTGATACTCGACAAAATCCCAATAATTTATCCAATTTCTAAAAAATGAGTTTTTTAAATGCTAATATCCCATTTTTTAGGTGCGACTTATTCTTAAGCTACTCAATTTCTTTTGCTAACTAACGCTCCTTATCAGGCGATCGCTTTTCTCTAGCATGACAACTTTCGATGCGAGAGTAGATCGACATTCTCACTTTTCCGTTGCCAGCAGCACGGATAGCAGCAGAGGGCAAATGCCCGCTGGGGGCGCTCAGATGAAAAATGCGCTCGTTTTTGGACTGCCAAATTCCATTGACTTTCCAACCAACGAGATCTCCAAACTTATCCCAATTTTTTTCGACATCTAGTAAGAGGCACTGTTGCACGGAAAAGCCAAAACGTCCGTTGCTATATTTGATCCACAACAGATCGATAGTCTCTAGATCGATACAAGGAAATTGGCGAATGGAGTCAAGGGGCAGGTAGTTTAACGGAGGCTTTCCTTTCATTAAACCAGCAACTTTCAGCATAACTTCTCTGGTTTCTATGTCCGCTTCTTCCCATTTTCCCTGTTGAAGTAGGTCGTGTAATTGGCTATAGTCTACGCCCACTTCTGAAGGTAAATTATTCGGATTGACTTGACTATCTCCTGAAGTAAGCGAGTTGCGATCGCTAAAAGTTTTCAATCGGTTTATTATTTCTGTTGGCAACCACTTGACGAACCATTCGCTTGCCTCGGATATTCCTCGGTCGAGATAAATGGCAGCTAACAGTGCCTTAAACGTATCCGTAAGAGCTTTAGAGCCAACAATTCCATTATGCCGGATAAATTGCTTT
The DNA here is from genome assembly GCF_000317125.1 of Chroococcidiopsis thermalis PCC 7203. Classification (GTDB taxonomy): domain Bacteria; phylum Cyanobacteriota; class Cyanobacteriia; order Cyanobacteriales; family Chroococcidiopsidaceae; genus Chroococcidiopsis; species Chroococcidiopsis thermalis. The sequence goes on from NC_019699.1 coordinate 277,801, forward strand.
AGTTTCATTTGGTATACGAGCATTAATAACATCTCGTCACCCACTAGGAGATCGCGATCGTCAGAAAGAACTCCTTTCAGCCGATAAGTGTTATTTCTATACAAATAGTGAAGCACGACAAAATCTAAAAGGGCGTTGCCCAGAATTGCTAACTTCTGATTATCGTAGTTTGGCGTATTCGTAAAATTGGCAGCATATGAACTATGCGTCATAGATTTTTGAAGTAGAGCTTTGTTATGAAAAATTTTACCAATAGCTCCTTCTAATTTTTCGACTGGAAATGCTAAATCTGGGCAATTGCTTCTAACGTTGGATGCTATTGGTTCATAAGAGCGATCGATAAAGTTTTTAACGAACCAACTTTGTGCGTCTATAAAACCTTGGTAATCGGATAAAATCGCCCGATCGAGATAGATAGCAGCTAGTAATGCCTCAAAAGCTTCTGCAATATTTTTTTGACTGGTTTTTCCATTCTCATTCTTGACTCGAATCGAACTTACTAGCCCAATCTGTTTGGCAAATTCTACTAGTCTGCGATCGCAAACTAGCTCGTCTCTTTTTTGAGACATAACATCTTTCTTCCAGAGATCGGTACTAATTTGGTACAAATAATCGACAACGATAAGTTCTAGCAGAGTATCTCCAAGAAGTGCTAACCACTCGTTGTGATTTTTGGGATTGCCTACGTGCCTTGCATAACTGCTATGTGTTAGAGCTTGTAAAAGTAAATCTTTATTGCTAAAAGCGATACCGATAGTTAGTTCAATAGGTGTTATGTCGCTCATTTTTTAACTGTCTTCAAATTTGTTGACTTTTCTTTCTATATGCTTGTCTCATTTGAAATAGAATTTTTATCTACGGAGCAATTTTAAATGTTTAACTCTTAATCGAACAGCATTTCGGCACTCCATCTATTGTCAAGCTTGCGGAAAGGAAATAAGTATTAGCAAAAGAACTGCCAGTCATTCAAATCTCCAATCTTAGGAGATTTGGCAATGGTTAGGAGATTTGGCAATGGTGCTGCCCTATTTTTTCTCCTGCGGCTTACTCTTAGTCTGCCCATTTTCTGTAACTAACTAATGTACCCAAATGCAATCGCTTGAATTCAAACTGCAAACTCTACTGATCGGGAAAGCGAACTCTTCTACATAGACTCAAATGTTTGAGTCCATAAAAACTACACAACGTCCGTATACGGAGAATATTTAAGACCTCTATTACCTATCCCTGCCAATCGTATATCTGCGGAATATACGCAAGTCATTTCTATTAAATGAAGTTTTTGTGCAAGCAGCGCTAAAAAGGCTTACCGATCGCAAATAAATTAGCTATTGCCTTCGGGAAATCTTTTGAATAAGGAAAGCTAATCATTTGTCTAATTCCATCTAATTACTGTAGATCGTTGCTGACCCAAGATCGTTATTTTCTCTAGTTACGCTAAATCTCTATAGCAAATACGATGTGGGATGTGATGCGACAAGTGTTAGCCCATATAGCGCCCGAACTGGAGTTTAGAAGTCAGATGTCAGTCAAAAGACCTTTAGTAATGAATCAGCCACAAATCGGTCAGCTTGTTCGTGAATTACGGTTGTTGGTTGGGCTGACACAAGAACAGTTTGCCGCCCATTTGGGTGTTACCTGCGGTTCAATAAACCGTTGGGAAAACGGGCGCAGCGAACCTTTACCACTAGCGCGGCAGCAGATTTGGCAATGCATAGAACAAATGGGAGATCGCGGCGAGGAATTGTTGCAGAAGTATTTAGCTAATTAGTTTTCAAATGAAACAGCGGCTTTCGTCTAACGGCACTTTGGCGGCGATCGCAACTTACTAACCAAACACTTTTAGAAATCAGGGGTTGGTGGCATATGGCTTCGATCGAGGAGCATTTACGTGCCTTATTGACAGGAACGCAAGCGAATCGCGCCCAAAGGACACGTTGATGGAAAAACTAAATCCTACACCAGGTTCCATAGTTACTTGTCGCGATCGCTCCTGGGTCGTGCTACCTTCCGACCGCGCAGACATTATTCACCTGCGTCCTTTAAGTGGCAATGAAGATCTCATTTGTGGCATCTACCAATCGCTAGATATAGAAATAGAAGCGATCGCTCCAGCCCAATTTCCCTTACCCCGACCGGAAGCCATTCAAGATCGTGTTGCCGTCCAACTGCTGATGGATGCCGCACGGCTGAGTTTACGCAGTGGTGCGGGTCCGTTTCGCTGTTTAGGGCGATTATCCGTTCGACCTCGCCCCTACCAACTCGTACCGCTACTGATGGCGCTGCGTCTATCCACGGTGCGGCTGCTGGTGGCTGACGATGTAGGAATTGGAAAAACGATTGAAGCCGGACTGATTGCCCGCGAACTACTCGATCGCGGTGAAGTGAAGCGCCTAGCAATTTTGTGTCCGCCTCAACTCTGCGACCAGTGGCAGCGGGAGTTGCAACAGAAGTTTCAAATCGATGCCGTCGTCATTCGTTCTGGTACGGTTTCAAAATTGGAACGAGGACTGCCATCGGGCGATCGCCATATCTTCGAGTATTACCGTCACATCATCGTCAGCCTCGACTACGCTAAGTCGGAACGTCGCCGCGCCAGCTTCCTCACCCACTGCCCTGACTTGGTAATTGTGGATGAAGCCCATACTTGCGCTCGCGGTAATTCTGGAGATACCTCAGTCCAGCAACGCCACCAGTTAGTGCAGCAAGTGGCGGCAAAGACAGAGCGGCATTTGGTGTTGCTGACAGCAACACCTCATAGTGGTATTGAAGCTTCATTTTTATCTATTCTGGGTCTGCTCGAACCAGAGTTTGAACAGTTCGACCTCGATCGCCTCAGCGAAGCACAGCGCATCCATCTTGCCAGTCATTTCGTCCAACGCCGTCGTGCCGACGTGAAATCGTGGCTGGGTAACGAAACGCCATTTCCCGAACGGGAGTCATTAGAGTTACCTTATCGACTCTCCAAAGAATATCGCCATCTATTTGAAGAGGTTTATAATTTTGCTCGCGGGTTAGTCAAGACAGCAGATGACCGACTCAGTTACGCCCAGCGCCGAGGAAGATATTGGTCGGCTTTGGCTTTGATTCGCTGCATCATGTCTTCTCCCGCCGCCGCGATCGCTACACTCACTCGGCAGGCGAGCAAATCGGCAGATGTAGGCGAACTAGTGGGCGACATTGATGAAGACCTGCTGGGGGCTTACGTCTACGACCCTACAGAACAAGAGCAAGCAACTGATGCAGCGCCAACTGTTGTCGTGGAACAGGGGCAGCAATCCTATGGCGACAAGGAGCGCCGGAAGTTAAGAGTCTTCGTCCAGCAGGCGGAAAAACTGCTTGGGGACAAAGATACCAAATTGCAACAGGCGATCGCTACGGTTGCATCGCTACTTCAGGAGGGATTCAATCCAATAATTTGGTGTCGCTACATTGCTACGGCTAACTACGTGGCAGGGGCGCTGGCTTCAAAGCTGGAGAGGCGAGGCAGTAACATCCGCGTCCTGGCAATTACTGGGGAATTGTCCGAAGACGTGCGCGAAAACAAGTTAGCCGATCTGCAATCTTATCCCCAACGGGTGATGGTGGCTACCGACTGCTTGAGCGAAGGGATCAACCTCCAAGAACATTTTAGTGCTGTTTTACATTACGACTTGCCGTGGAACCCAAATCGCTTGGAGCAAAGAGAAGGGCGGATCGATCGTTACGGACAAACAATTTCAGTTGTTAAAAGCTACTTGCTCTACGGTCAAGATAACCCAGTGGACGGTGCAGTGCTGGAGGTGTTAATTCGTAAGGCGATGCAAATCCACAAGACGTTGGGCATTACCGTACCCGTACCGATGGATAGCGCCACGGTAACGGAAGCAGTATTTAAGTCACTATTTGAACGCGCTCCCGAAGCCCTTCAGCTGTCGTTACTCGATTTATTAGAAACAGAAGAATCGCCCCTCAATCAAGTGCATCAATCCTGGGACAGGGCAGTGGAACGAGAAAAAGTCAGCCGAACTCGCTTTGCTCAACGAGCGATTAAACCAGCCGAAGTCGAGCAGGAGTTAGTCGAGTCCGATCGAATCTTAGGTGACGAGCGGGACGTGGAAAGATTTGTCCGCTCTGCTTGCGAGCGGTTAAACAGCTCTCTCATTAAAAAGAAGCAAGGCTGGTTGCTATCGTCGCCACCCCAATGCTTGAAAGCAGTCTTAGGAGACAAACAGCGAACGATTTCCTTTACAACACCCGTCCCAGATGGAGTGGAGTACGTCGGACGGAATCACCCATTAGTAGAAGGGTTAGCGCGGTACTTGTTGGAAGAGGCGCTGGACAATACTTCTAATCCTACTGCTGCTCGCTGTGGCTTGACCGTGACTGATGCCGTTGACAAGCGCACGGTTCTCTTATTATTGCGGCTGCGGCATCTGCTAGAAACTACCCAACACCAAGGGTTACTGGCAGAAGAGTGCTTGATTGCAGGGTTTACTGGCTCGCCCGCCAATCCCCTGTGGCTGCCAAATGAAACAGCAAGAGAACTGCTACAGCAAGCCGAACCTGTCAACGACTTGCCAATTGGCAGAAAGCGTCTGGAAATCGCCCAATTCTTAGAGCGAATTGGGGAGCTCGCTGAGGAGTTACGGCAGATTGCCGAACGGCGATCGCACGCTCTATCCCAATCTCACCGCCGCGTCAGAAACATCACCAAGGAAGGGCAGGTGCGAGTCAAGCCCCAACTGCCGATGGATATTTTAGGAATTTTGATTTTACAGCCAGGTCAACCCAAGGTAAGCAGATGAGTGCAGTCGCAAGTACGTTAACAGGAATCCAAATCGAAGGCAACTTAATTGCTCCAGATCTAACAGCAGATTTACTGGCTGGTAATACCAAAGAGCATAAAGGACAGACATCTGAAGACTTTGGCTTAACTAAAGCTGACAAACTGGCTGATGAAATTGCGATCGCCTGGGGCGATGCCAAGGCTTATTGGGCGGCATTTCAACGCGCATTGGCGAGATTACCGGAGCGGGACTTGGCAACGACTGTGACTCGCGAACAGTGGGTAGTCCCCTTACTGCGGAGTTTGGGCTACGACCCTGTGTATACAGCCAAAGCCGAAGCGATCGACGGGCAAACTTATGCTCTCTCCCACCGTACCGATCCAGGCGAGGATAAACCGCCGATTCACGTTGTTGGCTGTCGCGTCAAGTTAGAACAGCGCCCGCCTAGCGGTACGCCGAGACTTTCTGCTCATGCCCTGATGCAAGAATACCTCAACCGCACCGAGCATCTGTGGGGGATTGTCACCAATGGATTGCAGTGGCGGCTGTTGCGCGACTCCTCGTTAATGACTCGTCTCACCTTCATTGAGTTCGACCTAGAACAAATTCTCAATGGCGAGAACTTTGCCGAGTTTGGCTTATTCTATCGTCTCTTCCACCGATCGCGACTGCCAAAAGGAGCAGACGATGCCGATGCGTGTTTGCTGGAATACTACCACCAAGAGGCGATTCAACAAGGGGGACGGGTACGCGATCGCCTGCGTGACGGTGTAGAAAAAGCTTTGGTATTGCTGGGAACTGGATTTCTGCAACATCCAAACAACGGGCAGTTAAGGCAATCTTTTGAGTCGGGAGAACTAACCGATACCGTTTACTATCGCCAGTTGCTATTGCTGATTTATCGCCTGCTGTTCTTGATGGTGGCAGAGGCAAGAAATTTGTTACTAACGGACGAAGATCCAGAGAAAGCCCGTATTTATTTGGAATATTATAGCGTCACGCGCTTGCGAAATTTGGCAGAACGCCCCAGCTATCGGCGCGAAGGTTTCCAAGATTTATGGCAAGGACTGCGGGTAACGTTTCGGTTATTTGATGAAAACTGGCGCGGGGAAGTATTGGGGCTTTCGCCCTTGAATGGCGACTTGTTTGGCTCGAAGACACTCAAGCATTTAGATGAGTATGCGATCGACAATCACGAACTGTTGCAAGCAATTCGGCAGCTATCGTTATACGAACAGAAGGGACAATCGCGACGGGTGAATTATGCGGCGCTGGATGTGGAAGAGTTGGGCAGCGTCTATGAAAGTTTGCTCGATTTTCATCCGCAAATTCAGGTACGGCAATCAATTTATGAGTTTCAGTTGGTGACAGGAAGCGATCGCAAAACCACTGGTTCTTACTACACGCCACCAGAACTCGTAGGACAGTTGATTAAAAGTGCTTTAGAACCTGTCATTGAGGAGAAATTGAAAGAGGCGAAAACTCAGTCAGAAAAGGAAGCGGCACTACTCAGCCTGAAGGTGTGCGATCCTGCTTGCGGTTCGGGACATTTCCTTTTAGCCGCAGCACGGCGGATTGGCAAGGAATTGGCGATCGCCAGGACGGGGGAGGCGCAACCAGGGGTAGAACCGTTACGCAAAGCCATACGGGATATCGTTCAAAATTGCATCTATGGAGTTGATTTGAATCCATTAGCGGTGGATCTGTGCAAAGTTGCTTTGTGGATTGAGGGTTTTAATCGTGGCTTACCGCTAAATTTTCTCGATCACCGAATTAAGTGCGGTAATTCCTTGGTGGGGGTGCTGGATTTAACTTGTTTGGATGAGGGTATCCCCGATGAGGCGTTTAAACCCGTGACTGGCGATGATAAACAATTAGCTAGTCGTTGGAAGAAAGAAAATAAAAAACAACGCGAGACAGATTTACAAGGACAATTATCTTTAGATTTTGATGGCAATTTAGAACGGGATAGATCGCATTATGCCCAAACTGCTGCATATGTAGGCGCGATCGCAGAAGTTACAACCGGTGATGTGAGGCAAAAGCAAGTCCAGTATCAACAAAGTCGTCAAGATAAAGGTTGGTGGCGAGACTATTCTGCCTGCAACCTATGGACGGCAGCATTTTTCATGCCGCTAACTGAACAAGATCTGCACCTGCTACCAACTACAGCAGCATTGACTCAACTATTACGGGGAAATACGTCTACCCAAAAAATAGTAGAAGCAGCAAATAAGCTAGCTCAAGAAAAACGCTTCTTCCACTGGTGTTTAGAGTTTTCAGAAGTATTTGAAGTTGGTGGGTTTGATTGCGTATTAGGGAATCCGCCTTGGGAAAAGATTAAGTTGCAAGAAAAGGAGTTCTTTGCTTCTCGTAGTGCTGAGGTTGCTAATGCTGCAAATAAAGCAGCGCGAGAGAAGTTAATTCACCAGTTACCAAAAACTAATCCTGCGTTAGCACAATCTTTTGAAGAAGCGAAACATGATGCTGAAGCAGAAAGCAAGTTCATCCGTAAATCTAGTAAATTTTCCCTTACATCTGTTGGCGATATAAATACCTATGCTGTATTTGCAGAAACTAATAGATTATTAGTTAATAAAACTGGACAGGCGGGCTTTATTATTCAAAGTGATATTGCTACAGCAGACACCTACAAGCAGTTTTTTGCTGATTTACTAACTAAAAAACAACTTGTCAGTTTTTATGACTTTGTTAACACCGAAGGTATTTTTCCAGCAGTTCACCGTACACATCCACATTTTTGTCTAATTACAATATCTGGTAATTTTAAAGACAAACCATCAGATTTAGCGTTCTGGAATACTAACATTCGCCATATAAATGATTCAAATCGCTTATTTACTCTTTCTGCTACTGACTTATTGCTGCTCAACCCTAATACTCTAACTTGTCCAGTTTTTCGTACCCGTGCCGATGCAGAAATTACTAAGAAGATATATCAGCATATACCTGTGTTAGAGAATGAGCGTGCAGAGAGTAATCCTTGGAATGTTTCATTCATAAGAATGTTTGACATGTCGAATGATAGTGGTTTATTTAAGAATGAGATGAATGAGGGTTTAGTTCCACTTTACGAAGCTAAGATGTTTCACCAGTTCGATCATCGGTGGGCAACTTATACTGCTGATGGAAATACTCGCGAGTTGATAGATACAGAAAAAAAGCATCCTCACTTCCTCTTACATCCTCAATCTTGGGTTGAGTATGTAGAAGTAGAAAATCGGCTTGGTAATCATTGGAAGAAAAACTGGCTTCTAGCTTTTCGTAGTATTACAAATACAACCAATGAAAGGACTGCTATATTTAGCATTATTCCTAAAGTTGGAGTAGGCAATAGTGCGCCTATAATGCTACTTAAAATAGATAAAGCATCTCTAATATCTTGTTTACAAGCAAATTTAAGTAGCTTAGTATTTGATTTTATTACTCGTCAAAAAGTAGGCGGTACTAACTTTAATTTTTTCATTGTCAAACAACTCCCAGTCATTCCTCCAGAAGCATACACCCAAGAAGACATTGAATTTATCAGCAGCCGCGTCCTCGAACTCGTCTACACTGCCTGGGATATGCAACCCTTCGCCCAAGATATGGGATATGACGGCGAACCCTTTATTTGGAATAGCGAAAGACGGGCATTATTAAGAGCAGAATTAGACGCATATTATGCCAAACTCTATGGACTCAACCGCGACGAACTCCGTTATATTCTCGATCCTGCTGATGTCTACGGTTCCGACTTTCCCAGCGAAACATTCCGCGTATTGAAGAACAACGAAATCAAACAATTTGGCGAATATCGCACTCAAAGATTAGTCCTAGAAGCATGGGATAGAATGTTTGGCTAATAGTTGATGGTTAATTGTTAATAGTTGATGGTAGTGAATCATAAATCTGAAAGTTTAGGAGATGCAAATTGATGAATTGTGATATGAATTTAGTAAGGAAAATCTTGCTTGAAATTGAGAATCAAGCAACTGGCTATGCACCTATCAACCTTGCGGTAGAAGGCTATACACAAGAACAGATTCGCTATCACGCTTATATTATGATGCAAGGTGGTTTAATCGAAGGCATAAACCGCACAGATCTTGACAGTACAAGTCCACAAGCAATTCCAAGAAACCTGACTTGGGCAGGTCATGAATTTCTTGAAGCAGCACGAAATGATACAGTATGGAAAAAGGCGATGGATATAGTACAGGAAAAAGGCGGAGCAATTAATGTTGCAGTTTTGAGCCAGCTTTTATCTAGCTTAATGAAGCATCATTTTGGTTTACCTTAATATTCTAAATGATAAACTCATTGTAGTAAAATATATTACTCGATTAGACGTTGATAATCATGTCATGAAAACTGACGTACTTTTTTATGAAATATTTAAAGAAATACCTAACATTTTCTTTGAACTCATTGGACAACCTAATATCAACTCTAATGCCTATGAATTTACTGCTCCAGAACTTAAACAAACAAGCTTGCGCCTAGACGGAGTATTTTCAACTCGCCAAGAGTTTTTCAATCAGCCACTTTACTTCGTCGAAACTCAGTTTTATAAAGACGAAGAATTTTATGACAGATTGTTTACAGGTATCTTTCTTTATTTCAGTCAATATAAACCTCTCAATTCAGACTGGTATGCAGTTGTTATCTACGATCGCCGCAGCAATGAAGCTACGCTTCCCCCACGTTATCGCGCTTTAGTAGAACCACATTTACGCCGCTTCTACCTAAACGAAACCGAGGAAGCAACAGAAGAGTCTCTAGGTTTAAAAATTGTGCGTCTAGTGGTAGCAAGCCAGCAAAGAACCGGAGAACTAGCCAAACAGCTTGTCAGCCGCGCCAGGGAAGAGTTGGCAGATTCCCTAATTCAGCAAAAAGTTATAGAATTTATAGAAACAATCGTTGTCTACAAGTTCCCTAATATGAGTAGAGAGGAAATTGAAGCCATGTTAAATATAAGCTTATTAAGAGAAACTAGAGTTTACCAAGAAGCTGCAGAAGAAGGAGAGTTGAGAGCTAAAGTTAAACTAGTGCCGAAACTACTGCAAAAAGGACTTAGCATTCAAGAAATTGCAGACGTACTAGAGTTAGATATAGAAGAAGTCAGAAGAGTAGCACGAGAGCAGTAAAACTTTGTTGTTCCGTTTCTAAATGTTAATTGCGAAGGAATTGAAGCTATGTCGATCGTAAATTTTATAAGAGGAACCAAGGTTTATCAGGAAGCCAAAGAAGAAGGAAGATTAGAAGGAAGATTGGAAAGTCAAGTTAAACTAGTACAGAAACTCCTGCAAAAAGGACTTAGTATTCAAGAAATTGCAGACGTACTAGAGATAGATATAGAAGAAGTCAGAAAAATAGCACGAGAGTAGTAAAAGTTTAGTAATTTAAAAACAATTATGAACTACGAATTACGAATTAGTAATTATTTAGTTATGAGTTTCTTGAAGCCGCACGAAATGATACAGTATGAAAAAAGGCTATGGAAAAAGGCTATGGATATAGTAAAAGAAAAAGGTGGAATGATTACTATTACAGCCTTAAGTCAGCTTCTATCTAGCTTAATGAGAAATCATTTTGATTTATCTTAAGCTACTAAAAGCGGTGATATAAAACAAAGATAAAAAATAAGATTCAATTCGGAGATAATACTAGTCGAGCAATTTCATCTCCCAAGCGAGTAAAATGATCGGGATTAAGAGTTAACAATTGACTGACCTTAGCTTTAATTGCAACTTGAGCGATTAAAGCATCATATATTGCTCCACCCGTTAGATTCAAAGTTACCATTTTGTCTATGACTTTATAGTAATCTTCAGCTTCTAAAGAAACGACCTCAAATTCTTGTAAATTTTCGTTGATTAGCTGTCGTGCTAATCTTGGAGAAATACGCGGGCTGACGGGAAGACGGGTAAGAACAGAATAAGTTTCAGCGAGGGTATGAGTGGCGATAATTCCTTGTACTTGCTTGGCTTTTACCTGATGCAACCAAGGAATACATGATTGGTGTTTGGGATGGCTGACTACAAAAGCAGAAACTAATACAGAAGTGTCAAATAAAGTTTTTGTCACGATGTAAATTCGTTAATGCGCTCCTCGCGTAATTCATCAATAATTGTCTCCAAGTTTTCTATAGGTTCAGTCTTAACAACCAACACCCCCTCCTCATAATAAGTTTCTGCTTCTTTTGATATTGGTTGCAAAATAATTCGACCCTCTTCGATCTCTAAGGATAATTGAGCTTGAGTATTGATTCCTAGTTGTTCTCGCACTTTTTTTGGAATCAAAACACGACCAGATGCATCAACAGTTAGTAATTCCATATATTTTGTGTTTGCAGTTCTTCAATGACAAAAGCCTTTCAATCTTCGCTCGCGTTCTTTCTACCTAAAATTACTGAGGTCATTTGTATTGTACGAACAATAAGCTAAGAATAACAAAAATATTCAAAAATATTAACTCCATAATGTCAACCTGAGCTATTTCCTTTATCGATAATTTCTGAAGCGAACTACTAAATTTACCTCAAAGTGTTAACAAAAGAGTCAGTATAGCCCTTCCCCATTTCTCAATTCTCTGACTCATCCCTATTGGCAAAGACAGCAAGTTTTATGAAACCTACTTTCCAACTGCAAAATTTACTACAACAAGGTGAAAGCGCGATCGCTGCTGCTAGCGTCCTTCTCGGTCAAGGGATGGTGACTCTCGACTGCACTGGAGTAGAAACACTCACTTCCGAACAGCTCACCCATTTGTTTTCTGGTATCCCCCAAACTTGGAACTTTGCCGAACTAGGAGAAGTCTTTGACCGCGCTACCCTCACCCCTACCTTTGCTAAACAACTGAGTCAATGGCTCGATCGACGATTGGGCAGAGAGACGAAAATCGAAAGTCAAGTAACGGGAAGTACGACTGATAATCCAAGCGATCGCACCTCTCCAGCTAGCCTTGACATTTTTAACCTGCGAGATGAAGTCATAGGCGACTACCGCCGCTACATCGAAAGCTTTCTCAAAATCCGCGATCCACAAGTAGCAGAATTTGTCGATCGCGAACTCCAACGCGGCGAACTGTGGCCCGATCCACTGGTGCAACTCAATCCATCATACAAGAAGGGCGCAACCGTCACTCAACTCGTGCAGCGGGGAGTACTTCATCCCGATTGCAGCCGTTACTTTACCAAAAACGGCGAACCCTTTCAATTTCACTACCACCAAGAACAAGCTTTTGGAGCCGCCCAACGTCAAGAACCCTACGTTCTGACTACAGGCACTGGTTCGGGGAAAAGCATGACCTATGTAGTGCCAATATTTGACGACTTACTCCGCCACCCAGAAATCAAAGGAGTACGGGCAATTTTGGTTTACCCCATGAATGCCCTGATTAACTCTCAAAAAGAAGAGTTTGACAAATTCTTAAGTCAAGTCCCTCACAGCCACATTCGCGTCGAGAAATACACCGGACAAGAAAACCTGACACAAAAGGTGGCAATTCAAAACGACCCGCCCCAAATCCTACTGACAAACTACGTGATGCTGGAGTTAATGCTTTCCCGCACTCACGAAAACAAGTTAGTTGCCTCCCCCGCACTGAAATTTTTGGTATTGGATGAACTGCACACATACCGAGGGCGACAAGGGGCTGATGTTGCTATCCTAATTCGCAAACTTCGCCAACGCTGCGGTCAAAAGCTACTATGTATCGGTACTAGCGCCACCATGTCTACCGAAGGCAGTCGAGAGAATCGCCGTCAAACTGTAGCTGGGGTAGCTAGTAAGTTGTTTGGCGTAGAAGTCAGAGCGGAAAACGTAATTGATGAAACTCTGGAGCGTTCCATCAAGCATCCCGTCGTTCCCAGTGATGAAGAACTCCGCCGCAGCATCGCCGCAGGCTTGCCTCCTTTCTCTGAGCGATCGCACTCAGCATTTGAAGCCGATCCCTTGAGTGCCTGGATGGAAATGAATTTTGGTCTAGCCGAGGAGCAAGGGCATTTAGTGCGCCGGACTCCCATTTCCCTTGCAGCCGGAGCCGAGCAACTATCTGCTCAAACCCAAATTCCAGTCGAGACTTGCCGCGAAACTCTCAAACAAATGTTTCTTTGGGGCAGCAAAACGAAAGGACTTGCCTTTCGCCTGCATCAATTTATCTCCCAAGGCGGTAGCGTCTACGCCACGATTGAATCGAGAGACAACCGCTTTCTGACGCTAGAAGGGCAATACGCCACTACCAACGATCGCCTGCTCTATCCCCTCGTCTTCTGCCGCGAGTGCGGACATGACTACTACGTGGTGCGCTACGACAAAGACAACTACGCGATCGATCCTCAACTGGCGATCGCCCTCGACACCAGCGATGCCGAGATCGATGAAGGCTACCTCACCTTAGACGAACCTGGACTTTGGAATACTGGCGACGAAGACCGCCTCCCCGATAGCTGGTTTAACGACACGAAGAGGCGGGGTCGGGTGGCGAAAAAGGAATACGCCGCGCACGTTCCCCAAAAACTCCAAGTCCTTGCCAACGGCAAAGTGACTAATTCTCTATTGTCAGGCACGAGTTGTTGGTTTGTCCCCAAACCCTTTCTTTTCTGTCCTAATTGCGGTGTAGTACATGACAAGAGAAAGAAAGAATTTACCAAGCTTTCTCGACTCAGTAGCGAAGGTCGCAGCACTGCCACAACTCTAATATGTCTTTCTACAGTTAATCGCTTAAAATCCAGTCCCGCCATCAAACCGGAAGCTGCCAAAATTCTCAGCTTTACAGATAATCGTCAGGATGCTTCATTGCAAGCTGGACATTTCAACGATTTCGTCCAAACCAGCTTTCTGCGGGCAGCTTTGAATAAAGCACTCCAAACAAATCAAAGGCTGACGCACGGCAAACTAGCTAGCGAAGTCGTCAAGCAGATGAATTTAGACCAGTCTAGCTATGCCCTCCAACCAGCCGAGTATGGAGCTGGCAAGAAGCGCAACGAGCGAATTTTTTGCGAGTTAGTTGAATACCGCCTTTACGAAGACCTGCGACGGGGATGGCGGATCGTCCAACCAAACCTGGAACAATGCGGTTTATTGGCAATCGAGTACGAGGAACTGGAGGCAACTTGCGAAGACCCGCAGCTGTGGCAGATGTATCCTCACTCAATCTTACTCCAAGCTACGCCAGCACAAAGATTAGCTGTCGCCAAAGCCGTACTCGACCATCTCCGCAAAGAACTGGCGCTCGATGCCGCATTACTGCAAAGCGATCGCCTAGACCAACTCAAGCGGGAAGTGGCACAGGCGATCGCCGATCCCTGGAAGTTCGACACTGACGAACGCTTGCATACCGCTACCTGGGCTTCTACTGCTCCTGGTGACTCGGAGCGAGTTAAAGTCAAACTCACCTCTCGCAGTAAAATCGGTCGCTTCCTACGCTCGACCGCTACTTGGTCGGGGCTGCAACAACCGTTAGCCGAGCCAGAGTATAATTTGCTAATCCAAGCATTAGTCAATACTTTAGGCACGGCAGGCTATCTCAAAATTGAAGGGACGCAGGTGCAGCTACGCATTGACTGCACGATCTGGCAAGCTCAAACAGTTGGCAAGATTTCTGCCGACCCACTCGTATCGAAGCGGCTTCAGGGCAGCGAAGACTCGCAAATTGAAGTCAATCAGTTTTTTCAAGACTTTTATCAGGGCAACGCCCAGCAACTTCACAGCTTGGAAGGGCGCGAGCATACGGGGCAGGTTAGCAACGAAGACCGCCAGGAGCGGGAAGAAAAGTTTCGCCAAGGACAATTGGCATCCCTGTTTTGCTCCCCCACAATGGAACTGGGCATCGATATCTCCGATCTCAATGCCGTCCATCTCAGGAACGTGCCGCCGACTCCTGCCAACTACGCCCAGCGCAGCGGTCGGGCAGGACGCAGCGGACAGGAAGCATTGGTGATGACCTATGCTTCTGTAGGTAGCGGACACGACCAGTATTTCTTCCAACGCCCAGAACAAATGGTGGCAGGAGTAGTAGCGCCCCCTAAACTGGAACTCGGTAACCAAGATTTGATCCAATCCCACATTTATTCCGTTTGGTTAGCCCATACGGGACAGGATTTGGGAGAATCGATGAATCAAATTCTCGATCTGAGTTTAGCAGGATATCCGCTAAAAGATACTATACGTTCGCAGCTTACACTCACAGCTGACGTTCGAGAACAATGCTTCCAAGCTGCTCAAAAAATTCTGGTCGATACCTTCTGTCGTGGGGATCTAGAGCAAGCTTCCTGGTATTCCCCAGAATGGTTGCGCTTAACAATCGAAAATGCTCTATCTACATTCGATCGCAAGTGCGAACGGTGGCGCAGACTCTACAGCGATGCGATCGCGCAACGCGACGAGGCACGGCAATCGATCGATCGTGCCGCTAGAGGTAGCGTGACTCAAGACGAGCGAAAGCTCGCCGAGACGCAGGAACGAGAAGCCCGCAGGCAAATCGATTTATTAGTCGGGCAGGTGGGTTCCGGAAAGAGCCAAACCGAATTAGAGTTTTATCCTTACCGTTACTTTGCTGCTGAAGGTTTCCTGCCAGGATACAACTTTCCTCGCCTCCCAATCCGAGCTTATCTTCCTGCTGGCGACTGGGGCAGATTTATTTCCCGCCCTCGCGTCGTTGCCATCCGCGAGTTTGCCCCTAGTAATATCGTTTACTACGAAGGCTCCAAATTCCAGATTGCCAAAATGCGAGTCCCTGTTGCTGGCATTGAAGATAAATACGTCCGCGTCAGCGTTTGTCCTATCTGCGGTTACTTCCACGAGGGCGATGATTCGCTGCGCGACACTTGCGAACACTGCGGTGCCAAGATTGTTGCCGATAGCTACGGTAATCCCGCTAAACTCAACCGCGTGCTGGAGCTAGAAACCGCGATCGCCCGCAGGCGCGAGCGAATCACCTGCGACGAAGAAGAACGGCTCAAGTACGGTTACAACGTCACCACTTACTTCCGCTACGCGCCACAAAAACAAGAAACGGCAACAGTATTGGCAGCAGACTCAACGCAGTTATTGCGGTTAACCTATGGCGAAACCGCAAAAATCCGACGAATCAATCGCGGCTTAAAGCGCGAGCGCCAAGAATGGGGATTTAAGCTCGACGCGGTTACTGGAGTTTGGGGTGAGCGTGGCAATGACGCGACAACAGAAAATCTGCAAACAGAAGTCAACTTAATGGTGGACGATACTTGTAACATCTTGGTAGTCGAGCCTGTTAGCATTCCTGCTAGCAACGCCGAAGCGTTTCTCGCTACCTTCCAGTTTGCTTTAGAAAGAGCGATTGGGGCAGTTTACAAACTCGAAGCAGATGAACTAGCATCCGTTCGCTTAGGTCAAGGACGACATTTATTGTTTTGGGAAGCGGCAGAAGGAGGTGCAGGCGTTCTTTCCCAAATCCTCGAAGATCCTCAAGCCTTCGGGCGGCTAGCTCGTGCTGCCTTAGATATCTGTCACTTTCTGCAAGAAAAGGAAAGCTGCACTAAAGCCTGCTATCAATGCTTGTTATCCTACCGCAACCAATTCGACCATCCGCTGCTAGACCGTCACTTAATTCGTAGTTGGCTTCAACAGCTTAGTGGTAGTACTATTAGCCGTCACGCCGCAGGCAGTTCGCGTGAAGTGCAATATCAGCAATTGCTAAAGCAGACCGATCCTAACTCCGAGTTCGAGCGAATTGTCCTGGCAGAAATCGATCGAAGAGGGCTAAAACTACCGGATGCCGCTCAAGAATTTATTTCTCAAGCCAATTCCAAACCAGATTTTGTCTATCGAGAAGCTGCGATCGCGATTTTCTGCGATGGTTCAGCCCACGACCATCCACAGCAACAACAGCAAGACCGAATCAAACGCGATCGCCTCGAAGAATGCGGCTACTTTGTTCTCACCTTTCGTTACAACGAGGCATGGCAATCTCAGTTAGAACGTTTAGCTTCCTTGCTTTGAACTAAACCCAGATATGTTCATTAAATAATTATTATTAGTTTTAAAGAATTCTTTTGATTTAAACTTCGGAAATATTTAAAGCAATTACTACTATACCTATTACCAGGTAAGTGTTCTAACTAGACGTGTGGTTAGGCATTAATTCTTTAGCGTACAGTCGCAGCACCTGTCGTTCGCGCAAACAAACAACGAGTAAAGCGCTATGCGCTCATACTGAGTAGCAAACCAAAATACTCTACCGACAGGTTGTCCGCCCTATGATCGACCCCTTTTGCAGTCATAACATTACTGCCAGCGATACTAGCAACCTCCCTCCTTATTCGGGAAAGCTACAAGAATACTGGATGGCGGGTAATGGTATTTTCCTGCGATCGCACCGCCCAGAACTAGAGGTATGCCTTGAGATCGCCCACTGCACTGTTGGTAATCTTCCCCAGATCCAACCTTATTTTCGCCTCGTACCGCCGAAAGTCCCCGCATCAACCATTTCAGAAATTATTCGTATTTGTCTAGAAGCAGGCGATCGAGAAGTTTTGTTCTATCTGAGCTATGACAACCGATGGCAACTGCACGTTCCACCACAAACAGCTAGCCGCACCAGCGTTGCAGCAATGGAATCGTCATTTCATTCTACTTATGAAACTGCCCTCATCGAAATCCACAGCCATGCAAGAGCGCCAGCTTGCTTTTCAACTCAAGATGACATCGAAGAAAGCGGCAAGTTCAGAATCTTCGCCGTCATCGGTTCCTTAAGCGATCGTCCTGCGATTAGCGTGCGGTTGGGAGTTTACGATTGCTTCTTCAACATACCTATTTCTTGGATTTTTGCCACATGACCATCGACTTATCGTTTGCTAATTCAGTACCGATTATTCCGGCTCAAAATACTCAAATTCAGTTTGTCCTTGTCGGTGCTGGTGGAACGGGTAGCTGTATTATCAGAGAACTATGCAAAGTCGTTTGTCAAATTCAGAGCGTTACCAAAAAACAAGTATCTATTCGCATTGTTGACTTCGATACTGTAGAGTCGCGCAATATTCCCAGACAAATATTCCTGCCTGAAGAAATCGGCATGAATAAAGCAGAAGCACTAGCAATTCGTTACAGCAGTGCCTTTGGAATTAGCATTAAAGCGATCGATCAGCCCTTTGACTGTCAGATGGTAAATAAACTAAAACAATGGAATACGCTGACAGTCATTATCGGCTGCGTTGATAATGCCGCAGCCAGAGCAGAGATCGAACGCTGCCTCGAATACAATTCAAATACGCGATCGGCTTCTCTATTCTGGCTGGACTGCGGCAATGCCCAAACTAGCGGTCAAGTCTTGCTAGGAACTACCACCAACTTCGATCTGTTACGTGCTTTCGATCGCCCCGAACGCCCCAATCTCTGCTACCAACTTCCGTCTCCAACATCGATCCACCCAGAACTCCTCGTGGTACAACCAGAAGAACTGTCGAGTTCTCGCCTCTCATGTGCTTCTATCCTACTACGTAACTATCAGGCATTATTCGTCAATCAATTTGCCGCGACAATAGCCAGCCAATACATTTTAGAACTCACGTTCACCGGAGGATTGAGAAGATTCGCCACGTATTTTGATTGCAAAACGATGAGTTGTAAATCCCTTTATATCACCCCCTCCAACTTATCTCAATTCCAAAATTAAAAAATCTAGTACAAAAGCCAACAACGGTAGTGCTTTGCACTCACCGTTGAATGCTAGTGCTGTAAAAAATGAACCTAATTGACTACAAACTCCTGGAAATTTTAGAAACTACTCCGGAGAAATTTCCAGATTTAGAACGAGCGAGTATTTACACTCCAGGCTTTTGCGAACGAGTAAATGTTCTGAGCAAACAGTTTCATCTAATTATGCAACAGATAGGCATGGGTCTATCTGTGGAACCATTGCTAAACAATTCTCCTCAAATCAAAGAATGGGTAGAAAAGGTTCAGCCAATTATTAGCATACCTGCGCTCGCTAAGAGTTGGAATGCCAGCTTACAAAAACTTATTAGCAACAACTTGTTAGTGGCACAATACGACCTGATTTTGGAACGAGAAGAGCGGTTAATTGCTATAGATTGGTCAGTTCAACATCGTCCGCTTAGCTACCAACAGTTACTCAAAAGCTGGCAGACGCAACTTCGCTTGTTTCTCTTGCTAGAAAATAGTAGCTTTGCTCCCGAACAGATTGGCATTAGCTACTTGTTATTTAACACCAAGTCAGCTCCTATTTATCATTTTGAATACAGTAGGCAACAACATGAAGAATTTCAGCAGAGATTAGAAGGCATTTTCTCGAAACTTCCAAAAACAGAAAAAAATGTGTCTCCTGCCGCTCTTTCGGAATTTGATGACGATGCTGCCTGCAAACTGAATCTCAAAAAGTTTCTCAATGGCGAACTTACCACTCAAGAATATCTAGCCACAGTTCCCGAAGTCGAAATTTGAACGCAACAGAAGTAGGGAAATACCGATCTTCCCTACTCGTGACTAACGAGATATGGACAATACCACGATTAACCAAAGGATCGCTCTCAAAAAAGTACAGCTAACACCAGATGGATGGACGCTCAATATTTTATCGCCAAGAGTGGCAACAATTACAAATCCACTCGGAATGAGAAAAGTCTCTTACTTTGGTTTTTATCAAACTAAAGATGCAGAAAAGTTCCAACAATATTTGCTAGAAAACCGTCTGTGTACGGCAGCTGTTATTAGAAGTTCCCGACGACTGGCTGCACCAATTGAATGTAAGGCTTGGGGATGCTCTAGCAAAATAATTTGGCAGTGTGCTGTCAAAGATCTAAAACAACAAAATTTGTCCGCACGGCAACAACTACCTCAACCCGCTTTCACAAAAACTAGCACTCACTAGATAAAAGCAGCAATGATTTACTACAAACGCATGACATATGTTGCAATTGGCGATGGCTTCCAAACTTATATCTATCCGGCGTGCGGTACAGCTCCTTACATTCGATACAAATTTTTACCCAATCGAGTAGAACTAGATGAGGCGGTAGCGAAATGCAAGAATGCAGGCTGGAAAGTTGCGAACGGCACTAACATATCCAAGCTGATGCTATCTGCTACACGAAAGACGAGCGGACGTTAAAGCATTACGCACTCAAGTCAAATAGATTTTTATTAATCAATCCACGTACCAGCGAAAACAGGAGCCTTATGTTATTCAAGCATTCGCTTAATGTCAATATAACCCCCAGTACGATTGTCAGTAATTACGGTAGCGAAGAGTTACAGACAGCTTATTTCCTAGAGAATGGTGAAAATGTTTCTATCTCATTCACTACCAAATGTATTAGCAAGTTAGATGAATTAATTACCGTACTGCAAAACATCAGAGATATTTTAGCATTCCAACGAGCTAAAGAATTAGAAGCGGAAAGCAAGCTGCTGCAAAAAGAACCTGTTGACTGTACGTACAGTAAGAGTAATGGCAGTAAAAATTCTGAAAGTTTTAGTCGAATAGTTGACTAAAACTCATAAATAAGATCGCTCTCCAGCATTGCTGGAGTATTTTTTAACAACGACTCATTGCTTTGCAATCTCAGTTGGTGCTGACGAACCGACATATCTACTCTGGCTATATGCGAAAACAAACGACTCAAGCTACATCAACAAACTCATCAGATAACAATGCTGTTACTGAAGATGACTTTGACAATCTCATTATTAAATATGAATCCTCCCAATACGACGGCAAAATTACCGATCTCCCTATCTGTCAAGTCTTGAACGATAAGTCTCCTGCGAGTGTTGGCATGTTTGTTAAAGCCAAAAACTTACCGCAAATTGGCTGGCGCGGACCGGAAGCTACCTACGAGCATACGTTTTCTAGTGGTGCTACAGAATTAGGCGTTCTGCTCCAGTCACCGAGAATGCATATCTTAAGGACTTCACCTCGCTGTATCGAAATCAGAAAAACTGGAGAACTCGTCGCTAACTACGAGAACGTTGAAGGACGCAAAAAATATGAGGACTTAGGCAATTTAGCGACGCTGCGGACTTTTTACTTGCTCTACTTAGTAGACGAAACCAACAATAACCTCCACGATCTACCGCTGATTCTTTCCATCAAAGGAGTAGCAGCAGTCCGCTTTGGCGAGGCATACAGGCAGTTCAAACGTCAACTAGAAATTGCTTATGCCAACCGCAGAAAAACTCAGTACAAACCAAAAGACGAACGCTTTCACGTAGCTGGCATTTTCAATCCCAGCTTCAAGCCATCCCTCGAACCTCCAGATGGCGAACAAAAGTCATGGGTAGCCGTTCCCGCTTATTTTGCCACGCCTGCCCCCCAAGGTTACGACCTCAGCAATTACCTCGTACCGCAAAAAGAG
This sequence comes from Chroococcidiopsis thermalis PCC 7203, assembly GCF_000317125.1. Lineage (GTDB taxonomy): Bacteria > Cyanobacteriota > Cyanobacteriia > Cyanobacteriales > Chroococcidiopsidaceae > Chroococcidiopsis > Chroococcidiopsis thermalis. The sequence continues at coordinate 298,927 of NC_019699.1, forward strand.
GAGGAGCTATGGGCAATAGTTCAAAGTAGTAACGAGTTCTCTAGTAACATTCTCAAAACTGCCCAAGAACATCACAGAGCGATCGAAAGTGCTTCAGATAGCACGAATGCAACAACTATCGATACCAATGCTGTGGCAGTAATTGCTAACGCAGACGAGCTGCCTTACTAAAGTTTCAAAAAGCACGATCGGGGGAGGCAATACCTCCCTCAGTAGAATTCCATCACCGTAAAAAACATGAACTTTACTATCGAACAAGACAAACTATCTCAGTTACTAGATGCTGCTTCCCTTGCCATCCCAACTCGACCCACAGATCCCATTCTCGGCGCAATCCTATTAGTCGCTGATGTCGAAACTCAAACTTTATCTACCACTAGCTTTAATCTCAGCCTCGGCATTCATAGCAAAACCAAAGCCAACATTAAAACTTCAGGTGTAGCAGCACTACCAGGAAAATTGCTGGCAGACACGATTGGCTATCTCAAAGGAGAACTATGCTTTGAATTAGAAGAACGCACCTGCATTATCTCCCACTCCAGCGGCAAGCGCAGAATTCAAAGCTTCAACCCCAGTGAATTTCCACAACTGCCCAGCGGCGGAGAGCGAAGCATTACCTTGCCAGTCAAGAAATTCCTGGCGGCGATTCGCGCCACCCTGTTCGCCGCCAGTAAAGACGAAACTAGACCCATCATATCTGGTGTCAATTTCAAATTCGAGCGCGATCGCTGGCAAGCGGGAGCAACAGATTCTCATCGCTTGGCAATAGTATCAGCACCTTTCGACGCAGACATTGCTGAAAATGTTGAATTTACTGTCTCCTACAAAAACTTGCAAGAAATCGAGAAAATCCTCTCAACCAAGAGCGAAAACAGTACTTGCACTCTTGAGTTCAACAGCAATTTTGTAGAATTCAACTTACCCAACACTAGAATTACCTCCCGACTGCTGGAAGGCGAGTTTCCCAAACTCGACAGCCTCATTCCTACCAGCTTCCAACACGAATTCTACATAGACAAAGCCGCACTGGAAACAGGACTCAGAAGAGTTGCAACCCTAGCCGAGAAGAAAAGCAAAACTGTCAAAACTATTTGGGACGTGAAAAACCAACAACTGACCCTGTACACGGAATCTACCGATGTGGGTAACGCGATCGAATCTGTAGTTATGAAAGCCAATTCTGGATCGGACGAACAGATCGGCATTGGCTTCAACCTGACTTACCTAGCTGAAGCTGTCAAACACGTCACCACCGATGAAATCGTTATCAAAGCGAACGAACCATCTAGACCCGCGATCGTCTGCCCTGTGGGTGGTATCCTCAACCAACTTACCCTCGTCATGCCCGTGTTGATTTCCTCCGGCTATGAAATCGACAAACCTGCCAATACAAATACCGCCCCTGCTAGCAATCAGGTAGAAATAGCCCAAACGCAATCGGGCAACAACGTTGAATCGCCAGAGGTGGCAGAGACAGTAGCACAAGTCGAAAGCGAAAATGGTGCTCAAACATCAGAAATAGCCCAACCTACCAAAGCTAAGCGCAACAGGCAAAGCAAACCAAAAGCAGCTGTAACAGTTTAATTGGGCGATCGCCCTCCTTGGCGCTCGAATTCCAAACATCGGGCGCTTTCTCAAGCAAATACTTCCTCAAATCCGCTTATGATTCCTTACAATCCGATTCACCTCAAATACCGCCCCCAAACTCTGGCACAACTGGTAGGTCAAGACATCATTGCTACCACCCTTTCTAACGCGATCAATGGGGGTAAAATTGCCCCTGCATACCTGTTCGTCGGACCTAGAGGTACTGGTAAAACATCCACCGCCCGCATTCTGGCTAAATCTCTCAACTGCCAATCTGCCAACCAAGCCACCACAACACCCTGCGGTGAGTGCCAATCTTGCCGCGCCATCGCCTCCAGTCACTCCCTCGATGTCAACGAACTCGATGCTGCTAGCAACTCCGGCGTGGAAAACATTCGCGAGATCGTTGAAAGAGCGAGTTTTGCACCTGTCGAAAGCCGATACAAAGTTATAATTCTCGACGAGTGCCACTCTTTGAGCCAAGCAGCATTCAACTCGTTACTCAAAACACTAGAACAACCACCATCAAACGTAGTATTCGTTTTATGTACCACAGAAGTGCATAAAGTGCCGCTGACAATTATCTCTCGATGCCAGCGTTTTGACTTCAGAAGGATTGACACTAAAACAATTACAGAACATCTGCAAGCGATCGCCGTTGCAGAACAAATTGACATTACTCCCGAAGCACTGCAACTCGTGGCGCAAACGAGTCATGGTTGCCTGCGAGATGCCCTGACGCTGCTCGATCAACTGAGTAATATTGGCACGCAGATCGCGGACGTGCAGGTGTATCTCATGGCTGGTACTGTCCCCGAACCAGAACTGCTCGATCTGTTGGATAACATCAGCACGGGAAATGTAACTGCCTGTTGTCGCATCATTCAAAAACTCGTCGAGCAAGGTAAAGATCCATCGCTCGTTTACCTGGACATTCTGAGAATACTCAAAGATCTGCTCGTCATCAAAACCTGCCCTGATGCTACAGAACTAGAATGGCAGGCAACAGAAAAATGGGAGAGATTACTTTCTTTAGTTCAACATTGGAAAGCAATCTCAATCCAAGATGCCATCAAGCTGCTTAATTCCAGCTCGCGGCAGATGAAACAACAATCGTCGCAACTCTGGCTGGAAGTCACAATTCTAGAACTAGCTAAAATTCCTCTACCATTAGCAGCAAACAATAAGCCGACCGCAGACCCTTGGTATAGTTGGGAATATCCTAGCGATGCGATCGCTTGGGCGCATCAATTACTACCACACCTGGGCTATAGAGAGCTGTGGGAGAAATGGAATGCTCTTGCAACCATCAACGGCAAGAAAGCTCCTGCATGGGTCAAGGCGATCGAAGAAGCACGGTTTAACAAACAATTAACTACTGTAGGCAAAACGACAAGCTCAGTGCGGTAGTTTTAGCGTAATTTTGATAGTTATTGGCAAAGATGGAAGAATGTTTATTTCAATACTCAAACAGCAAGAGTAGAAGCTATTCATTCTTCCGTACCAATTCCCAATCCATGCTTGAATCTTTATCAATTATAGTTATATAGAATTAAAGCTTTGCATTTCAAAGCTTGTTAGTAAAGCGACTAAAAAATAAACTACACCTATTACACTTACTAGCAATGGGACAATATAACCATAGGAATTTGGTTGCTAAAAGTAAAGGTAAAATTGTTGTAAATGAAAATGAACTAGATATTTTCTATACCGACTGCTCTCCCAGAGAACGATGGAAACCCGACCAAGAGCTAATACCTTACAATCAACTCAGGCAGCTCGTTATCGATATTGAAACTTCTGGACTCTCTAGCCAAACCGATCGCATATATGCCATTGGTTGCATGGATGAAAATTGGCAAGCCACAATATTTATGGAGTTAGATGAAAGTAGTTTATTACAGAAATTCGTCAGGCACGTTTCAGGGTATTGTGCGGATGTAATCCTCAGCTTTAATGGCACGCAATTCGACCTACCTTTTCTCATCGCTAGATGTGAAAAATACAACATTCGACATCCCTTCAAGATTTCAGATAGGTTGCGGACAATTCAAACAGCACAAGTATTCGGTCAGCCATTAAAAATTCATCAGGTGTACGCCAAAGGCAGCCAACACGTAGATGTTTATATCTGCGTTCTTAGATGGGATTATGTAAATAAATGCCTTAACAACTCTCGTTCGCTCAAACAAGCAGTGCTAGAAATGGGACTGCGCCAACAACAGCGATTGGTTTTGTCATACCAACAAATCATAGAATGCTGGCAGCAAGGATCTCAGAGTGAAGGCTGGGCAAAAATCCGCCAATATCTCATCTACGATCTAGAAGACACCAAGTCGATCGCTGACAAGCTGGTGCCTTCATACTACTACGAATCCCTCATCGTACCTAGAATGAACTTGCAACAACTCGCCATCACGGGTAACGGTACGAAATGGCAGCGGGTACTTGAAAACCAGTACCCCATCCTTCGACCGACAGCCGACCGGAAAATGCACTTCGATGGCGGTCTAGTAATTTCAGTCCCAGGATTGCACCGTAACGTTGCCAAAATTGATGTGGCTAGCCTGTACCCCAGCATCATGCTCAAGTACGGCATCTGCTCTGGTAAAGATCCGCGCCGAGTGGGACTGAGCATTCTAGAGTATCTGACCCAAGAACGACTCCGGCTCAAGCAACTGGCAAAAGCTGGCAACATAGATGCCAATCATGCCCAAAGCGCCCTCAAAGTCACGATCAATTCCTTATTTGGCTTTTTAGGCACTTCTGGGCTGAGCTTCAACGACATGGAAGCTGCTGCACTCGTCACTGCCTATGGTAGGCGCATACTCCGGTTCGCGATCGCATTTATTGAAAAGCAAGGAGGCATCCAAGTTGAGAGCGACACCGACGGTATTTTCTTCAGCCATCCTCAGCCAGTGCAAGTTTATCAAAGTTTGCAAGCAGCAATGCCTGAAGGAATCGACATCGAACTTGAAACTCAAGCCACCGCTATGTTCGTCCCCTCACGCGGCGCTAAAAACTACATTCTCTGGCACGATGATGGTAGTGTCACTGTTAAGGGGATCTGGCGCAAGCGCGATCGCTCGCAACTAGAAAAGGAATTTCCCCTGCAATACCTAACCCACTTTCTTAGCAATCCCCAATCAGCAGAGACGTATTACCAATCCATTAAACAACAACTTAGCTCTGGTAGCTTTCCCATCTCTAAACTACAAATCACCCGCAAAATCAAAAAAGGTGAAAAAAACCTTCTGCGTCTGGGCAGTACGGGAGAAGTTGTCACTTTTTACCAAGGCATTGAAGGGGTAACTAATTACGATCCCTACTCCAGTGGGTATTACTTAGAAATCGTTGCGCGAAAACGTCAAGAAATTCTTGACTTAGTTGCACCTGAAATTCTTGGCAACCGAAAAGTACAGCTATCTCTTTTTTAAATATCTCCCTTAGCGAATCTGCATAAGTCTTCTATTTATGCAGATTTCACTAGCAATACTAAAGCAGTACTATGAAGACAAAAAAGAAAAGCTATAGAAAACCTAGACTAAACAAAAAGCAAAAAGACTGGGTGAACAGATTTATTGCCTGTCGTCCCCATGCCAAAATTACAGATATTTATGAAGGTTTATCGGGCGATCGCGTAGTTACTATCGAATGGACTGAAGACTCACCGTTATCAATTCTATCTGCGGATAGTTACGTTCGAGGTCAAATTTTTCATCAAGTCAAAATAAAACTCCGAAAATTTGGCGATCCCCGCTCTAGTGCAGATTACAGCTATAGAATTAGCGCTCCCCAAAAACACACGACGACTTATCAGCTTCAAGGACAGCTATCTCTAGAAATCCCCCAAATTTACAACGTTCAAACACCAAATAATCCCGTTCTCGTTCGGAAGAAGCACTGTCAAGAGCGAAACAAAAATCCCTCTAAAACTATTCAGCATAGCTTACCGCTGTCGGGGATAACAGCACAATTACATCGGATTAATTTATCCAAAACAGGAGAAGTTCTCAGCGAACGAGAACTACTTTCAGAAACCGTAATTTACCACGATTCAGCAACAGGATTGTCTATCCATCTACCAGCAGCAATTATTGCTATTCTTCAAGACAAGCAAGCTTCTGCCAAAGAATGGTCAGATGCGATCGCGCTATACCAAGTTGGAGGACCAACTTGCGTAATGCAATATCTAGAAGGACTTGACGCACTCCGCGATCGCTTCGTCACGCAACCAATTACCGAGACAAATACTATTGAGAAACAAGGCAGTGGATCTATTAAATTTACCGATCGCAATAACTGATAGCATTCTCAATCGCAAGGATGTGTTTCCTTCTCCGCCGTGGGTAGTAGAAATCCTCATAGAAAACGCCAATATTACTCCTGACTGCCTTTGCCTCGAACCAAGTGCCGGAGCTGGAAATCTCGCTCTTGAATTACAAAATCTCGGTGCAATGGTGGAAGTCATCGAACCAATTCCAGAGCTACAACTGGTTCTCACTTTACAAAATCTTTTGGTGATTGGTTCTGACTTTCTCACTACACCTAGCCTTGAAGGTAAGTATGACAGAATAATTCAAAATCCCCCATTCTCGCTACAAGTCAGCCACACTATCAAGGCTTATAGATGTCTAAAGCCAGGAGGTAGGCTAGTATCTCTATGCAGTTCGTCCCCCTGGCAACATAACAGTAACCTCGATAAATACTTTAGAAATTGGCTGAAGACAGTCGGCGCTCAAGCTATCGATTTACCCTACGGACTATTCGTCAATAGCGTTAGGTATACTGATGTTGCTTGCCATTTAATAATTATAGAAAAAGCTAATTAAAGCCTTAACTCAAATAGCTTTATTAGTAAATTCTCTCTAATTACATCTCGTGTTAATAACATTCTGCTCTAAACGTAAAACGGTAATTGTAGCACAAACGCTCGACGCAGAAGCAAGCACCATTTTTCAGCATTTTTAATAGTGAAGGCGTGACAACGCTACACATACAAGCAGCACTTAAAACAGAGTACTGCTCTCTCATTTGAGTAGTTATTTAAAGATAGCGATCGCGCAACTAATCTAGCAAAGAGCGATCGCTAACACCAGTTTGTCACCAGCACATTACTAACCTCAATGTATTGCGACTGAAGCAATAGTACGCGGAAATTTACGCAGCCACAAAAGATAGGAGGATGACTCGTCTGGTGTAAACGAGTCAAAACTTATGAGTTATGTATATCTCATCTGTTTTGGTAAGCCTATAGGAAACCCAAACTCTAGACGAGGACAAGCTTGCCACTACCTCGGTTTTACATCAAGCAGTCTAAAGAAACGACTAGAACAGCACAAAAACGGACAAGGAGCCAAAATTTGCCGCGCTGCTGTCTTTCAGTACGGTAGGGAGCTAAAACTAGTTCGCCACTGGCGTAACGGTACTAGAACTTTGGAACGCGAACTCAAACGCAGACATAATCCAAAATACTACTGTCCCTACTGCAAAAAAAACTAACATCTCTGAGGAATTTCGTCATGCTCTATGCTTCCAGCTTGCTAAGTTTTTGAAGAATACACCGAATGGTCAAGTAATTTCCATACAACGAAACAGCTGGCGCTGAAACTAATAAAGTCAAAATTTTCATAATATTATGCCAGTATACATTTATTGGGGAGAAGATGATTTCCTGCTATCAAAAGCAGTTGAGGCTTTACGCGCACAACACTTAGATCGAGAGTGGGGATTGCTGAACTACATTCAAATAGCACCAGCAGATAAAGACAACATTGCTAACGCTCTAGTGGAGATCGCAACAGCCCCCTTGGGAGAAAGTGGAAAAATTGTACACCTACCTCAAAGTACCCTCTTGGGAGCATGTCCGCCAGAAGTCATTGCAGAGCTAGAAAAGACGCTACCAAATATTCCAGAAAATAACATTCTCTTGATGACATCGACTCAGAAACCAGATGAAAGAAACAAATCTGTGAAGTTAATCCTGCAACACGCACAGCTCAAAACATTTCCACTCATTCCGCAGTGGGAATCTACAAAGATCGTGTCACAAGTTAAATCGTTTGCATCATCTCTTGGTGTCAAACTCACCAATGATGCTGTAGCTGCTTTAGTAGAAGCTGTAGGCAACAACTCTCGCCAAGCATGGAACGAACTAGAAAAACTCAAACTCTACGCACAAGACGCAGCGATCGGTGCTGAAATTGTCAGACAATTGGTAGTTAATACCTCAAGCAGTAGCTTGGAGCTTGCTGCTGCCTGCCGGATAGGTAATACAACATTGGCTCTCAAACAACTCGATCGCCTGTTAGCTTTAAACGAACCTCCCTTGAGAATTATCGCTACGCTCGCTACCTGCTTTCGTACCTGGCTGTCGGTTAAGGCTTGCATTGAGGCAGGATGGAAAGACGATGCGGCGATCGCTGTTTTTGCCGAACTGAAAAATCCCAAAAGACTATTCTTTATCAAGCAAGAGATTAAAGCTGCATCCCTGACAAAGCTCAAAAAGGGAATGGCTATCCTGCTGGAATTAGAAGTTTTGCTCAAATCAGGAGGTAGTGCTGAGAATTTGGCAACATACATCATCAAACTCTGCACTGTCTGAAACCGACTCTTCAAAGCTATCAATCCAAGTAACAAAATTGCAATTAGCTTGTTGCCCCTGTGTTGCCGTCACAGGCGATCGCAATGTTGCTTCTTCTATTAGCAGTTATTGACGTCGAATCAGGAAAATTTTTCTAATTCGACTGAGATTGCTTGGTCGATTGCCACAACGCAAACCTAAACGCATCCTAGCAGCGTCATGACAGACCGCGAACGGCACACCAAACAAACATCCACAAAATTCAGAAATACAGATGGACGTTCAACTAGAATTACTACAACCACTGCAACCCACTGCAACCCAAAGCATGGTGGAACAATGTATAGACGATGCAAGCTCACAGGCTCAACAAAATAGATTGTCACAACAGACCCAGCAGTTCACCTTCGATCAAATTGTCGGTCAAAAAATCGCTCTTTCTGCCCTGCAAAATGCGATCGCCTCTAACCGCATTGCTCCAGCATACCTATTTGCTGGACCCGATGGTGTTGGCAAAACTCTGGCGGCGATCGCTTTTATCAACCAATGGTTAGGTATTGCTAATCTACAAAATCATCCAGATCTTCTCTGGATAGAACCAACATACGTGCATCAAGGAGAACTAATCCCTGCAACACGAGCAACAGAAGATGAACTACTCTGCAAAACTCCTCTGGCTATCAGGATCGACCAAATCAGAAAAGTTTCTGAATTCTTATCTACTTCGGCTCTCGATGTCTCATTCAAAGTTGCAGTTATCCAACATGCTGATGCTATCTACCCTGCTGCTGCCAACGCTTTGCTCAAAACTTTGGAGCAACCAATTTCAGGCATTCTCATCCTCATCAGCAGCAATCCGGCTCAACTACTACCTACAGTGACGAGTAGATGCCAGAAAATTCCGTTCTTTTCCCTATTAAGCACTGAAATCCTCCAAGTTCTCTCGCAGGGTGGATATACAGAAATAATCGCTCGTCCTGAGATAATTGCTCTTGCCAACGGCAGTCCAGGTCGTGCTATCTATCATTACCAAAAACTGCGATCGCTACCACCCGAACTGCTTTCCCACCTCCAACTACCTCCAACAGATCTGATAACAGCACTATCACTCGGCAAAGAAGCAGAATTGCTCAACTTCCAACAACAACTCTGGTTGCTGGAATATTTAGAATATTGCTGGTGGCATCAGCTCAAAGACCCTACCTGGCTTGCCAAACTAGACAATGCCAAAAACCAACTCAAACAACTAGCACAACCTCGGCTAGTTTGGGATGTTTTACTCATTCCTTGAAGCTTAGCACCGACTCTAAACTTACCTAGCTTGGTAACGCAAGAGTCTGTAAGGTGCGCTGGCAATAACACCAGAAGCCTCTCCCTCATCGATAATGCGTCTTTCCCTTTACGTTTATCCTTTCCTATTTAAAATGACCCGTTTTTTTTACAACGATGAAGATGCTTTTTTATGGGAAAAGAATCGTTATTACCTTGCTGTGGATAGTGACGATGAAAGTCAGAAGTCAACAGTAAATAAAATAGTAGAACGTGAGTGGCAATGGAATAAAAATGTATCTAAGTGCTGTTTATTATCGCAACTTCGGGTTCTTTCCTAAAATCAGGAAAGAACCCACAGGTAGAGAAAATCCGCCGTTGAACAAAGGAACGGGGGTTGAACTGAGCTATATCTTCCAGGTAACTGAATTTACCGATATTGTGGATCGGGATTCAAAGGAAAACCTATCTCACGCTCGGCAGATTTTTGCTTGGGGATCAAGTATTTGCCAAACTTAGCGTAGAGGGCAGGAATGACTAACAAGGTTAATGCCGTGGAGGTAAATAAACCGCCCAAAACCACAATAGCTAATGGTTGCAAGATTTCATTTCCGGCTCCCCTAGAGAATACCAGAGGTAATGTTCCTAATGCTGAGGTCAGCGCAGTCATTAGGATGGCATCAATTCGTTCCAATGAACCTTTGACAATTACGTTTTCAGGGTGCATTCCTTGAGCAAACTTGCTGTTGTAATTGTCAACCAGCAATAAACCATTACGGACAGCAACACCAAACAGGGTAATGAAGCCAACGAGGGAGGCGACTGAAATCACACCACCTGTAAGAACAATTGAGATAATGCCACCAACTAGTGCTAGTGGAAGATTGAGCATGATGGCGATCGTAGCGGAAAGCGATTTAACCGAGAAGAACATCAATACCGCAATTACGAGCGCTGCCAGAATGCTAAATACCAGCAGGTTGTTGGTTGCCCTTTGTTCCGATTCAAACTGTCCGCCATACTGGATAAAGTAGCCATTGGGCAGTTTGATTTTTTGTTGAATCTGGGACTGAATATCGCCGACGACGCTGCCCAAATCGCGATCGGCAACGTTTGCCGAAATAACAATCAGCCGCGACACATCTTCTCGATTCACAACATTCGCTCCCATGCCGTATTCTACTTTGGCGACGGTACTCAGCGAAATAGTTTGTCCGGTGGGAGTGAAAATCGGAATCGCGCGAATGGCATCTAAACTATTCCGTGCCTTTTCTGTTAGCGAGATAGAAATATCAACAAGCTGCTGGTTTTCTGCCACTTGCGACACCACCCGACCATTCAGAGCGGTTTCCACAACGCCTGACAACTGCTCCATACTCAATCCATAGGTAGCGGCAGCCGCCCGATCGTATTGAATTTGTACCTGACGAATGGGCAGTTGGGGTTCGAGCTGTAAGTCTACAACCCCCGCAATCGGCTGCATGACATCTCGTACTTGTTCGCCAATCTGCCGCAATTCGATTAGATCGGAACCAAAGACTTTAACAGCGATCGCACTTCTTACCCCCGACAGCACTTCATCCATCCGGTGAGAAATAAACCCGCCAATGTTGGGGGCAACACCAGGTAATTTTGTGAATGCCTCTCGCAGTTGTTTGATACTGGCTTCGCGGTCTTGGAGGGCGCGATCGCTCAGTTCTACATCCACATGTGCCATACTCACTCCAGCCCCGTCCGCATCTCCTGGAGCGCGTCCTGCCCGCACTTGCACCCACTCAAACAGAGGATTATCTTTGAGCGCATTAGACAGCGCCATCCCTGCCCGATTAGTCATATCGAGCGAAACCCCTGGAAACAAAACCATTGAATTGACTAATGATTTCTCTTGGAATTCAGGAAGAAACACTCGTCCGAGGGAGGGAACGATCGCACAAGCGGCAACCAACGCTGCAAGTGCCACCCCCAGAATGATTTGGGGCGATCGTAGCGATAAATTTAGCATCGGACGATACAATCGTTCTGCCCAGCGCGAAGCGAATGTGTTCTCCTGGGGTAGGGTGCGATTTGCTAGTAGAATAGCACACAGGGCGGGGGTCAAGGTCATCGCCACCAGCAGAGAAGCCCCAATTGACAGCAAATATGCCAGCCCCATCGGTGCAAAAATCCGTCCTTCTACTCCAGTCAAGCTAAAGATTGGTGCAAATACAACGATAATGATGACCGTTGAGAAAATCACCGCCAGTCGCACTTCCACAAACGCATCAAAGATTACCTTGAACGGGTGCTTGGGATTACTCTGAGCTTGATTTGTTCGGAGTCCGCGATAGCAATTTTCCATATAAACGATCGAGTCATCAACGAAAGCGCCCAGAGCAACAACCAATCCACCCAGTGTCATAGTGTTGATGCCTAAGCCAAAGGCTTTCAATAACATCACACCGATTAACAACGATAGGGGAATCGCAGTCAGGGTAATCGTCGCTGTGCGCCAGTTCATCAAAAACAGCAGCATGACCGCTGACACGATGATGATGCCTTCCACTAAAGAGCCACCAACATTGCGAATGGCAGTATCAATAAAGTTAGACTGCCGAAAGGTCTGTGCCACCTGCACATCTGATGGAAACGTTGGTTGCATGGATTGCAGCACCGCTTCTACTGCTTTTGTCACCGTGGGAGTATCGACATCGGGCTGTTTGTTAATCATCATCACAACGGCAGGCTGTCTGTTAAAGCTGGCATCCCCCCGCTTCAGTGCAGCAGCCGTTTGTACCTCTGCCACGTCTTTGAGCAAAATCGGTTTACCACCTTGCACCTTCACCACGGACTGCCGCAAGTCTTCGATCGATCTCACCTGCCCAATGCCGCGCACCAACAATTCTTGACCGCCGCCAATTAGGAAGCCACCAGGAGCGTTGGAATTTGCGCCCCTAGCAGCATTGGTGACTTCGGTCAGCGAAACATTGAGCGATCGCAGTTTTGCTGGATCGATCAGTACTTGTTCCTGTCGCTCGTCGCCGCCGTAGACCGTGACCTGAGTGACTCCTGGCACGGACAAAATTTGGTTGCTGAGGGTGCTATCCACCAGACGACGCAAATCCATCAGCGAGGTCTGTTCTTGTCCATTCACTGTAAAGGCATACTGCAAAATTGTACCCAACGGCGATGCCAACGGCGAAATTTCCGGCGGCTGCACCCCTTCGGGTAACTGATTTGTCACCTGCTGGAGCCGTTCAGTAACAGATTGCCGCGCTTTGTAAATATCCGCATCCTGGTCAAACACCACCTGCACCATCGACAGCCCGACCTTGGAGGACGATCTCACCGTCGTCACCCCTGGCAAGCCATTCACTGCACTTTCAATTGGCACGGTAATTTGTGATTCCACTTCCTCTGGAGCCAGTCCAGACGCTTCGGTTTGAATATCCACCTGGGGGGGCGCAAATTCGGGAAACACGTCCAGTGGCATCTGAGTGACACTGAAGACTCCCCACAGAGTAACTAAAATTGCACCCACAACAATTAACCATCGTTGGGCGATCGAGTTTTTGAGCGTCAGATTCAGAATTGAGTTAAACATCTTAAATTAGAAGCCTCCTCTCTTGTTAGAAAAGGTACTCTTCTTTTTGCGTCCGCCACCCCTAAGGGCGATCCCACCGATCAGTAACGCTGCTCCACCCCCAACGGCGACTAAAATACCGACTGGGAAACCGCTAGACATCTGAGCCGCATTACCAGGCTGCTGAGCCATATTTCCAGAGGGATCGTGGCTATGAGGTATTCCTTGGGCATCTGCCTGAGCGTGAGTATTAGGGGTTTGGGGAGAAGCAGCGGTTTGGGGAGAAGCAGTGGTTTGAGTTTTGCGAGATTCCGCATAAAGCGATAAACCGCCCTGCGTGACTAGCTTTTCTCCAACTGATAATCCTTTGGTCACTTCGACCAGTTCGCCCTTGGTCGCGCCAGTGGAAATTTCAACTGGCTCGTAAAAATTCTTATATTGCACGAAGACTAATTGCTTGCCATCGGCATCGACCAGTGCTGTCACTGGAATCATGACGGCGGCTCCACCATCCGCAGCGGCAATTGGCTTGACAACAATGCCCAACATTTGGTCGGTTTGGGGATTGACTTTCACGCGCTGAGTGCCGCCCGATGCCTGAAATTCATCCCCATGTCCAACATGAGCAAACACAACAGTGGGCGCACTGAGGGTTAAACTGACTGCAAGAATGGAACTTACTAGCGCAAAGGGTTTCATAATTACTCCTCAAAAAGGATATAGACTCAGATAAAAGTTCTCCATAGTTTGCCAAAGGGATGATGAAATTCAGGTGAAATGACAGTGGTTTCGCTAAGATCGAGCTCGCGATCGATTTCTATAAGGCGATGCGAATTTTACTAGTGGAAGATGACGCGGATTTGGGACTGGCAATCAAGCAAGTCCTGATGAGCGAGAAATATGTCGTGGATTGGGTTCCAGATGGCGCTCAGGCATGGCTCTGTCTTGAAAGCCAATGGACGGATTACACGGTTGCCATCGTCGACTGGCTGCTTCCCGAATTGTCGGGACTGGAGTTATGCCAGAGGCTCAGATTGCACCAAAATCCTTTACCAGTAATGATGCTCACTGCTTTGGGTCAGCCGGAAAATCGCGTGGCAGGGCTGGATGCGGGAGCCGATGATTATTTAGTCAAACCGTTTGTGATGGAAGAATTGCTGGCGCGGTTGCGGGCGCTTCAGCGGCGATCGCCTCAACTACAACCGTCTACCCTGACCGTCGCGGACTTTACCCTTGATGCAGCAAATAACGTGCTACAAGTGAATTCAGACAAATGCACCCCCCTAGTCATTCCCCTAGCAACCAAAGAATTTCAACTGCTCATGTATTTGATGCAGAATCCCGATCGCATCATTCCTGGTAGCAAACTGCGCCATCAGCTTTGGGACATCGACGAGGAACCCATTAGCAATGTGGTTGCTGCTCAAATGCGCCTATTACGTCGAAAGTTAGCCTATCATGGCTGCTCCTGCCCGATTGAAACGCTTCCTGGCACGGGCTATCGCTTTAACTCTCAACTTCGTTCTCAGCCATGAATAGCTACTCGCTGTTTCGGCGCAGTCGTCTACGGTTAGCCCTCTGGTATGCCGGAGTCATGGGCGCGATCTTGAGTGTTTCTGGCTTTGGAATGTATCGAGCCATGGCGCAGGCAAACTGGGCAGCAATGGAGCGCGAAATTGAGTCAATCGCAGGAACCCTTCACGATAGCGTAGAACCGCTGCTGCCTGCTGCTGAAGAACCGACTGCCGTGCTGCAACAAATTTTTCCCGATCTTTGTTTGAGTGGGCGATCCTGCAATGCTACCCCGACGCTAATTCAACGGCACACCATCGGCATCAGCGATCGCACCACATACTATATTCGTCTGTTCGATCGTCAAGGGAAACTGCTCGCTTTTTCGCCCAACCAACCGTTATCTCTGCCTAAAACTCTCAACCGCACCCTTTGGCAAACCTTTCGCGCGGCTAATGGAATTCGCTATCACCAATTCACAACCGTTTTGCATAGTGACAATACCCATCATCAGCCTCATGAACCTAGCGTCCATTCATCCTGGGGTTATTTGCAAATTGGGCGCACTTTAGAACCTTTTGATGCTGAGATCGGGAGAATTCAATGGATTATCGCGATTGGGTTTCCTATTGTGCTTAGCTTAGTCGCCGCCTCCAGTTGGTGGCTCTCAGGATTAGCGATGCAGCCCATTTACCAGTCCTATCAGCAACAGCAACAGTTCACCGCTAATGCTGCCCATGAATTGCGATCGCCCCTTGCCAGCCTCTTAGCAACTGTGGAAGCTATCCTACGCATACGGCAATCAAATCGGCAAGATATCCAAATGATGCTTCATACTGTTGAGCGGCAGGGGCGACGGTTGAGCCATTTAGTCGCAGACTTGCTCTTGTTGACTAGTCTCGAGCAAAATTCATCGCTAAAACCCTTTCAGCCCTGTTGCTTAAACGATTTGGTTAGCGATTTGACCGAAGAATTTCTAGAGCTTGCCACTGCTTCTGATATTCACTTAACCTGCCAAATTCCCACTTTCGAGATTTACGCTCTAGGTAACGAATCGCAACTTTACCGTTTAGTGTCAAACTTGATTGCCAATGCCATCCAGTACACGTCCAAAGGGGGATACGTAACCGTAAGCTTAGTAACCTGCGATGCCTGCGGCGGGCATAGCCATCGCACTGCTGTAATTGCGGTGAAAGACACGGGAATCGGAATTCCGCTGGCTCAACAGAATCGAATTTTCGATCGCTTTTACCGCGTTGATGGCGATCGCTCTCGTAAAACAGGAGGAACGGGGTTGGGGCTGGCGATTGCTCAGGCGATCGCCCAAAAACATCAAGCGAGTCTAAGAGTTGAAAGTCAAGTGGGAAAAGGTAGCATTTTTACGCTAGAACTAACACTTATATCGTCTAATACTTGACACTCTCACCGCTACAAGCGAAACTTTAGCGGGAGATTCTTCTCTCACAGGCACTTAACTAGACTGTTACCAGCCCCCGCTACTTACGCCTCCAGAAGCAATTTCTAACCCCACTGGCTGTCCGACAGCAAGGATTCCTCAATTTCTGATTACCTGAGCTGCGGCTTTATGTAGACAACAATATTAATTTACATAACATATAACAATACTCCGGACAATTATGCTCTCGACTCGAATGGAAAGGTCTTTCTTACCTGTTAGCGCACCACATTCAGGGCAAATTTGCGATGTATAATCTTTACTTACTTTAGAAAAGAACACTCCTCTTTTCCAGCAAACATATGAAAGGATGTTGAAGAACTGACCAAAAGCAGCATCTAAAGCGTGTTTGCCGAGCATACCTTTATCCCAGGTTCTAAAATCAATTAAATGATAAAGGCTTGCTGAATTTCTGAAACAGAAAACGTTCTGAAACTTTCACGCGATCGCTCTGTCAGTAGCAATACTCCGGTCGGAATAACATCCTAAAAATTTTATCAGGATCGCCACTCCAATTCCAAAATTATACTGTGAGGGCTATTCTAAATTACTTAGATGGGAAGTGTTAGGCTGAAACAGATAGTCTGCTTGCCAGTCATGCTGCTTCAGTTGTAAGTGTAGTAACATCTGCAAGGGAGATATGGCAGTTTGATATTTCAGAGAGAGGAACAAAACGATAGTTCTCGATAAGCCAGCGATTTATAGATTATCTGCTGGGAAGTCGGCGTTAAGTTATGCAGACTTCCCGCCAGTAAACGTATTCTGTAGCCCTAGATGTGTAGCCAAATCCACGTATTACTAACTTAAGTATGAAGATTTTAATCGTCGAGGACGAACCAGAAATTGCCCAACTTATACAGCTATCTCTCGAAAAAGAAGGCTTTTCCTGCTCGATCTGCCGTGATGGTTTCAATACCTTGCAGGTAGTTCAACAGCAACAGCCAGACTTGATTGTATTAGATTTAATGCTACCTGGTTTGGACGGATTAGAAGTCTGTGCCAGGATCAGACAAAAACCTGGAGCAAAAGACCCTTACATACTCATGCTGACAGCAAAAGGAGAGGAAATCGATCGCGTTATCGGTCTATCGACTGGCGCTGACGATTATTTCGTCAAGCCTTTCAGTCCTAGAGAATTAGTTGCCAGAGTCCGAGCATTACTGCGGCGAAGCTTGCGTCAAGGCGGGCAAGATCGAGTTTATCAAACTGGGCATTTCACAGTTGATATAGAACAGCGTACTGCGAGTATGCAGTGTAACTCCTCTACACCAGGAACTCTAGAGTTAACTACGTTGGAATTTAACCTGTTATCCACGTTTGTTAGCTATCCAGGCAGGGTGTGGAGCCGCACCCAGTTAATTGACAAACTGTGGGGAAGCGACTTTTTTGGAGACGAACGGGTTGTAGATACCCATGTTGCTCGGTTACGGAAAAAAGTAGAACCCGATCCTGCCAATCCCACGTTTATCAAAACAGTAGTGGGAGTGGGTTATAAGTTTGAAGACCCAGTGGTTTAGATATGCCAGTGAGTCGGTTGGGTTTGCGATCGCGCCTATTTATCTCCCACCTGCTAGTTACAGCAGTAGGAATACTCAGTCTGGTCGTCATCGGCAAAGTTTCTTCTCCCCGCTTTTTTGTCGTACACTTGGAACAACTAGAAAGTAGGGGTTTTTCTCTCCGTTTTGCTCGAACTGAGTTAGTGCAAGGGTTTGAAACTGCCTGGTATCGTGGTATGGGCTGGTCGCTACTGATCGGTACTTCTAGTGCTGGAGTGTTGAGTTACTGGGTGTCCAAACGAGTGATGCAGCGTTTAGCTCAGATAGAACAAATTACTCAAAAGTTTGCAGTTGGTCAATTGGATGCAAGGCTTCCTGCTAGTGATATTCCCGAATTCAACCGCCTGAGTCATAGTTTCAACAGTATGGCAGCTAGTCTAGAAGGAGTAGAACGGCGACGGCGAGAACTAGTTAGCGACCTTAGCCACGAATTGCGAACTCCTTTGACAATTATGCGCGGTTACTTAGAGGAACTGTCTTCTGGGGAATTTGAACCAACTCCAGAGATTTATCAGCGACTCGTGAGAGAAACCAAACGCTTAGAAAGGTTAGTTAACGATCTGCAAGAACTTTCCAAAGCTGAGGCTGGTTATCTTCCGATTGATTTGCAACCGATTAACTTGCGTCCTTTACTAGAGTCATTGGTAGAAAAATTTGCCGATCAGCTTTTAGAAGAAGGTCCGACTCTGCGACTCGAATGCCCTCCACAATTATCTTTGGTAAGGGCAGATCTCGATCGCACGGAACAGGTGTTAGTTAACCTGATTGGCAATGCGATCCGCTACACTCCAGAGGGGGCGATCGTCATCCGCGTTTGGATGGAAACAAATAAACTTTGGATAGCCGTAATTGACACTGGTATTGGTATGACTCCTGAAGATTTGCCTCACGTATTCGAGCGATTTTTTAGAGCCGATCGCTCCCGCACTAGAAATTCTGGGGGGACTGGCATTGGTTTGGCGATCTCTCAGCGTTTAATCGAACTACAAGGCGGACAAATTGAAGTAGAAAGCCAACTCGGTCAAGGCAGTACGTTTCGATTTTTCTTGCCTGTGGTGCGGGAAAATTATTAGCTTTACTTGTTCTATATCTTTCGTGCATGGGTGATGGTGAAAATTTCTGGCTCGATAACGAATGACAAATAGCGATCGAGTGCCTTCACAACATCAACATAATTCGGTCATAAAGCTGTCATATTGCATTGTTAGTTTGAAAGTATCTGATGTTGGAATTTCACCAATGGAAAGATACTTACATAACGATCGGTCATGCATTTTATGTTCTTAGCAATACTTTTGGTTGGTTTGTTGACTTTATCTGCATTAGGTGCGATCTCTTACCTGTTTCCCATCCACCACTCCCAAGATTAAACAAGATTCAGCTCGATCTGCCGCCGCTCAAACTAGCTGTCAAGCACCTATAATGTCACTGACATCATGCTGAAATTAGTAACATTGCGTGTCCGTCAGGATCTTTGACAAGACATCCTTGACGGTAAGGACTTGCACTATCTGTGAATTGCACAGTCGCGTCGATACAAACTGAACTCCATTTTGCCGCAATAAATCTATAGCCTGCTGGATGTCATTAACAATTAGCTCGATTTGTATATGAGCAACGTTACAGCTTCTCCAATCGCTTGGCATTAGACGACCGTTAGCAGGAGCAAGGTAGTCCAGTAGTTCGATCCCCAAGCCGCCTTGAGTGGGTCGCAAATCTGTAATTCGGACTTTGGCTCCTGGCAAATTGTCTAAACGAGTTTGTGTCGCACGCCAATTGAGACTGCGGCTTTCGATCTGCATTCCCAGCAGATCGCAGTAAAAATGTCTGCTCTGCTCGGTATTGGCAACAGCGATCGCGCTATGGTCAATTCCGAGAAACAAACACTCGCGATTCTGATGCCACTTGGATTGTCCTTTGTTGGGAGGAAACCAAATTAACTCTAAATTATGGCGATCGGGACCTTTGAATTTGTAGGCTCGAACACCAGCAGATGTTTCATTATCCGGTGGTATAGTTTGCGGCTCTACCGAGATCGGTTCGACCGGAAACGATTGTAGGTGAGCGTAGGCGCGATCCATGTCGCTGACCGCAATTGCCAGATGTTGAAACCATAGATCGTTACTTTGAGAATCTTGGGGAATAGGTTTTTCCTCAATGTCGAGATACTCCATCAGTTGAATGAATTCATTTCCTAGTTGTAGAGTCACAACACGAATTTTGGTGGAAGCGACACCTTCAAGATCGCTATAATCTGTTCCTGCAAAAGTGATATCTGAAACAGGTTTAAACAGGAGTGCTTGCGTATAGAAATCCTGAGCGCGATCGGCATCTATTACTGTTGTTAATCCAATGGCTCTAATTCTTTGCACCTGTACGCTAGTGCGATCGCGTATGTTCATAAATGACAAATTCCTTATTTTTATTACCCTAGGTCGGAGCTTGAATATCCAAAACTCCCATCATCCCCAAATCTTCATGATCGAGAATGTGGCAGTGATAAACAGTTTTTCCAAGAAAATCGCGGAAGGGAACGCGGATGCGAACAGTTTCACCACCACGCACTAACACAGTATCTTTCCAAGCACG
Organism: Chroococcidiopsis thermalis PCC 7203; assembly: GCF_000317125.1. Classification (GTDB taxonomy): domain Bacteria; phylum Cyanobacteriota; class Cyanobacteriia; order Cyanobacteriales; family Chroococcidiopsidaceae; genus Chroococcidiopsis; species Chroococcidiopsis thermalis. The sequence continues at coordinate 319,038 of NC_019699.1, forward strand.
ATCGGGTTCTGGTTTACCGTTACGCGAGATGACTTGAAAAGGATTGACGTGCAAATGGAAAGGATGATCCATGCGGTCTGGATCGACGTTAACTAATTCCCAATCTTCAACTGTATTCACTTGCACTTGAGTGTTAATTTTGTTCGGATCGAAAGCTTTCCCGTTGAACGTAAAGCTCATCCCCATACCAGGAGCCATTGCCATTGACAATTCAAAACGCCTGACTGTCCTTGGTTCTGGTAGGGTTTCCACAGGAATGAGTTTTTGAGGTAAAGGTAGAGTAGAAACGGAGCCTCGATAGGTCAAGGTGGCTAAGACTTGAGGATTTGTCTGGGAACTCCTCATCATCTGACTGCTTCCCATCATTCCCATGCCATCGCCCATCATGCCACCACCCATCATGCCCATCCCTCCTCGGTCATAGGGCAAATTCAACAAACGGTATTGTTTTGGTTCTCTCTCCCCGCGCACCAATACCTCTGCTCGTTCTCCTGGTGCGAGCAATAGTTCTTCCCGCTCTACAAGATTGCCTAAAGCACCTCCATCTGTGGCAATTAAATAAAGGGGATGATTTTCTAGAGAGAGTCGGTAGAATCGCGAAGGAGAAGCATTGAGCAATCGCAAGCGTAGCAAACCGCCACTAGGAATGCCGTACTTGGGGTTGACTTGACCGTTAACTGTCAGTATTTGTCCCTCGCGCCCCATCATTATCGCCATGTGGTTTGGAGATTGAATGCGTCCGCTTCCATCCAAAGCAAAATCTTGTAAAACTAAAAATTCCTCTTTTGCAGCTTTAATTTCAGGAATCTCATCCAACTCACCCCGAATAATAAACAAACCTGCTAAACCACCAAATACCTGTTCTGCCACATAGCCGTGATGGTGGGGGTGATACCAATATGTACCAGAGCGATGATTTTTGGGAATAGTAAATTTGTAGGTCAAACTCTCTCCTGGCGGAATTTCTAGAAAAGGATTATCTGCATTGCCAGTGGGAGTGACGTGCAGCCCGTGATAGTGCAGGTTAGTGGGTTGGGTCAGGTTGTTGGTAAAGTGTATGCGGACGGTATCGCCTGGTCTAGCCTCTAGACGAGGAGCAGGTAGTTGTCCGTTATAGCTAAAAAGATATGCCCGTTTACCTCCTAAGCTGACAGGGCGAGAACTAGCTTCCAAATCAAGCTCTAGCGAACCATGATTACTTGTATGCAGTTTGGGAAGAGAGACTTGGGATTTGAAAGGTGTTCTGTTACTTTGTCCCAAGGCACTGCTAGCGACTGATGCCGTTACTGCACCAGCAGCACTGAGGAAAAGAAACTGTCGGCGGTAAATTTTTGGCATAGTTGCTACAGGTAGAGCGCAGCTACGAGATTTGAGTATAGAACTGTGACTTATGACCGGAGGCACTCAACTCGCTTCGACTTGGGAATGAACCCGCGATCGCTTTGTTTACCAGGTATATTTTCAACTTACCAGACAAAAATGAAATCAGAATGAAATTTTTTAGCAAACAAAACTAAACAACTTCAGATCGATCTTTCCAAGTTCTTGACCTTCGCTTTCTATAGTGAAATCTATAACCTAGATTTCAGGAATTACACAAGATGAAAGCGACAACAAAGACTGCTCTCACAGTAGCAGCTTTAGTTAGTGTTTTAGGCTTTGGTGGTTTGATGCGATCGGTAAACGCCAAGCAATTACCATCTGAGATTGCTATGACTCATGGGCGTTCGGGTAATACCCTATCTGCCAAATTCGATCGTGATGGAGGGGCTAAAGATACTACAGAAACTCGTGAGAATAGCAAACAACTGCAAGCCCAAAATACCATTCAGCCAAACAGTAACAATCGACAAACTGAAGAGAACGAAAGAGGGCGAGGAGAAGCTAACGAGCAAGCAGAAGAACAGCAAGAAACAACTCAACTGCAATCTCTAGCTAAAATTACACCTCAGCAAGCTCAGCAAGCAGCCCAAACTGCTCTCGGAGGAAAGGCTAGTAGCGTTCAATTAGAAAATGAAGATGGCAATTTAGTCTACGCCGTGAAGATTGGTCAGCAAGAAGCTAAAGTAGATGCTGGTAATGGGAAAGTGCTTTACACAGAAAATGCTAACCAGGAAGGTGAAAAACAAGAAGCCTCTCGTCCTAAAAGCAGCATTCAAGTTTCCAATAACCAAGTTGGAGACAAGGAAACTAATGATGATGCCAAGTAGAGTGACTGAAGACTATAACTTTACATAGCTTTCTCATTACCGAAAAAGAGCTGAAGTAGCTTCAGAAAAATTAGCAAATAACTCATGTAGGCTTTCTTAGAATTGTTGAAGCTTAATGCTTTAGCAATTCTATATCCAACTGGCTAAATATCTGTTCTGCGCTCTAGTTCTCGATCGTTCCAAGAAGCAGGATCTTCCAAGGGTTCCAAATGAGTTAGGACATGACTTCCAGGTAATACTCGCTCGATCGCTAGTTCGATTTCCTCACACAGCTCGTGTCCTTGCTGTACCGTCCAGTTACCAGGCACGAGTACGTGAAAGGAGATAAAACGACGCGAACCAGCAATGCGAGTACGTAAGGCGTGAAATTGGATACCCTGATGCTTGTACTCGCCAAAAATGAGGGCGATCGCCTGCTGCTCGTCTTCAGGTAGAGCAGTATCTAGCAGTCCCGATCCCGTCTCTCGCAGTAACCTCAGTCCTGCCCAAACAATATTTGCAGCTACAACCAACGCCACAATCGGATCGAGTACTAACCAACCTGTCACTTGCACTAAGAGGATGCCCAACACGACACCACCCGAAGTCCACACATCGGTAAACAAGTGATGGGCATCTGCGCGTAAGGTAATCGATCGCAACCTTCGTCCAGCTTTGAGCAAAATTAAGGCAACAATTCCATTAACCGCCGTCGCTAGAAGCGACAGACCTAACCCAAGCCCTATCTGGGTTAATGGTTCTGGGTGCAGTAAGCGTCTCCAAGCTTCGATCGCGATGCTAGCGGCTGCCAACATAATTAATCCGCCTTCTGCCGCACTAGAGAAATATTCAGCTTTTGAGTGTCCGAAGGCATGTTCTGCATCGGCAGGTTTAGCAGCATAAGTCAATGCCCACAAAGCAATTAGTGCTGCTACTAAATTAACTCCCGACTCAATGGCATCGGAAAGCAGCCCCACCGAACCCGTAAGCCGATAAGCTCCTAACTTTAGCGCAATAGTCACTATTGCTGCCAAAATTGACAGGTAGGCATAGGAACGGGCGCGACTGCTCATCACGATATTTCAACTTGACCGTATTGCAATAGTTATTCTTGAATTCTGAAAGGTCAAACTTACCGATCCCAATTCTAGTTCTCGATGTATTGTTCGGTCACTCTAACTTACGATGGAGGTTTACCACATTTTTAGCCAAACTCGACTGAAATTTTAATTTAGCTCCGAGCGAGAGCGTTCAAAGTCATGAATGAAGTTGAACGAAAATTGTATTAGTTTTGAATTTTGAATCAAAAATTCCCAACAGGCGATCGCCAAATTCTTTTTATCTGCTTGAAATTTTCATCTTCTTTGAGTGTTAGACGTAGCTCAAACAGATATACTGCGACTGTTAGCATACATTCTCTCATACTTATAAGTTCTTACCCTACCCTAAAGTTGCTAAGAAATCTAGACGCAAGACCGCGCTTGCTCATCTCCATCGTAGTTTCTGGACTAGTTTATACTCTACTACCAGAATATTTAAACCTACCAACTCGCATTATTATTGGATGGGACTCAGGTGCTACCTGTTTTTTAGCATTGGCTTGGTCAATGATGCTCGGAGCTACTCCGCAAAAAATGCAACGTAGCGCTCAACGCCAAGATGAAGGACGATTAGCAATCCTAACTTTAGTGGTGGTTGCTGCTTGCATTAGTCTGTTGGCTATTGGTTTTATGCTCAAAAATACCAAAGGGTTGCCGGAAACTTTATTGGTGTTACACGTAATGCTTGCAGGTGCAACGGTTGTTTGCTCCTGGTTGCTCATACATACGATGTTCGCTTTACAATACGCACACGACTACTACCGTAGCGATCGCCATAATGCCACCAGTGAAACTCAGGATGAAGGTTTAGATTTTCCCCAAGAAACGCAGCCTGATTATTGGGATTTTCTCTACTTTTCTTTTGTAATTGGCATGACTTGTCAGGTATCAGACGTGCAAGTAACATCACGCTCTATGAGACAGTTATCGCTAGTACATGGAGTGCTAACCTTCTTTTTCAACACTGTAATTCTGGCACTTAGTATCAATATAGTTGCGGGGCTAATTTAAATGTAAATATCCTTCTTCAGGAAGATGCGACAGCAGTTGAATCAAGAAAAATACCCTCCAAATTTAATTTGTGAGGGTAAAAGGCACGAGGTTACGGTGATAGAAGCAAGCTAAATATTGCTACTAAATCAAGATTAAATACATAATATTACAGTCTTGTAAAAATAAGATGTCATTGCTGTGACGAAAGTTAATTTATGACGAAGCCGATTTATTTGCAAATCGACGGTGAAGTTCGTAGATACCGAGTAATAGCACGGCAACACCCAATGGTAGGAAATAATAGATTCCTCGGTAAGCTAAAAGCGCACCAAAAAGGGTTGCGGAAGAAACGGAGGGTGAGAGCAACAATAAAATGACTGTTTCAAAAACGCCTAGTCCGCCAGGAACATTGCTGATGAGTGCGGCGATTTGTGCCAACATATAGATGCCAAAAAAACCTGGATAGGACAAAGGTATAGATGATAATAGCAGGGCGTAAAGAACACCCCCAGCCAGCGCCCAGTCAAAAGATGTGACAAAAATTTGAGCTAGAGAGAGCCTAGCAGGAAGGTGGGGTATTACCAACTTGCCAATTCGGATAGATCTTCTACCGACGATATTCCAAACAAGATAGGCTACAACCGCGAGTAGAAATATGACTCCTATGGGATGCACTGAGGCAAAAGGAAGGCGAAGTAGAGTTGGAATCGTCAATGGTTCCAAGACAAACACCAATCCGCCTGCTGCAAACAACCCTAACCAGAAGCTCAAGTTACAAAAAGCGATGATATTGCCGATCTCAATTGCAGATAGCTTCCAGTTCGAGTAAAAGCGATAGCGAATAGCACTACCAGTCAGTAGGGCAAATCCAATACTATTACTGACGGCATAGCTAATGACAGCAGCAAGTGCCGTTTTTGGATAAGAAAGAGGATGGCGAATGTACTGCACGGCAAGAGCGTCATATCCAGTGAGCATGAAGTAATTCAAAATGGTCAGCACTAGTGCTAAGAGCAGGTATTCTTTAGGAATTGCTTGTAAACTACGGACTATTTCAAGATAGTGATATTGTCGCAGTTCGTTAGCGATCGCCCAGATAGAAAATCCAAATAGAAATAATCCCAAAAGAGGTGAAGCAATTTGAGCAAGACGCTTGAAATTGATATTAAACATATAGCGTTTTGGCAAAATTTCTCTGAAAATGCCTAGATGAAATAGGATAGTTCATCTTTTTATATAGGCATTTTATAGCTCATGAGTTTATAATTTCTACCCACTCAGGCTTCAACCAGATAAGATCTAGATCGAAGAGAATTCCAAGTTTTATATTTCCAATCTTGTCCTGTTCGTGTTTTATGACTTCACCAACTCGACCGTCGTATTTTTCAAGTATATGTTGTTCATCCTTAGATAAATCTACCCAATTAGATGGAACAACAACTTTAATCATTGTACCGCGAGTAAATTTCATAAAATTCTCAATTTGCTTTCTTTGTTTATGTAGCTGTTAATATTGGACAAACTCTACATAAATATCTGGTAAAAATAGCATAGCAAAGATGATTTTGAGATAGCAAATATAACTCACGAACCTGGTTTGAGATAATCAAATAAGCGATCGCCAGAGTCAGCCCGAATCAGAGCAACAACAACATCTGGCAAAGCTGCCAATCCAGGATAAACTAAATATCTTGGTTCCCAACGAGGATGAAACTTTTCTTTGTAGGCATGCAAACTCTTGAAGTTGTAAAACCGATTTAAGTGTTCGTAGAGATAATTTAATCCTTTTTCTAAACGGGGAGCATTTTGCGTTTCACCCATACCAGAAAGGGCTGATAAACCTAAATTAAATCCATCGTAACCCAAGTCTTTGTAGTGCTGAAACATTGAAATAAATAAGAAATCCATCGTGCCAGATTCTACAGAATTGCGATGCCGCATTAAGTCAATTGTGATATCGTTGATGCGATACTCTGACACAACATTTGCAAAAGCAGTAATCCGCTCGTTTAATACTTCAACAGTAACAATCTCACATTTCCGCAAATATTCTTCGTCGAACCAACCTAACGAAAACTTTTTCTCAGCTCCGTGCATCGACTGTAGCCATTCATCACTCACCATTCGCAACTCTCGTAATGACCGATCCGAAATTGGTGGCGGGTAAAATTTGACTTGATAACCTGCTTTAGTCAAGCGATTCGTGTAATTCCTTAAGTTTTGGTTAGCTTTTCCTTTAAGATTGAAAGTATGAAGATCGACGATCGCTTCTTCGCCGATCTTCACAACGCTAAACCCTAAAGATTGGTAAAGCTCAAGGTCATCCGGTAATGTTTGATAAAAAGCTGGATACCAGTCATTACGCTCGCAAAACTGGCGAAAACTAAAAATCGTCTCTTTTCGATCTTCTGGTGGACCGATTGGATCTCCTAGAGCGATCGCGCCCCGTCCTTTTGGTACGTAAGCGATTGCGCTACGACCGGAGGGGCTAAAGTAGTAAACCTTATCATCAAATAATGTAAAGCGGGCAAGGGAAGAGCGACCGTATTGTTCGACAATTTCTTTAGCTCGTTGCCGCTCTTGCAATAGTGCAGGCGATCGTAATAATACTGGACGCAGGAGCATGAACAGGGAATAGCCTATAGTTACAACCCCAACTAGATAAATCGAGTCAGCAAAGTATTGCCCGAATCGTGTTGTCGGTTCTAGCCCTGCATTGTCAGCAGTAAAAAACATCGCTAGAGTTTGCAGCAGAGCTTCTGGAAGATCGAAGTTGACCGTGTATTGTCGATCTAAAAGGAAAAAGCCGACTGTACCGTAAGCTAGTGTAAACAACAATGCTCCTACCAAAACTTGAATCCCCTGAGCCACAGATGGGCGATCCGATTTTGCCATGAACGAAGAGTGCATTGACAAAAGCTGTACGAGCAAAACACCCGATAGTAGGCTCTCTTCGTAGTCCAAGCCCTTAACTAAATGACTGAGAATAGATACAGTCAGCAATCCAACTGTCAACAGCCAAGCAATTCGCTTCCGTCTGAATAAATTTGCTGCCAGCGTCAGTAAGATAAATCCTGTAATTGCTGCAAAAAAATGACCGCCCGCACGAATGTCGAACGGAATAAATTGCTCCAAAAATTCTGTCCTGCTTGGTAGGTTAGGAGTGACAGCAGATAGTAGGTTGACTATTCCTACTAATCCTGTTAGCAGTGTTGCTGTCCATAGTCCAATGCGGTTTCGCCTTGTCAGCACAAATTATCTCCATTCAAAACGATTTAACTATTTTGTTTTCCTTAGCTAAAGCAATTTTGAACTGCTGCCCGACATAACTCAACTGATCGGTTAAATGCTTGTGCCAGTAGTTCCAGCCAAAATCCCCGCCAACTATCCCGTGTCCTCCAGGAAAAACTCGAAATTCATTAGCAATTCCTAACTGGTTCAAAGTTTGATGGAATTGCTGCGTCGAGTCAAGAAATTCCCGATCTGCTTCCCCAGCATCCAGAAACGCTCGGATCTGTTGGCGCTGTGTAGCTGAAATCTGCTTGATGAAAAGCTGAGGACTATTAGCAGCGCCACTGGTATCGGTGAAGTAGCCGCTAGAGCTAAAGAAGATATTGAAATTATTTAGATGGCGCAAACCAATGTTAAAAGCTCCCCAACCGCCAGAAGACTGCCCGCCCATTGCCCAAAATTGCGGCTGCTCTAGTGTACGATAGCGCGATTTTACCACTTGGACTAATTCAGAACCAATCAGGGTTCCCACATTGCCATTAGCTCCATCGTAGTAGTCAGAGTCCCAAAAAGGGCTACTACCTCTGCGATCGTTACCATCTGGAGTAATTACGATTGACGGTGGTAGTTTGCCACTCTTATACAAATCGTGTAGCACAGACGTGACAGCAGCCTTATCCTGATAAGCACGAGCATCCCCATGTCCACCGTGTAGTAGGAAAATGACTGGATAGCGTCGTACAGAATTCTTGGTGTACCCTGGGGGGAGAATTAAGCCATACGTACGCACCTCGCCCATTGCTTTACTATTGAACGTTTCTAACTGAAAGGTTAGCCCCGTGTTTCGTTCTACTTGGGGAGGATCTAATTGTGGCGCACCAGCAATAAAAATATACCAGTAGCCAGTTGCAGCCAGAAAAGCGATCGTACCCGCCAAGATACCTAGAATCTTACCAAACCGCAATTTCATCAAATTAACCAATCAGAATTATCCAATTTTTATAACTACTCTGTGGGATCGATCTTAATACAAATCATTGACACAGTTTAGTCATAAATTTGTCATATTTGCTTGCTAGTTTGAGAGGGTCGATTATTTAGGTCTAGCTAAAGCTTTTCATTTGAAAGGTATTATTGTATGACACTTTTCATTAATAACCTACCCCAACAAGTTACTCAAGCAGACCTTATAGAATTGTTTGAAGAGTATGGCGCGATCGCGCACATCTTCTTTCCTACAGATGGGAAAACAAACAGAAACTTTGGTTTTGCTACTGTGGACATGATGATGAATGCCAGTGAAAAAGTGGCAATGTCAGAACTGAACGGTTCAAAGTGGATGGGTTCGCAATTACAGATCGGTGAAGTTATTGCTCAAGGACATTTTCAAATGCATTATTCGTAGAGAGGCATTTAGTTGATGAACCGCAAACGACTTGCGATCGCATATTGCAATGGCTAGTTTGCTCGCGATCTTTCGGTAGTTACCTAAAAGCGATGGATCGTCTTCAATTCAACGGCTTTACTAACTATCATCAACAATTTTAAACTCACTCAAGTTTGAAGGAAAACTATGTACAATCAACTATCCAAGCCACGTACATTTATTATCTTGCTAGTTGCCAGTTTTGGATTAATTACTAGTCCAGTTCTAGGAGAACTAGCAGCAGCAAGTAAACTTAGCACTGAATTTGATTCAGCAATGTTAGATGCTCAATTTGAAGAAGAAACTATCAATATGATTGAGGCTGATGCTGCGTATGTTAGAGCAATCAGAGAACGTTTTAATTAATCTTTACTTGCCAAAGTTTGATTAGTTCACTCCTGCTTGTGCTTGAAAAGTTTTTAAGAGGATAGATTGCTCGATCGTCCTCTTTTTAATTTATTCTTTAACTTTTGAACTTTAAGTATTTCTTTACAACAGAAAATGCAACTTTTCTTGACAGCAAATAATATAATATTCAGGATGGAATATTACGATCGTCTGGTTTTGCAATAGGAAAAGCCGAGTCATAATCTACGGATTGAAGTTTTTGTCTCAATAAGCCTTCTAGACTTTGGATCTGTTGTTGCTGCTGTTGAAGCATTTGCATAATTCTTATTATTTCTTCTTCCCGAAGTAGATTCATTTTATCGTGTAGCAGTTCAATTTCTAGCTCGGCTTTCATATTAACTTCGTAGTCGTGTTTCGCCTCCTGACGGTCAATTATCGCTTGGCGGTTCTGACTCATCATGATGATGGGTGCAGTGTAGGCTGCCTGAAAGGATAACATAAGGTTGAGTAGGATGAATGGGTACGGGTCCCAATGCTGAATGTATGCCGTGACGTTAAGAAAAATCCACAGTGCTAGCAAGCTACTCTGGATAATAATAAATCGCCAAGAACCTACAGTATCGGCAACTGCATCAGCTAGACGATCGCCCAGCCTCGGACTTGGTTTTGGTGGGTTTTGAGCGGGCTTGCGTTCCCGCAGCCTTTGCAACAGTTGATATTCTTCCTGACTGACACGAGCGCGTAGAGGTTTTTTCATATTCACGATCGATGAATGTAGAATTCAAAATTAAGCTTAACTGCCTCTAACCACAGCAAAATACAAAATAATGAATTGTCGCAATCACCAACTTAAAAAAATAGCACATGTCTCTCTATACTCGCATTAAGCGATCGCTACTCGGTAAACCGCTACCTACTAGTGCTTTTGCAGAAGAACGTTTGAGCAATGCTGCGGGATTGGCAGTGCTGTCTTCTGATGCGCTTTCCTCAGTTGCTTATGCAACAGAAGAGATATTACTAGTGCTGATACTGGCTGGAAGTAACGCTCTCAAACTCTCACTGCCTATTGGAGGCGCAATTCTACTGTTGTTGACAGTAGTAACTTTATCTTATCGCCAAACAATTCGAGCCTATCCTGGCGGCGGTGGAGCTTATACTGTGTCACGCGAGAATTTGGGGCTTTACCCTGGACTAGTAGCAGCAGCAGCACTAGCGATTGATTATGTCCTGACCGTTACTGTTAGCATTTCAGCGGGAGTTGCTGCTTTAACTTCGGCAATCCCATTCTTGAGTACCTTCACCATTGATTTGTGTCTGCTTGCAGTCTTCTTGGTGATGCTAGCAAATCTACGAGGTGTGAGAGCAGCAGGCAACTTACTCATGCTGCCTACCTACGGGTTTATTGCAAGTATTTTTCTACTCGTTTGTCTAGGTTTAGTGCAACAGCTGAGCGGATACGTACCCTCTGCTGTCGCTACAATTCCAGCGACAGAACCCCTAAGTCTATTTCTAATTCTGAGGGCTTTCGCTGCTGGCTGTACCGCGTTAACGGGAATCGAAGCTATCTCCAACGGTGTCATGGCATTCAAGCCGCCAGAGTGGAAAAACGCTCGTTTGACTATGCTTTACATGAGCGCAATCTTAGGGGTCATGTTTACTGGGATCACCTACTTGGTTCATGCTTACCACATAGTTCCTACTGCTGGACAAACGGTGGTTTCGCTGCTGGGGCGACACATTTTTGGCAATGGTTTGCTTTATTACGTTACACAGGCAACTACCCTGCTGATTCTGCTACTGGCAGCGAATACTAGCTTTGCTGACTTCCCCCGACTCGCTTCACTGCTAGCACGGGACGGCTTTCTGCCCAGGCAACTGTCAATACTAGGCGATCGCCTGATCTACTCCAACGGCATTCTTTTGCTCAGTCTTTTTGCTGCCTTCCTGATAATTTTATTTCAGGGGCAGACTAATGCAATTATTCCTCTCTATGCTGTGGGAGTATTTACCTCATTCACCTTATCCCAGACAGGGATGGTGCTGCACTGGTTCAACCATCAAACACCTGGTTGGAAATCTCGTGCCACGATTAATGGGATCGGTGCGACAGTCACTGCCATAGTTTTAGGGGTAATTGTTGTAACAAAGTTCTTATTGGGGGCTTGGTTAGTGGTGGTGATGATTCCGCTAGTTGTTTGGCTGTTTTTAGCAATCCGAAGTTACTATCAAACGATAAGCGATCGCCTCAGCATTGTTGGGCTTGAACCCCATCGTTACCCCATGCTGCGTACTCCATGCGATACTGTTACCCATCCTGCTCTAGTTTTAGTTGGTCAACTTCATCGCGGAACCTTAGAAGCTCTTGATTACGCTCGCAGTATTGCCGATGAAATTGTTGCCGTTCACGTTGATATTGGTACTACAGATAGAGACAGCTTTCAGCAGCAGTGGCAGCAGTTGGAGGCAGATATCCCATTAGCGATCCTCGACTCTCCCTATCGTTCAGTCATTTCACCTTTAAGCAACTTTGTTAGCGAATTTGAAGCTCAACATTCAGGACTCTTCTGCACGATTGTTATTCCTATCTTCGTGACCCGTCACTGGTGGGAAAATTTGCTACATAATCAAACAGCTTGGTTTCTGAAAGCGGCTCTGCGAGTTAAACGCAGTCGGGTAGTCACGTTTGTTGGTTATTATATTTAAACATAAAGATTGTGAAAAGCGTTTTAAAAGTAAGTTAGGCATAACTTGATTCAAGTATTATCTCAACTACATATATAGATTTGAAAAATGCTTTCCCAATTCCAATAGCGACCGCCAAAAATATTAACTCGATCGTAATTTCTCTTGCAAAAACTATCTATTCTTATTTCTTCTGCTAGTGAGCTATTGGTGCTTTGGCTTTAGCTCCCCCTTTCCCTAAAAATAGTAATAACGGTAACGAACAAAAGAAGACAACGCCCACAAAGCGAAAGATATCGGCATAAGATAAAACTGCGGCTTGCGTATTGACTAATTGCTTCAGTGCTGCCAGAGCTTGTTGATGGGCTGTAGCTGCATCAAAACCACGATTTTGAAATAAGGCAGTTAGCGTATCGAGACGCTGATTTGTCTGGGGATCGAAAGCAGTCACTTTTGCTAGCAAAATGGCTTTGTGAAATGCTTCCCGTCGATCTAGCAGTGTTGTCAGAACCGCAATCCCGATACTGCCTCCCAACTGGCGCGTGAGATTGTAAAATCCCGATCCGGCAGATACATCTTGTTTTGGCAGCGAACCCAGACTAGCTAAACTGAGGGGCAGAAACATCAGCACGGTGGTCGCTCCGCGCCAAAGCAGGGGGTAGAATAGATCGTCCGTACCCGATTGAGGTGTAATCTGTGCGAGTTGGAACATGACTATAGTTGTTCCAACTGCTCCAGTTCCAATCAGCAGTCGAGCATCTACCTTGCTCGAAATCTTACCTAGCAGAACCATCACGATTGCTGATGCTAAAGCTCCTGGGGCAAGCAACCACCCAGTTTGGGTGGCGGAAAATCCCAGCACTCCTTGAGCAAACAACGGTACGGCAAACAGCGCCCCGTAAAGTCCCATGCCTAGAATCCCAGAGTAGAGGCTACCCGCTGCCAGCGTTCGGTGACGCAACACGCGCAGATCGACCGCAGGATATTTGATACTCAGTTCCCGCCAGATGAATAGTATTAATCCAACAGCAGCAGCGATCGCCAAGGTAGTAATGAGACTCGATGCAAACCAATCGTCTCGTTCTCCTTCTTCTAAAAATGCCTGCAAGCTACCAATCGCGATCGCCAGTAACGCAATTCCCAACCAATCCACTTTTTGACGAGCAATTTTGCGCTGGGGCGGATCGGGTCGCAAAAACATTATTGCCATGATGACAGCAATAATCCCGATCGGCAGGTTGATGAAGAAAATCCAGCGCCAACCCAGCGTATCTGTCAGATAGCCACCTAGAGTAGGACCGATCGCGGGTCCGGCAATCACTCCTACGCCAAATACCGATTGAGCTACGCCTTGTTCGGCAGGTGGAAAAGTTTCAAATAAAATTGCTTGGGCTTTAGCTAGCAGTCCTCCCCCAAATAAACCTTGCAGGATGCGGGCAATCACGAGCATCGGTAGGTTAACAGATAATCCACACAGCACGGAAGCGGCTGTAAACCCTGCCATTGAAAAGATGAAGTAGGTTTTCTTGCCGAATACATCTCCCAACCAGGCAGAGAGGGGAATCAGAACGACATTGGCGATCGCGTAACCCGTCACGATCCAGCCCACTTCGCTGACAGTTGCCCCTAGAGTTGCTTGAATGTCGTTCAATGCCACGTTGACGATGCTAGTATCGATTACCTCTAAGATCGCTCCCAGCGAGGCTGTAAGGGCGATCGCCCACTTCAGAGATCCTCGCACGTAGCCTGAATTGTCAGTATTCGGTTGTCGAGATGAGCGTGGCAAACGAGAATGAGTTGTAGCCATGAGCGATCTAAGAGAAATTAATTCGGGGTTGTTGATGCCACTTTAGGAGCCGTTGTCGTATCTACCGTAACGGTCACGTTCAATCCAGGTTTGAGTTTATTTTGTCCATCAGTGTTGGAATTAAATACGAGCCGGACTGGAACCCACTGCACGACTTTGTTGAAATTACCTGTGGCGTTATCGGGTGGCAGTAAGGCGAAGCTAGCGCCTGTTGCCGGACTGATCCCAGCGATCGTGGCGTGAAATGTTTCCCCAGAATAAGCATCCACTTCAACATCTGCTTTCTCGCCAATTTGCAGTTTTCCTAGCGCCGTCTCCTTAAAGTTTGCTTCTACGTAAACCTCGTCGGTTTTGAGTGGTACTACAGACAGCAAAGGTTGCCCTACCTGAACTTTCTGTCCTACTTGGGCGGTTAGTTGTCCGATATAACCATCGACAGGTGCTTTAATCGCGGTGTATGTCAATTGCTGACGCGCCAGAGCTAGTGCGGCTGTTGCCTGTTTTACTTGAGCCTGAGCTTGTTGTTGCCGATCGCGCTGCACCGTCACGTTTTGTCCAGACACTTGAGTTTCTCGCACCTGTCCTCTGGCTGCATCTGCTTCGGCTAGGGCTTTTTGCAATTGGGCTTGAGCATTCTTGAACTCTGCTTGCGATTGAGCGATGGTTTTACGAGCAGCCGTTAGACTAGCTTGGGCGTTTTCATAAGCAGCACGAGCAGAATCAAATTGTTGAGCCGAGATTGCACCTGCTTTGTATAGGGTTTGGTAGCGATGGTAATCTGTTTGCGTCAGATTTATCTCGGTTTGTGCCTGGGCAATTTTGGCTTGGTTAGTTTCAATGACTGCTTGAGCTTGGCTGACGCTGGCTTTTGCTGCATTCGCCGCAGATAAACTTGCTGCTAGCTGCGATCGCGCTTGTTGAACTTGAATCGGATTGGTTTGACTGGTGAGTTTTACAGTGTCGATCGCGCTGTTTAATTGGGCTTTGGCATTTGCTAGTTCTGCCTCTGCCTGTTGTACTTTTAACGGCAAATCTCGATCTTCGAGCATCACCAAAGGTTCTCCTGCTTTGACGCGATCGCCTTCTTCTACCAGGACTTGCTGCACCGTTGCGGAAATCTTGGGAGCAAGCGGCGAAAGATGTCCCTGAATTTGAGCGTTATCCGTACTCACATGGGTGTTTTGAAATTGCCACCAGCGCAGTCCAGCGATCGCACCAACAACAAGAACAACGCCTCCTACAACTAACAACAATCCGCGTCGTTTCTTACTGCGTGGTTTGGGTGCTTCATCAACGGCTTCATCCTCTGTTGCTTTATTAACGACTTCATCTGGTGCTTCATCAACGGCTTCATCCTCTGTTGCTTTATTAACGACTTCATCTGTTGCAACACCGTTATTTTCTGAGTTTTTTCCCTTACATCCGTTGTAGCGATCGATTGGTTCTAATTCTTCTAGTTTGGTCGATGGGGTTTGCTTCATGGCTGGTTCAGATGATTCGAGCGCCGAATCGGAGTTCGAGCGGATGTGAGATTAGATAATGCCAAAAATCTTTTAGTGAAAATACTTAGTTTTTCTGTTGTGACTTGCCGATTGCTAGTTAGCTTGTAGATGGTGTTGCAGTACAACTAGGATTAATAGCTGTCGTACTAACGCCACGTACAAACAAATCTACGCATCCTTCAACGTACTGAGCGCGGCTATAGCCCCTGACGATGGGAACGACATGACGGCGCACCATCCCAGCTAGCAGCATCCCTGTAAACCGATCCACTGCTAACGGTAGGTCTACATCGGGACGAACGCTACCGCGTTCAATGCAGTTACGTAAATAGGCAATCAGCTGTTCGCGCAAGGGAAGGAAAGATTGTTGAAGTACCTGAAGCGCTTCCTGGGGATGCCTCTGCGCTTCGCCAATGAACATCCGAATCAGGGCTTCATACTCTTCCAGCATATTGTCATGCAGCGTTGCATAGTGTAAAAGGTCGCGGCGCAAGTCCTGCGTCCACTCCTCTTGATGGGCGAGTGCCTCTGCTTTTAGAGCGGTAATATGTTGTGCCACAGCACCCAGCAGTTGCTCCTTACTCGGAAAATATCGAAATAACGTGACTTCGTTTACGCCTGCTACGCGAGCAATCTCGCGGGTTGTGGCTCCAACAAAGCCTTCAGTTGAGAAAACTTCAATCGCTGCTTTAAGCAGGCGATCGCGAGTTTTGACCGTTCCTTGTTTTAAACGAGCCATATTTATTGTAAGTGCTTACTTGCATTATAAATAAACAAGCTACAAGTTGACTATATTTTTAGATAGAGTTTGACGATGAGATAGCAATCTCGCTCCAGACACAAAAAGTTCAAATTGTTGTCACAAAAAAGCAATATCAAAGATTTAACTTAAAAATATCTCCTCAAAAATCTTTAGATCGAGTACCAAAAGCTGAAAAATAAAGCAAATTTGGTAGAAAAAGTTTTGCTTAGTCTTGATTCTAATTCAACAGATTTTTAAATATGAAGATTCCCACAATAGCTTCTGCGATAACTTCTGCGATCGCTCTGAGTCTCTTAACATTTAGTTCCACCCCTGCTCAGGCTCGAACTTTCTCAACTTCCTGTGTTACTCCGCAAACCGTCAATGGAAATACTATCACTTTTACTCCTGCTCTAACTAGAGCTAGAAATCTAGCACGTCAAGCAGCTGAAAAAGTCAACGGTGGATTAAGTCAATATCGTGCTGCGGCATCTATGTACGGCCCTTCTTTTGAAGCTCCTTGTGTAGATAGTGGAAATAGTTGGATCTTCACCTTCACTGGTAGTCAACCTGGCTCTACAATTCCCTCAGTTGAGAGTATTGTTACAGTTGCTAAAGATGGCTCTAAGGTTACTGTGGATTATAACGGTTCAATTCGTTCCTAACTATCTGAAACAAAACTCATACAACTAGAGAGATTACTGCCCAGCCTATAGATAAATTGGTTAACTCTGGAGGACTAAATGAATCCTTGTCCTTGTTGCTCTCATAACCTACTTCGGCATATTCAGGCGAAAAGACTTTACTGGTTTTGTTCGAGATGCAGACAAGAAATGCCTTATTTTACATCTGGCTTAAACTCATCCTCTTTTAAGAAAATATTCTCCAACTCAGCATAAAATCATCTCCCCAAGTTTGGAATTTTTTCCAAGTATTTTGAGGTATAGAGTCTTGCTAAAATCGGAATGCCATTGATAGAAAAATATCTCTTCTTTGTCTAGTCTGTATATACCTTTGCGTACAAAGATAATGACATTCATAGCTAAATCAATTTCAGGATCTACCAAGTACAACACGAAATATAAATATTCATCTACTGTTGACTTGGTACATACTTATCTGCACGAAATTGGCAACATACTTTTATTAAGTCACGAACAAGAAATTGTTTTTGGCAAACAAGTTCAGCAGATGATAGCTTTAGTGACTGCCAAGGAAAATTTAGCCAAGCAATTGCAGCGCGAACCAACTTTGCAAGAGTGGGCAGAGCTAATGCACTTAAGTGACAAAGCACTACAAAAACAGCTACTCGCGGGACAACAAGCTAAACAGAAGATGATTGAGGCTAATCTCCGATTAGTAGTGGCAGTAGCTAAGAAATACCAAAAACGCAACTTGGATTTTCTAGACTTAATTCAGGAAGGCACTTTAGGATTGGAACGAGGGGTTGAAAAATTCGATCCAACCAGAGGCTTTAGGTTTTCTACCTACGCCTACTGGTGGATTCGCCAGGGAGTAACGCGGGCGATCGCTCAGCAGTCCCGCACAATTCGGTTGCCCATTCACATGACTGAGAAGCTGAATAAAATTAAGCGCACGCAACGGGAGCTATCTCAAAAGCTGGGTCGCACTCCTACATCTATCGAGATCGCTGAGGCGATCGACCTACAGCCCGAACAAGTCCGAGAATGCTTGCTACTTGCTCGTCATCCTATCTCCCTAGAAGCTCGAATTGGAGACGAACAGGATACAGAATTGCAGAATATACTGCAAGATGACGGACTTTTACCTGAAAGCTACGCAGTTCGGGAATCGATACGTGAAAGCGTTCAAAACATATTGTCAAAGCTGCCTACTCAACAACGAGAAATATTAACTCTACGCTTCGGTCTAGCAGACGGAAACGAACTTTCCCTGGCACAAATTGGTCAGCGAATGGGTATTAGTCGAGAACGAGTGCGGCAGTTAGAACAACAAGCTTTCAGCTTCCTGAGACGATATGAATTTGAAGCACGTAGTTATTTAGTGGGACTTTGAAGAAAACTGCCGATTGGATAGTCTCAAAAGCAGAACCAGAGCTGGTTTTACATCGATTGGTAGCGTTTCCTTACCATGCTTAGGTTTCAGCCAGTTTTATCTCATTGATGTATTTTCCTTGTTCTGCTTGGAATTCAGCCTCTTTTAGAGCTAAAAACTTTCAAAGTCCCATTAGTAAGCTAATGCCTGTTTTTCAGATCGCCCATTGCTGAATACATCAATTCGATTAATCTAACCATTCAGGCAGCTCTACTTCTATCCAGTCATTTTTCTCTAAAATCTCGACCCCAAACCCAGCCGCAGGCAGTCCCAGCAACAGCAGTAGAGCGATACCTATAGCGATCGCGCGAGTCCGACGCTCTTGCCAAAATGATTGAGAGCGAAGATTGTCCCGAACGGATATGGCAGTACTATCTGCGTCTAATGCTGCCAGTAAACTTAATACTTGTGGCTGCTTCAAGCACTCTTCAACTACTATGCTTTCTCCTACGTACAATTTGCGTGTTTCTCTATCCAGTAGTAGATAGTGCCGTGCGGGTTGACCGTCATCTCCCAAGTGATAAGGGTGACAGAGTCGTTCTACCTTGGGATGGTGGCGGAAAATTTGCCATGCATAAGTATTACCCACACCAACTGTCTGACCGTCGTTGTGACATAACTGATTTAACTCAGGCTCCCAATGCAGAGCCAGCCAGCGGGAGCTTCCAGAGTATGCTATGGCTTGTTCTAGAGAAAGTGGAACTGCCAAGTTAATGCTTTGAATTGAAGGCAATGGTTGACTTTCCTTGCTATATGACATTCTTTTAATTTCCTGGTATTCTCAAATGTGTGTCTCAATTCAACAAAGCCGTTGTTATTTGAAATGACCTAGATTAAACTTTTGGGAGAAAAATGTAGGTCATTTCTTTGATTCAGTAATGCTTGCCTACTTGGGATTTTAGCCTTCGATTACTGGAAGACTTTCTCAAGATTATCCACTTCGTCTAGTATGGGAGTGGCAAGGCGACCGTATTCAGAGGTTGATTTTGCTGCTTCGATACGAGTAATTAAGGTGTCAAACTTTTTCACTTGGGCAGAACCTCCGCGAGCCAAAATAGATGGACGTAGTGCATTCCAAGTGCGACGCATTTCGCCAGTTGTTGTTCTCAACTTGGCAGTATTTCCCTGTGCTGCCCAAATATCTAATTCCCGACCGTAGTAATCGAGTAGCGTTACTTCAACTGGAACCTTCGGCTCGAAAGGCACGGTCATTTTAGCAGCGATGAGAGTCACCTGGTTAGCATCGCGCATTGCCGATTGGCGATCTTTCGCGTTAACGGCTTGACTAAGAGCTGCAATGCTGGAATTGAGTTGTGCTACGGCTTGACTTTTGCCGTCAATCTGCGCGTCCAGCTGCTTCGCTGCACTTTGTAATGAATTGAGATTGGCAGTTGCTTTAGTCCAGTTGTTGATTTTTGCCATGTCGTAGATGCTTTCACCGTATTCACCTACTTGGCTGAGGGCAGCTGGAACTTTATCATCTTTGACTTCACTATCGCGATCGTCTGATGGATCGGGCACTTCTTTACTATCTTCCAATTGGCTATTTATATCTCTGGCTTGACCAATCAGATTGGTTTTGTAAGATGGGATAACTTCGTTCGGCTTTGCTAACGCAGTTGTACGTTGAGATTCAATGGCAGATTTGGCTCGTACAGCTCCACTAAAACCCCAAATTCCGATAAAAGCAGCAGCCAAAATTATGTACTTGGAAACTTTCACGATTGTAAACAGCTAAATTTATGTCATTTCAATTTAGAAAGTATTAGTCAAGAACTTGAAAAGATCTAATTGCGAACGAGCAAAATTATGTACAACTGTTGTAAGTTAGGCTGCACAGTGCGATCGCCCTCAATAGAATTCTACCAAACGAGTTTTTTTTCCAGTAATGAAGCCGATATTATTGTGGCGTAATTTTTCCGAGCGAGCAAATCTTTCCGAGTTCTTTACTTTTTCTGCTTATATTGACATCGCCCATCTGGGTGTTTGGTGTGAGGAAACAATGAGTGAGGTTAGCAAGTTATAGATGCTGCTTTGCTCGGTTCGGTTTTCGATAATTTTTTACTCAATCTTTAAAGCCTTTAAAGGTTGATTTCAGCTTTTTGACACCATTCTGTAAGCAAGAGGTTAGTTTTGATGGCGAAGTCATGGCATACGCGATCGCTGCTCTATTTTTTGCTGCCTGGTACTCTGTCTCTAGCAGGGAACAACTTACCCGCTAGAGCGCAGGTTGCTTTTGCTAACAACCCACTAGATACCTTACCCGTACAAGAGCGCGTGACTCTACGGCAGGGAAAACCTGTAGTCTCTGGTGAAAATGGCTGCTACACCGCCCGCATTTTAATCGATGCCACTCCATCACAAACATGGTCTGTCCTGACGGACTACAGCAACTACTCTCGCTTCATGCCCAATGTCACTGCTAGTTCCGTGCTGGAATCCAATCACAACCAGCATCTATTTGAAGAAGTCAATCGCTACCATGTTGCGCCACTGATTACCATCAATGCCCGCACTCGTCTCGCCATTACAGAAACGCCCCAAAAAGGCTTTAGCTTTCAAATGGTAGAAGGTAAGCTGGAAGAATTATATGGCAGATGGACTCTTCAACCTGTCCCTGCTTATCCCTATGCTTCTAAGACCCAAGTTCTGCTGACTCAGCAAATCCACGCCCATCCCAAATCTGTCACGCCGAAGGGCTTGTTCTATAACATCTTTCGCCGCCATGTAGAGAAGACGATGAAAGCTGTACGTACGGAAGTAGCAAGGCGCAGTTCTTAAAGTTTTTGAGCATTAGCTCTTTAAATAGCAGTAAATTGGCAACAAACGCCAGACGCGAGACTGGAAGATCGATAAATCATGCAAATAAAGACAGGATTTCTGCCTTACCCGTCATCCACAAATAAAAAGTTAAGGCAGTGGATGCAGCGCGCGATCGCAGGATCGATCGGTTTAGTTTTGGTCTTGCTATTTTTCGGACAACCATGTTTGGCTGAAGGTTTATCAACTGAATCCAATAGAAATATGTTCAGTGATGCCCGTTCTGAACAAACAGACATCCAACAACAAGGACCAGACGATCCGCAGGAGCTAAAAGCTTTTTTGGACAACTTTTTTGCTCAACAAATGACACGGCTACACATTCCTGGTGCGGCGATCGCAATTGTTAAAGATGGTAAGCCCTTTTTCACCGCAGGCTATGGCTACGCTAACTTGGAAAAGAAAATACCTGTCGCTCCGAATCAAACTCTATTTCGCCTTGCTTCTGTTTCTAAACTTTTCGCGGCTACTGCTGTAATGCAATTAGCAGAGCGAGGTCAACTTAAGCTCAAGGATGACGTAAACAAATACCTCAAGAATTTTCAACTTCAAGAAAACTATCCTGCTCCAGTCACGATCGACAATCTTCTGACCCACACGGGCGGTTTTGATGAGAAATTCATCGGTTTGGCGGCTCGAAATGCATCCGAGTTAATGCCTTTAGGAGAGTACTTAGCAAAGCGGATGCCTCCTCGTGTCAGTCCCCCAGGACAAATTATCAGCTACTCGAATCACGGTATCGCTCTAGCAGGCTATTTCGTAGAAGAGATTTCTGGCATTCCCTTCGCTCAGTATACTGACGAGAACATCCTGCAACCATTGGATATGCAGCAAAGCAGCTTTTTACAGCCGTTGCCTGCACATTTAGCATCCGATCTGGCTGTAGGCTATGAGTACCGCAGGGGCAACTATCAACCAGTACCGTCCTATTACATAAATGATGGTCCAGCTGGCGCACTCAAAGCTACTGCTACTGACATATCTCACTTTATAATTGCTCACCTACAAAATGGTCGCTACGGCAATACCAAAATTCTAGAGGAGACAACAGCTCAACAGATGCACGCCTCTCACTTTACCCACCATCCACAGCTACCAGGCTGGGCTTACGGTTTTTCCGAGCGTTTCCAAAATAATCTGCGAGCGATCGAACACGGCGGTACAGATCCAGGGTTTGCTAGCTTATTGTTTCTATTACCCGAACAAAAACTTGGTTTATTTGTTGCTTACAACAACGAGCAGGATGAGCTGCGCGAACAATTGATCGGTCAGTTTCTCGATCGCTACTATCCGGTTAAAAAATCAATTTCTTCTCCCCAGCCGAATTCAAACTTCCAACACCGAGCTAATTATTTTGTTGGTAATTATCGGTTTAGCCGCTATCCGCACTCTACTATCGAAAAGTTGGCTCCGGTACTCCTCAAGGCTCCGGTATCTGCACCAGAGTTACGGGTGAGAGCGAAGGGTGATGGAATCTTGACGTTAGAGCCGAATACTTACAAACCTAATCGCTCGCCTCGACGCGCCTTGAAAAAGGTAGACTCCGTGTTGTATGGAGCTGTAACAGATAATAGCAACTCAAGCTCTAGAACAACGAACCAGTTGGTAGAGATCGAACCTTTGTTATTTCAATTTACTGACGGTCCCTACGTTGCTTTCAAAGAGAACGGTCGGGGACGCATCACTCATATGTTTATTGGTGCAGATGCTTTTGAAAAATTGGCTTGGTACGAAACGAATGCTTTTCAACTCAGTCTCTTTGGATTTTGCATACTGGTTTTTCTGTCATCCTGCATTGGCTGGTCGAGTCGCTCTCTGACTCATCGTTGGCAAAAATACCCTTCTCGATGGTTGGGTTCAAAGCAGGATATTCAATCCCTAGTAAGATTGAGTGGCTCTACTTTACCTGTAGCCATCTCTGCACTTAATCTATTCTTCTTGTTCGGCACGCTCCTGGCTATCTTACTCAGCAACCTATATGAATTTGCTTATGGTTTGCCTCCCATCATCACTACATTGCTTTGCATTCCCATCATGACCGCTAGCCTGACGGCTGTATTACCCGTCTTTATGGTACTAAGTTGGCAAGATAAGCGCTGGTCGGTCTTAGGAAGATTGTATTATTTATTCTTTATCTTGTGTGCATGGGGCTTTATTTCATTTCTGTCCTATTGGAACCTCTTGGGGTTTGAGTTTTAACAACCACAAAATATTGTTTCTTCGCAGTCAATACTTCTGAGGTCAAAGATAGTGACTATTTTTCTGCTATTTTTCATTAGCTTTTATTGCTACGTGTTGTGGATTTTATTTGATAACTTCAAATTTAGAAAACAACGAGACAAAATCCAATGGCGGATACATATTAACGGCATTAGAGGAAAATCAACTGTCACGAGATACACGACAGCAGTTTTTAGAGAAGCTGGCTATCACACTTTTGGGAAAACAACGGGTAGTGCTGCGAGAATTATTCGACCAAATGGAGAAGATTACGACTTTAAACGTAAAGGCTATGCCAATGTCAACGAGCAAGTCAAAATTTTAAAAAGCTTTTGCCGCCAGAAAGCGCAAGCCGTAGTCCTCGAATGCATGGCTGTTAACCCTGTTTATGCTAAATGGTTGGAGGAAAAAGTTATGCGATCGCACATTGGAATTATTACTAACGTGCGCTACGATCATCCCGATTACATGGGCGAAACTTTAGAAGAGATTGCTGAATCCTTGTCTAAAACTATCCCTCAAAAAGGCATTGTAATTACATCAGAAACAGAAGCTAAATTACTCAATATACTATGGAGAAATGCCAAAAAGAAAAACTCTTTACTGATAGTTGCTAACAAGCATCAAGTAAAACCTGAAGACATGGAAGGTTTTTCTCATTTTGCTCATGAAGAAAATGTTTCCATCGGCTATGAAATTGCCAAGATTTTGAAACTACCTATAGATAGAGCTTTAACAGCAATGAAATCAGCAGTGGCAGACCCAGGAGCTTTTAACATTGAATACATTCAATTTAACCGCTACACGCTCGCTTGGGCAAACCTATTTGCTATTAACGATCGCGAAAGTTTTATTGAGGTTTGTTTAAAATTATTTAAACAACTTTCTAGCTATAAGAAGGTAGTTTTATTAAACAATCGTCATGACCGTCCAACTAGAGTTGAACTATTTGCTAGTATAGCACGCGATCTCAAGTTTGAACGTGTAATTACATTGGGAGACTATGAAACAGCAGTAAATAAAATATTTGCACTAGAGCGAAGTAAAATAATCAATCTAGGCTATTCTACAAAATTTAAGAATGCCTCAGCTGTAGAACTTTTGAATCAAATTGTCAGCGGCATAGATAATGATAAAGTTGTAATTGTAGGAGCCGTAAATATACACACGATTCAAGCAGAAGAGCTTTTGCATTTTTTTGCAGAACAAGCAAAAGTAGACGTGCGATCGCAGACAGATTTATCTTCAACCAACTCTACCGAAGTAACTATCAATGTTTGAGTCATTAAATACTCCAGAGGTCAGTAGATTAGCTCTAGTCATTGGAGCTTTTACATCTGTTGCTTACAAAAACATTTATGGAATAAATCCAGGAGGAGTAATTGTTCCTGGCTTCATTATTATCTTATTTTTGATATCGCCAATTTGGTGTATTACTACCTTAGTTTTATCATTTGTTATTTACTTTATTTACAAACGCTTTCTAGAGCAAACGAGTTATAAACGTAAAACTCCTATGTATGTTCTGTCATTTCTTTCTCTAGGAGTTGCCAATCTAATTGCACTCTTGTATATCCAACTAGGTTGGTTGGTTGACTCCCTTGATAGTCTTTCTGGTACTTTACTTCCAGCAGTTATTGCTTTTACCTTTACTAAACAACAGATAAATAAAGTCGTAAAAGGCATAGCTTTAACTACATTGTTTACTGCTTTTATTTTATTTGCAACATACGGTTTGTTTTCCTACTTGTTTGATTTGGATTTTGACACATTAAAACCTTTGTATCTTGGAAAAGAGATAATAGAGTTCAAATATCCTTTTATCCATTTCTATATAACTTTAGCGGTCGGCTATTTAATTTATCGCTATAAAGATATTCGTCCAGGTGGTTACATGGTAGCTCCAATTGCTGCTGTACTACTCATCCATCCTTTGACAGCCATCACTTTCTTACTAGGATGTTTGATCGTCTATACTATTACGCAACTTATTTGCAAATTTACTCTAATTGTCGGATTAAAACGCTATACTTTGGCTCTTTTTTTGAGTACGATATATGTCTGGATTACCGAACTTTTGTTTCTTTATTTCGACTCTACTATTTTGCCTTTCAAGGGCAGCAATATTTACGTTATAGTTACCATAATGTCTTACGTAAATGACACTATTTTGTATTCTAAGAAAGAAATAAAATTTTATATTTTTGTAACTGTTATAGCAGCAATAATTGATTATATTTTAACCGAAAGTTTACCAGAATTACTTGCGAGCTAAAACTTTAAAAGTCTGGCATTCTAAAATCACAGAATTACCGTTAGTTTGTATAAAATTCACTAGTAACAAAATAATTATAGGTGCATCAATGTCAGCTTTATCACGTAGAAAGATGTGTAAATATTTTTTCTTAAGAATAAGTCCTTTTTTAGCAAGTATCGTTTCAAGTTTCTTATTAAATTATCAGTCTAAAAAAATCTTAGGTTTTAGTTCTCAGCCATTAACTAGCGAAGCTAACATTTTAACTGAGCGCGGCAATTTTTTAGAAGAAATAAGCAGAATCAAAAAATTAGCTTTACCTAAAAATTCTCATCTCTATCAAAATCCTACAACCGCTGATTTAGACAACTTTAGAGTTTTGGCTAGCAGCTTAATATCTCAAGATATAAATACAGCAGCGAACAAAGCAAATGTTCTCAATTACGAAATCGTAAAGTTTATCGATATCTCTAGCGGACAAGCCTTTTATAGCTTGAGAGAAAGGCGCGTACTAGGCTACCCAATCCGAGGCTGGGGGTCTTATTTTATTAATCCTACATACAGCTCCAATGCTTTAGTAGAAGTGCCGCACGTTCTTTTCGACAAGTTTTCAGAGGAAATTGGAGCTAAAGCTTTTTTGGGGTCGGCGGCGCGTGGATTTCTAGTTGCTGGAGCGCATCGCGATGCTAACGGTACTGACACAGCAGATGTCTGTAATCCTATTAATTCTATTTTCCAAGAGGTTCACAAAGCATGGACTTCATCTCAAGCCAAAACGTGGCAAATACATGGCTTTAGCATTTCTGATAAACCATCTTTTCCTAGCAATACTCAGTCTATTTTATCTGACGGTAAAGGTCGTTTATCAACTGAAGTTATGGATTTAAGTCAGCGCATGAGGCTTCGCAGCTTTATAACCTACGTTTATAACGAACTTTCAGCTTCCGATGTGTTAAATCAACAAGTGAATCAAGGTGTAGCAGGTCAAGCCTTCTCCTCATTAGGAGGTACTCAGAACGTACAAGGTGTTTATTGTCATAGTGTAGGAACAGCATTTACCCATATTGAACTAGAAAAGAGCGTTCGAGACAGCTCTACCAATCGAGATTTAGTATCTAGAAGCATTGCAGACTCTATTCAGGCAATGACTTAAAAGTTTTTCGATTGCAGAAATTTAGACAAACTTTTTATTGGAGCTTTTTTTATGGAAATCAAGCAACCAACCCGCGAACACCGTGCTTATCTTCGAGTTACTGCACCCGCTAGAGTAGCCATCGATGGATGCAACTATACAGTAAATAATTGGAGTATCGGCGGACTTTGTATCAGTGATTTTTCTCAGACAACACTAGTAGGAGATTGTTTACCTATTCAATTCTCTTTAAGCTTTAAAGGAGGAATTAATATTTCAACAAATACGTTAATTGAAGTGGTATGGATTTCAAGCGACACAAAAAAATTAGGAGTGCGTTTTTTAAATTTAACAAAAATTGAAACAGAGTTTTTACAGCAAGCAATCGATAGTTTGCAGACGGGTGAGATTATTCCTTTGGAAACTATTGAGGGCATCAACAATCGAGACGAAACTTCAAACAGCAGTCAACTTGAATCTACTAAACCAGCCTTAAATAGAAATAACTATAAGCTTGTATTATCCTCTGTAGGATATATATTTGCTGGAGGAGCGATCGTTTTTTATACTCTGTTGTCTTTACAAAAATCTTTCACTCAAATGGAAATTAAGTCTGCCGCCTTGACCCAACCAATCGAACCTGTTATCTCTACCAACTCAGGAACGCTTAGTCAACTTTATGTGCGTGAGGGAATGAAAGTTCAGGCTGGTCAACCATTATTGCGGATAAATGACGAAGAAATAGCTCGCTCTAATATTGACAATGAAATTAATAACGTTAACGCGATCGCCCGTAATAAGATTGATAATATTGACGCTTTAAATCAAAAGATCGAACTCAGCCGCTTAGAGTTAGCTGAAGCCGAAGCCGCACTTCAAAAAGTAGCAGCTCTTAGACAACGAGAGATAGAAAAATTACAGCTTGCTAAACTCGTTAATCAAAATAAGTTGAATGCAGCTCGTGCTAAGTTCGATTCGCTTACTATTCAGTATAAAGCAGCAAAAAATAGTTTAAGCAGATTGACAACTTTACTTCAAGCTGGTGCTGTTAGCAATGAAATGGTGGAAACAGCTAATGCTAAGTTGGCTGAAATTGAAGGTAATCTCAAAATAGCAAAAGCTGAATTGGAAATTGCTCAAGCAGCTGCAAGTTCTCTTAACAATGGAGATTACTATAATGGTAGTGCTTTTGTTGGAGAACTATCGCGTCTCACAGTGGATGTAAAAGATGCAGAACGAAAAGTCAAAATAGCAGCTAGTAGAGCGATCGCGTTAAGTCAAGAAAGAGAACAGTATAAAAAGGAAGTGCAAAATCTAGAGAGACAAAAGGAAATTCTCAGACAACCAGGTCGAACATTGGGGAATCGGAAAGAGAAAAATCCTTTCTATTCTATTTACACATCTCCTACCTCTGGCACTATTGTAAGAATCGCTAAATCTCCTGGTAATAAAGTAACTCGTAACGAACCTTTAATACTATTACAACCTGAGATAGCTCAACCTATAATCGAGGCTTACTTAACGCAAGATCAAGTTACCCAAGTATCGATAGGTGACAAAGTAACAGCTGTTATTCCTGAATTAGGTAGAAGCTATCAAGCGCAAATAGTCAACATTGACCGAACTGGTGGGTTACTTGACGAAGTGAGAGGTCAATACCAGTTTCAGGGATCGGAAGACCAATCAGCTTACGTTAAGCTCCTCATTACAGATATGAATCGAGATGAAAAAAGTAAATTAACAGCAGGTATGCCTGTCAAACTTGAAATTGCAAAAAGACTGAATATTTTTGAGCGTTTAGGATTTTTCAATCGAAATGTCAAGTAGCTAAATCCGTCCGAGAGCTTTTAGCACTCATCTCTAGCATACAGCAGTGCGGCAGATTGAGCGCATGACGATTTTTGCAGTCAATCTTTTCAAGTTCTTGACATTTGCTCTCTAAAGTGAAGTCACTTTGCCCAAAGTAAAAGGATTTCGCTCTATGAAAACTTCAGCAAAAATCGCTCTCACAGTAGCTTCTATTGGTATAGTCAGTTTTGGTGGACTGCTGCAAAGTGTATCCGCACGACAATCGCAACATCCAGTTGCAGTAATACCTCAACATGATTCGCCTGCCAAGACTCCGGTGCTAAAAATCGGTAGCAAGGGAGCGGCAGTGGCGCAGGCTCAGAAAATTCTGAAACAAGAAGGTTTTTACAAAGGAGCGATTAACGGTGTTTTCAGCAGCGAGATGCAATCCGCCGTTATTGCTTTTCAAAAGTCCGAACGTATAAAGCCTTCTGGTGTCATTGATTCTAAAACTCAAGCTGCCTTGAGATAGACGTTGGAGCTATTACAAAACTTACACTTTTTGTTCTTGCTCAAAAAGAAACCTTTATTTGCATTAGTAGAAACTAGTAACGTTACATAATGAATATACGTTTTCTTGCTCCTGTTTCACTTGCCATCAGTCTGTCTTCATTTAGCTATATCTTGGCAACTCAAAGCCAGGAAGTCAAACCCGCTAAGGCAAGTAAAGATCCCATCATTGCAGCTGCGGGTGATATTGCTTGCGCTCCAACTAGTCCTAACTACAATCGAGGCAACGGCACTGCCGATGCCTGCCACATGAAAGCTACTTCTAATTTAATCGTAAATGCGGACTTAGCAGTAGTGCTTCCTCTAGGCGACATTCAGTACGAAACTGGAACAGCTTCAGCTTTTCAACAGTCTTACAATCCTACTTGGGGGCGCGTCAAATCCATTACTCGTCCAGCAGTTGGCAATCACGAATACGCTACTACTGGTGCTAAAGACTATTACAGCTACTTTGGGGCGGCTGCTGGCGATTCGTCAAAGGGTTACTACAGCTATAACATTGGTAAATGGCATATCATTGCGCTCAACTCGAACTGCTCGGAGGTTGGGGGTTGTGGAGCAGGATCGCCCCAAGAACAATGGCTACAAGCCGATCTAAAAGCCCATCCAAGTGCTTGTACGCTGGCTTATTGGCATCATCCGCGATTTTCTTCAGGAAAGCATGGGAGCGATTCTAATTACGATGCTTTTTGGCAGGATCTCTATGCATCTGGGGCAGAAATCGTGCTAAACGGTCACGACCACGACTACGAACGCTTTGCACCGCAATCTCCCAGTGCAAAGGTAGACGAAAAGCGAGGTATTCGCCAGTTTGTAGTTGGTACTGGTGGTAAAAATCACTATCGCTTCGTGAGTAACCAGCCTAACAGTCAAGTGCGTAATTCAGATACTTACGGCGTACTCAAGCTAACCTTGCACCCACAGAGCTACACCTGGGAGTTTGTACCAGAAGCAGGAAAAACTTTTACTGATAAAGGCAGCGATTCTTGCCATTGAGTATTGTCAATTATTTACGAGCGGCAAAATCTTTCCGAGTTCTTGACATTTGCCGATTAAGGTGGGGGTGCTTTTTTCCAGTGGAGCTGATTTATCGCGTTTATTAGATGTTTATAGTCTTTTCCCGTGCGATCGCCGTGCAAAAAAAACTTGTTCGATTTATTACAACGTAGCCAAATCGCAA
Source organism: Chroococcidiopsis thermalis PCC 7203 (assembly GCF_000317125.1). Taxonomy (GTDB): domain Bacteria; phylum Cyanobacteriota; class Cyanobacteriia; order Cyanobacteriales; family Chroococcidiopsidaceae; genus Chroococcidiopsis; species Chroococcidiopsis thermalis. The sequence goes on from NC_019699.1 coordinate 349,098, forward strand.
ACAATCAAGTAGGAGAAATATCATGCGAAAAATGTTAAACAGGGTTCCAGAAGTCACAATTTACTTTTGGACGATCAAGATTCTAGCAACCACAGTAGGTGAAACTGCGGCTGATTTTTTGGCGTTGACGTTGAACCTTGGCTTAGGCGTTACATCTTATATTATGGGTGGGTTGCTACTATTTGTGCTTTTCAATCAGTTTAGACTCAAACGCTACGTTCCAGTGAGTTACTGGCTTGTGGTCGTTTTAGCAAGTATTGTTGGTACGCTAATTACAGATAGATTAGTAGACGAGTTTGGAGTGAGTTTAATGACTACTAACATAGTTTTTAGTATTGCTTTGTTAGTAGTTTTTACGCTTTGGTACTTGAGTGAAAAGACATTAGCTATGCACTCTATTAATACTGCCAAAAGAGAGCTGTATTATTGGGTAGCTATTTTATTGACGTTTGCCTTGGGTACTTCTACAGGAGACTATTTAGCGGAGGCTTCGGGTTTGGGTTATGCACAAGCAGCATTAGTATTTGGTACTTTAATTGCCGCGATCGCGGCGGGTTATTATTACTTGCAGATGAATGCAGTTTTGGCATTTTGGCTAGCTTACATTTTGACTCGTCCGTTTGGAGCATCGATAGGCGATCTATTATCTCAACCAACTAAAAACGGAGGTTTTGGTTGGGGTACGACTGGAACGAGTATGCTTTTTCTCTCTATAATTACCAGCCTAGTTATTTACTTAAGCCTTAAGCGAAAGAAACCAGCCTTACAGCCGATTGACCGACAAAACTGATGGCGATCGCCTTTTCGATCTTGAGCTTTTTTCTGTTTGTATCCTAGCGATTTAGCTGACATTTCGAGATCGCTACTACGGTTGATATCTTCAATTCTGTATTTTTTGTTCTGAGCGCGTTTTCATTTTTCAAGTCTTCAATTTTCCAGTATGAGATCGACGTGACATTTATCGCCGCTATCTCGATCGTTATTCGGTATTCGGTGAATAAAGTCATAAGTTTAGATAAAGCACAATTGCCCAACAACAAGTAGGAGCAACAATGAGCAAACTGAGTAAACTTTCACTAATCACTCTATTTTTCTGGATCGTGAAGATCGTTGCCACTACTCTAGGAGAAACGGCAGGCGATCTTCTGTCGATGACGCTAAATGTGGGCTGTGCTGTTAGTTCTACGATATTGATTGGAGTATTTTTAGCTAATCTTGTGACTCGACTGCTCTCGAAAAGCTGTAATTGACTATGATGAGTTACTGTTTTTATTTAGTGAAAAAGAAATGAACAAAGTTGCTAACAAAGTTGCAAAAGTCACAATTTTCTTCTGGATCATGAAGATCGTTGCTACTACTCTAGGAGAAACGGCAGGTGACTTCATCTCGATGACTCTCGGACTGGGGTATTATGTAGGCTTTGCTGTAACGTTCGCTATCCTGGCTATTCTCCTGTTTTTTCAAATTCAATCCCCCAGATATCTTCCAGCCCTTTATTGGACTGCCATCATTGCAACAACCACAGCTGGAACCGAAGTTTCAGACCTAATGGATCGATCTCTGGGACTGGGTTACGCTGCGGGATCGCTGATCCTGGTAGCTGGTCTTTTAAGCGTTCTTGCCATCTGGTACTACCGAGATCGGGATATAAGCGTTTATCCAATCGTGAGGAAAGACGCAGAGACTACCTATTGGCTGGCTATTGTGTTCTCTAACAGTCTGGGAACGGCTTTTGGTGATTTTCTGACAAGCAACTTGGGACTGAGCTATATCCAGGGTGCATTCGTAACAGCCAGCGTCATTGGTGTTGTCATCGCCCTTCACTACGTCACAAAATTGAGCGATACCCTCCTATTCTGGCTCGCATTCATCTTCACGCGACCCTTCGGAGCCACCTTCGGAGATTTTCTTACCAAACCAGTCAAAGATGGCGGTTTATCAATGCCAAGGGAATATGCTTCGGCGATCGCCTTTATCCTGCTAGCAGTTGTCCTATTCTTTTCTGTACGAAACGAGAAAAAAGTGCGTCACTCAATTGAGTGATGCGTTTAAGCAGAGAGATGACTCGCCTCACAACAGGAACATTTCTCATCTTCAGAACGCACTATCTTACCTAATTTTACCCAGTCGTGTTGTTTTGATTGCGTTTGTTCTCACTCGACCGCATGATTTTTTACTAAGAAAACGATACCAATGCACCTATCTCCCGCGTGGTTGTCAGTAATGGCGATCGCTAGCCTATGGCAAATTTTGCTAGCGCAGCTACCTTCTGAGGCTGCCTCTCCTAAATCTCCACCTCCCGACAGCAAACAACCTTCTAATCCATCTCCACCCACTACCTCACCAGCTCCAGCAAATGCTCAACCAAACACAACTCCCAAGTTGTCAGAACCCCAAGTCCTAGTGGCAGAGATTTTAGTCAAGGCTGAAACAGGCGAACTATCGCAGGAGCTACAAAACCAAGTTTACAAAGCAATTCGGACTCAATCGGGACAGCCGACAACTCGGACACAACTACGAGAAGATATTAATGCCATCTTTGCAACGGGTTTTTTCTCCAACGTCCAGGCAAAACCAGAAGATACACCAGTTGGCGTACGGGTAACTTTTTTCGTACAGCCCAATCCAGTCCTCAGTGCTGTAAGAGTACAAGCCAATGCAGATACAGGGGTTCCATCCGTACTACCCCAGAGCGTTGTGGATAAAACATTTCACGAGCAATACGGCAGCATTCTCAATCTGCGTCGCTTGCAAGAAGGTATTGGGCAACTCAACAAGTGGTATCGAGATAATGGTTACGTACTAGCTCAAGTATTCGAGGCTCCACAAGTTGCATCAGATGGAACCGTTACGCTGTCTGTAGCCGAAGGGGTAGTGGAAGATGTTCGAGTCCATTTTCGTAACAAAGAAGGTAATGATACGGACGATCGAGGATATCCCCTGAAAGGACGCACGCGCCAGTTTGTCATTAGGCGGGAACTAGAGTTGAAACCTGGGCAAGTCTTTAACCGCAACACAGTGCAAAAAGACTTACAACGGGTTTATAAACTGGGCTTATTTGAAGATGTCAATGTCTCGCTCAATCCCGGTCAAGACCCACGCCAAGTCATTGTTGTCATGAATGTTGACGAGCGCAATACTGGTTCTGTAGGGCTATCTGGGGGCTTAAGCTCTGCTAACGGCATTTATGGGGGTCTGAGCTATCAACAGCAGAACTTGGGAGGAAAAAACCAAAGTCTCGGTGCAGAGGCACAGGTAGGGCAGCGAGAAGTCCTGTTTGATGTCCGTTTTACCGATCCCTGGATTGCTGGCGATCCCTATCGAACTTCTTATACAGTCAATGGGTTTAGGCGCAAATCGATTTCTTTGACTTTTGATGGCGGTAAGAAGAATATCGATCTCCCCAATGGCGATCGCCCCCGCGTGTTACGTCTGGGTAGCGGCATTACCTTCACCCGTCCGCTCTCCAAAAATCCTTTATACAAGTCTGAATGGACGGCTTCGGCTGGGTTGGAGTATCAAAGAGTCTCAATCCGCGATGCGAATGGCAGGCTCAGTTCCAAAGACGAACTGGGTAACAACCTCAGCTTCTCTGGGGAAGGGAAAGACGATTTGCTAACTTTGCAATTAGGAGCGGTCAGCGATCGCCGTAACGATCCATTGCAACCAACCAGTGGCTCTGTCTTCCGATTTGGTGTCGAGCAGTCCGTGCCAGTAGGACTGGGTAGTATTTTTCTCAATCGGCTACGAGCTAACTACAGTCAGTACATTCCTGTTAAATTTATTAGCCTAGTTCAAGGTCCACAAACTCTTGCTTTTAATTTACAAGCGGGAACGGTACTAGGCGATCTCCCACCTTACGAAGCTTTTTCTCTGGGTGGTAGTAACTCCGTTCGGGGTTATGGAGAAGGAGAAGTAGGCAGCGGTCGCAGCTTCGTGCAGGCAGCCGCTGAGTATCGTTTCCCCATTTTCTCCATCCTGAATGGCGCGCTATTTGTTGATGCTGCGAGTGACTTAGGCAGCGCCAGCAGCATACCAGGTAATCCTGCTGGAGAGCGGGAAAAACCAGGTAGTGGTTTTGGCTATGGCTTGGGTGTGCGAGTACAGTCTCCGCTAGGCTTAATTCGGATTGACTACGGTTTGAGCGATCGGGGAGACAACCGAATCAACTTTGGCATCGGAGAACGATTTTAAATCGCAATGGAATTTTATCTATTTGCATGAATCTTTCTGAGTTCTTAACATTTGTTACCTAAGCTAATGCGACGAGAGCATCCATATTCTGCAATGTCTCTTGTGAAGCAATCGATCGCTCCACAAGAGCCTGAGCTTTTGAGTATGAGATGTACCTCTCCTCATACCTGCCCATTCCCTGCTTTTAGCTGGGAATTTTTCTATTTAATCGTCAAGCAAATTCTTTCCAAGTTCTTGACGTTTGCCTTCTAGAGTGAAATTACCGTTTAAATAGAGTCGCATTATGAAAACTCTTACTAAAATTGCTCTGACGGCAGCTTTTGCAGGTACTCCGATCGCTGCGGGGCTAGCACGGACTGTATATGGAAAACAGCAAATTCCGGTAGCAGTTATGCCTCAAACTTCTAGCAGCACCCTAGATCGTAACGCTGCAACTCATAACACGATCGCGGCATCACTAGCACTCAATGCAAGTTCGGGTAGCGCGATCGCGGCGAACGAACCAGCTATAACGCCAGAAAAAAATCCCCCAGGTGACATCCCAGATACGCAAGTTTTTGTCAATTACAAATCCACAGTCGGAGGCTACCAGTTAGAAGTACCGGAAGGTTGGGCGCGTCAGACAAAGGGTAGCAATGTCAGCTTTGTTAACAAACTAGATGGCATGCAGATAGCGATCGCCAATGCAACTACTGCACCTACTGCTAACACCGTTAAAACTCAACAAATATCCAATTTAGAAAAGTCTGGCAGAGCTGTAAAAGTGGCAAACGTCAAGGATGTGACGCTCCCTAACGGACAGGCTGTTCTGATTGAATATACATCCAACTCCGATCCCGATCCGGTTACAGGCAAGCAGGTACGTCTAGAAAATAACAATTATCTGTTTTTTCAACAAGGCAAATTAGCAACACTCAGACTCTATGCTCCGCAAGGTGCAGACAACGTAGATCAATGGCAACGAATCTCCCGTAGCTTCAAGTGGATGTAAACTATGCCAATTCTAGAAGCCTTCGAGCTTTATCGCTTTTACCACGCTAGGGAAGAAGAAACTTTGGCACTACGCGGCGCGAGCATTCAAATTGCCAAGGGCGAAATTGTCGTTGTCATGGGGGCATCTGGCAGTGGTAAGTCTACCCTGCTTGCTTGCCTTGCCGGACTCGACGAACCTGACGGCGGATACGTAGAGTTAGTGGGAAAACGCCTGACTCGTCGCCCAGAGTTTGAAAGGGCGAGGATGCGTGCCGCAAATATTGGGATTCTACTCCAGTCAGGCAATTTGTTTGAATATCTTTCCGTGGAAGACAACATCCGACTCAAGATGCACCTGGCAAGAAAGCTAGACGAGCAGCGAGTGAAAGATTTAATCGCTTGGGTTGGTCTGCAAGAGCGATCCAAAGCCCGTCCGTCGCAATTGTCAGGAGGCGAGGCGGCGCGGGCTGGTTTAGCCGTAGCGTTGGCGACTAACCCTAGCTTGTTACTGGCAGACGAACCAACTGGAGAAGTCGATGCCGAAACCGAACTGAAGCTTCTGAATCTTTTCAAAGCGCGTCGTCAAGAAGGGGGCGCAACCCTGATTGCCACGCATAGTAATTTGTTGGCTGCTCACGCCGATCGGATTATACAGCTACAAGACGGGAGAGTTATTTATGGTTGAAATGCTAGTTGAAGCGCAAAATCTCAGGCGCGTTTATCAACGGGGCGAGAATTCTGTGGTAGCTGTTGACTCTGCTACATTTGCGATAACGTCAGGTGCGCGGATTGCCTTGATGGGACCATCGGGCAGCGGCAAGTCTACGCTACTTTATTTAATGGGCGGTCTCGATACTCCCACATCTGGAAAAATTGCTTGGACGGCTCTTGGCGATCGCAAGTCTTTGCGCCCTCAAAAGATCGCCTTCGTCTTTCAGATGCCCAGTCTTTTAGCTCCTCTAAATGTAGTAGAAAATGTAGCACTGCCGCTGCTACTGGGAAACATAGAGCCTTATGTTGCCAGAAAAGCAGCAATGGAAGTATTGGAGCGCATAGGACTCAGCGCGATCGCTGACAAAATGCCGGAAGAACTTTCTGGCGGACAGGCGCAGCGGGTAGCAGTGGCAAGGGCTTTAGTCTATCGTCCTCGGCTGATTCTGGCAGACGAACCCACAGGTCAACTCGATCGCTCCACTGCCAAGCTGTTACTCGACGTGTTACTGGCAACTCTAGAAGGTACGGACACGGCGCTAGTCGTCGCTACCCACGATCGAGCAGTTGCAGAGCGTCTCGATAGCTTGTGGTACGTCCGGCATGGAAATCTCTTAACGAGCAGTAACAAACAATTAGCACTTGGCAATTAGTAATGATTTTTATACTTTGGCTGAGAGGCTTGCTATCGAGTCGTCCCGCTCGTCTATTAGGGGCAATAGTTGGCGTTGCTCTAACCGTAGCTATATTAGCCTCGATTGGTGCGTTTACTGTTTCCAGTGCGGCTTCGATGACTCAACGGGCGATCGCCTCCGTACCTGTAGACTGGCAAATCCAACTGGCATCCAGTACTGATGCCAAAACCGTCATCGGCGCAGTCGGTCAGTCTACATCCTACACAGCATTGCAGCAGGTGGGCTATGCAGATAGCGAAGGCTTCGTCGCCGACACGCATGGCACTGTCCAAACTACAGGAGCAGGTAAAGTTCTAGGCATCGCCCCGCAATACCGCCAAGATTTTCCGACTCAGTTGCGCCCTTTAATTGGTTCGCTCGATGGAGTACTCGTAGCCCAACAAACGGCAGCTAATTTGCAAGTCACCGTAGGCGATACCGTCAGTATTAAACGAGTCGGCTTACCCGCGATCGCCGTTAAAGTTGATGGTGTCGTCGATTTACCCTATGCCGATTCTCTCTTCCAGGCTGTGGGAGTGCCAGCAGGCGTAGCTCCGCAGGCTCCTCCAGATAATGTCATATTGCTACCCCTGAACCGATGGCATCAGTTTTTTGACCCGCAAGCCGCAGTCAGACCCGATATCCGCACTCAACTTCACGTCCGCATCGCCCATAATCTACCCAGCAATCCCAGTGTTGCTTACATTTACGTGCAGCAACTAGCAAAAAACTTGGAAGCACGGATTACCGGTCGTGGCATTGTCGGTAACAATTTGGCGGCGCGATTGGATGGAGTGCGTGCTGATGCCCTTTATTCGCAAGTCCTGTTTTTGTTCTTAGGGCTGCCAGGAGCGATCTTGGCAGTGCTACTCACTATTGCTGTTGCCGCTACTGGTAAAGATCGTCGCCGTCAAGAGCAGGCACTACTACGCGCTCGTGGAGCAAGCACGTCACAAATTCTCCAGCTTGCAAGTATAGAGGCTCTCACTGTGGGGATTGGTGGCATAATTCTGGGGATCGGACTCACCTATGCAGCCGCTAGCACGATTGCCCCAGTTGGAATGCTAGCTGGGCAAGCGACATTTTTCTGGATTGCTGGTGCAGCCTTGCTCGGATTGATGCTGGCGCTGTTGGCAGTGCTTCTTCCCGCTTGGCAACAAGCTCGCAGTTCTACAGTCACGGCGGCACGAGCAGCGATCGGTAGCAGGCGAAAACCTTTATGGCAGCAAGTCTATTTAGACTTCTTCTTTTTAACCGCTGCGGCGATTTTATTTTGGCAAACGGCTAGTACGGGTTATCAAGTAGTATTAGCACCTGAAGGAGTACCGCAAACATCGGTTTCATACGAGACATTTATTGCGCCTCTCTGTCTGTGGCTGGGTGCAGGACTATTGACCATGCGTTTCTGGAACGCGATACTCGATCGGGGTCGATATCCGATCGCTCGGATATTACATCCAGTCTTGGGTTCTCTTTCTGGTGTCGTTGCAGCTGCTTTAAGTCGCCAACGGAGTTTAATGACTCGCGGGATAGTATTGGTAGCACTTGCCTTTTCTTTTGCCATCTCTACAGCAGTTTTCAACACGACTTATAACGCTCAATCGCGAGTGGATGCCGAACTTACCAACGGTTCCGATGTTACGGTCATGCAACCTCCTGGTTCTGGTGGGATTCCAACCTCTATACAAAGTCAACTGTCAGCCATACCTGGTGTTGTTAGCACTCAACCCATGCTGCATCGGTTTGCCTACGTTGGTACGGACTTACAAGACCTTTACGGGATCGACCCTTTGCATTTGACTGAAGCAACTAAGTTGGTAGATGCATACTTTGCTGGCGGAAATGCCCAAACGACGCTAGCATCGCTGGCAACTCGTCCTGATGGTGTATTAGTTTCTGAGGAAACCGTTAAAGACTATCAGTTGAAAAAGGGCGATCGCCTGAATCTCCGGCTGCAAAATGCTAAAGATAAGCAGTATCGCGTCGTACCATTTCATTTCATTGGCATTATCAAAGAATTTCCCACAGCACCGAAAGATTCTTTCCTGGTCGCTAACGCCAGTTACGTCGCTCGGCAAACGAACAATGATGCAGCAGAGATCGTGTTAATGCGTACTAAAGGCAGTGCTGTCCAAATTGCCGAGCGAGCGCGTCAGGTAGTCACTTCCTTGACTGGAGCCAAAGTGACTGACATTGGTTCGGCGCAACATACTATCAGTTCCAGTCTCACTGCTGTGGATTTACGCGGTTTGACCCGCTTAGAACTAATTTTTGCAGTGCTGTTGCTAACTGGGGCAACAGGTCTGGTAATGGCACTTGGTATGGCTGAGCGAAGACGCAACTTTGCGATCTTGGCTGCATTAGGAGCTAAGGATAACCAACTAGGGGGGTTTCTCTACAGTGAAGGGCTACTAATTCTAGTTGGTGGTGGTGTCATCGGCACTGTGCTGGGCTTTGGCGTAGCGCAAATGTTAGTTAAAGTGCTAACCGGAGTCTTCGATCCACCGCCAGAACTGCTCTCAGTACCTTGGGTTTACTTGGTGTTGTTGGCTGGAGCGGCGATCGCTTCTACCGCAGTTGCCATAATCGGCGCACAAGATGCATCTAGTCGGGTAGGAGTAGAGATTCTGCGTGACATCTAAATCGTTACGAAAAACTTACGGCTCCCGCTTGAAGGGGCAGAGCTTTTGTTCGAGGATACCTTGGACGTGCAATTTAACACATACAAGAAATTGCCTGCTTGTCAGTCTCGTCGAGCGGAATTTTTCCAGCACGAAGAAATCTTTCCGAGTCCTTAACACTTGCTGTCTAGAGTACGAAGTAACCCAAAAACAGATAAGAAATATGAATTCCATGTCCGAAGATCGAGTTTTGCTGAGATCGCCAGAGCTAAGAGAACAGCTACTTGGGCATCTGATTGTTTTGGCTGATGCAGAATATCAACGTCAAATGCTGTTGGAACGGGAGTTGTCATCTGAGATTGACGATGACTGTTGGGATGACTTTGCCGTTCACTTAATTTATTTTGAGTTAGCATTTGACTTTGTTTACGATGACACGAATTTGATTAAAAATCCTGAAGGTGCGATTGGTGTTTTTCTCAAAGACGATCGCGAAGTGCAGTTAGTTATGGCTGTCATCGATGCAATCGAGCGAGTGTTTACGGCAGTGGGAATAGAGGCTGCCGATCGCGAATACATTAGTTGTTCGGAGTGGCAAGGCGTACTAAAAACAGCAGCCGACGCTTTGAAAGTGATGAATGGCGATCGCGCATGAATGCATCCTTTCCAATTCAGAACATTTCCGATACTGCCTATGGAGTAGCGATCTACCGCGCCATAGAATCCGAACGCTCAGACGCTCTTTTTTGCGATCGCTTTGCTCGCACCTTAGCTGGGAAGCGGGGAGAACAGATCGTGCAGCTCGGTGGCGGTGAATCGGCTGGATGGTTGCTAGTTGTACGTACCTGCATTATCGATCGGTTAGTATTACAAAGCATAGAGCGAGAAGGAATTGATACCGTACTAAATTTAGGTGCGGGACTCGATACGCGACCGTACCGACTCTCACTTCCTGCATCTCTTCGCTGGATTGAAGTGGACTTACCAGCCATTCTGGAATACAAACAACAAAAACTGAGTGGTGAGTCTCCAAACTGTTTTCTTGAATTGGTGAAGTTAGATCTTACCGATCTCGCTGCTAGTCATGCTTTTTTTACTAAAGTGAATGCTACAGCAAAAAAGGTACTAGTAATTACTGAAGGACTCGTAGTTTATCTAACTCCCGCACAGGTTGCAATACTGGCGATCGCTTTACACCGACAGAATAAATTTCATGGGTGGATTTTAGACGTAATATCGCCCCTGGAGTTGAAATTGGCTCGAAAAAAGTATGTTCGAGAACTCACCGCTGCTAATTCTATAGAACCCATTTGGGATCTCATAGAATAGGATTTTGACGCAATCAGGATCGCAATGCCATATTCCAGCAGTCTGAGCGACCGAGAATGGGACATGATTGAACCCTTGCTGCCCCAGAAGAAGAAAACCAGACCCCCCAAGTGGACAAAGCGGCAGATTCTGGATGGTGTTTTGTATCAACTCAAAAATGGGTGCAATTGGGAAGACTTACCTAAAGATTTGCCACCCTATTCAACAGTATTTTGGCACTATAAACAGTGGCGAGCAGAAGGGGTAATCGAGCAGCTCAGGGATGTGTTGCATGGACGAGTCCGCCAACAGATAAAAAAAAAGCCAAATGGACAACCTTAATTATCATTGACTCACAAGCGGTGAAAAACACTTGTAATGCCAGTCTAGAGTCGAAGGGGTTTTGTTTTTACAAAGCCACGAACGGAATTAAAAGGCATTTAGCAGTGGATACCTTGGGGTTTCCTTTTTTTAGTCACTGCACTGCTGCTAACGTATCTGACGATAGGGGATTAATTGAAATGTTGTCTGTTCACATCGATTACTTCAAATCTAAACCTGTTAACATTCCCAAGATAACTATCCTTCTCGACAATGGATATCATCCCAAACAAATAGAAGAGGAGTTGAAGAAGATTTATCCGGCTATTATGACCAAGATTAAGTTCGAGCTGTCAGCTAAACCATCAAAAGCGCAGAAGAACGAAGGAAAAACAGGCTTTGTCCCAGTTAAAGGTAGATGGGTAATAGAAAGAACCAACTCTTGGATGGAAAGGTGTAAAAGTTTGGTCAAAAATTTTGAAAGAACTCTCGCTCATGCCACTACCAAGGTTAATCTTTGTTTTGTCCGACTGATGCTGAAAAGACTAGCGACTGCTTAGATAGATCCCAAATGGATTCTATACAGATCGAAAATTGGCAAACGCTAATCAATTCTTTTGGGACTCGCTATCGACAAATCGAACAGCCACTATATCTTAAAAAGAATCTTTGGGGATACTTGCAAGTTGGGCGATCGCTGAGTGACTTAGATCGGCATCTAACTGTTTTAAGGTTAATTCTGTTGATAGGATGGCTGGCTACAGTGCTTTTAGTTGTTTGGTCGAGTTGGTGGCTGGCTGGTTTAGCAATGCAACCTGTATATCGGTCTTATCAACAAATGCAACAGTTCACCGCCGATGCTGCCCATGAGTTTCGCACACCTTTAGCGGCAATACAGTCTACTGTTGAAGCGATACTAACACTGCACGGACAACTCGAAGGGTCAGAAATTGGATATAAGCTAGCAGTACTCAAACGCCAGAGTAAACGGCTTTCCCAATTGGTAGGAGATTTGTTGCTACTGGCGCGGATAGATGGACGACTGGCAGGACAATTTTCGTCGTGCTGTCTGAACGATTTGCTGAGCGACATAATTGAGGAACTGGCATTTGTTGCAGTTGAAGCGCATGTGACGCTGGTAATGCAACCGCAACCGCAGGAACCCTTGCATGTTAAGGGCAATGAAGAACAGCTTTATCGCATGATTTCTAATCTGATTGTCAATGCCATCCAAGCTACTCCCAGTAGAGGCAAAGTGGCGCTGTTGCTAACTTATAACGAACGTGAAGCCTTAATTCAAATCCAAGATACAGGGGTTGGGATTGCTCCAGAGGAACAAATACAGATTTTTAACCGTTTTTATCGAGTCCAACAAGATCGTTCTCGACGTACAGGAGGATCTGGACTGGGATTGCCGATTGCAGATGCGATCGCTTCTGTACACCGAGGTAGTATCTCCGTTCAAAGTCAACTCGGACAAAGCAGTACGTTTACAGTACGACTTCCCTTAGAAAATTAAAACAATCTTGGATCGATGCCACGCACTTTCGCGCGGCTAAACATGGATATACGCCTAAAGAAATAGCAGAATTTCATTTTGATTTCACTTTGCTCTGTCATAGTATTTATGTTTCTTATTTGAGCGTTTGATATCGATTTCTATTAAGTAAAAAACAAGTCAAGTAAAAAAATAGCAATCTTTCCAAGTTTTTAACTTTTTATATCTACGATAAATTGCGTCAGCCAGGAAATATTACGCCTTTGTAAAATTTTCGACACGCTTTTGTCATATCTATCTGATACACTTTTGACTGAAAACTCCTGAAACTCTTTGTTGCCCACACATACAGAGTGAAATCAAAAATCTGCATAATAAGGAGATTCTCACAATGAAACTAACAACAAAGTTAATTTTAACGACAAGTTTAGTTGCAGCTTTGATTCTGAGTGTATCAGTGCCGATATCCTATGCAGCCCCATCTCCAACAAGCGATGAGACAATCGAAGTTGGCGATCGCAATGAAGGGAATAGCAATACTACAAAAGCGTTAGGTTCAACAGGCGATCGGATTAAAGAAGCTAGCGACTATCGAGGAGCTACGCTAAATCAAATTAACGATTACGCTAGATCGATTTACAACATAGTAAAGCTGCAAAAATGGCAAGAGGCTGAGCTATATCTTGCTCTGCTGCAAAACTCATTCCAGCAACTAAAAAATGAAATGAAGACATCTAATGCAGAATTAGCGCAGCTCTACTCAAACGTTACTGCACTCAGAAGTAGTGTTGCTGCTAAAAGCCATCAAGCAATGTGTGATGCCAATCAGATGACACTCATTACCGCTAAATTGGCAAAGCATTTCGATCCTCAAATACCTATTGAGATTGCGATGCTTGACTACTACGGTCGCGAGTTGGAAATTTGGACGGCAACTGAGAATACAACTAAGTTAAGAGCAGTAAGTGGAAAGATTCGACAAACTTGGGAGGCTTTGCGCCCTTCCATCCATTCTCACGGTGGTTCTACTCAACTCGAAAACTTTGAAGATACTCTAATTGCTTTAGTAGAGAAAGCCAGCTCTCCAACTGAATACAGCTTACTTGCTACTCCTATGTTAGGAGAAGTGAAAAATTTGCGTAAGTTTTTTCAGGTTTAAACCTCTTTGAAGTCAGCAGATTAGAAAGTAAAACTGACAAATTTGCAATCCGAATAGATTAGCAATCTAGGACGGTAATCCTACCGTCCTAGACGTGAGAAAGATATCAAAATTAGACTGTTTTAAGAATCTTCATTCGTTCGTTACTATAAACTACAAAAATTCAAAGATAGAAAAGATGATGAACAACATTATCCTAGCTTTAATTCTCGGCTTAACTGCTGGAATCATTAGCGGTATGACTGGAATTGGAGGTGGCATCATTATTCTACCTGCCCTAGTTTTTTTGTTTGGATTCTCTCAAGATCTGGCTCAAGGCACTACTTTAGCCGTGCTAGTTCCTCCAATAGATTTCCTTGCTGCTTGGGTGTACTACAAACATGGATATACAGACATAAAAATAGCAGCTTTGATTTGTTTGGGATTCTTTTTTGGTGGATTTCTAGGAGCTAAAATTGGTACAACTTTGCCTAGTGGTGTTTTGGCAAAGCTTTTTGCAGTGATACTACTGCTGAGCGCAATTAAGGTATTTTTTAATAACTCAGCAGAGATTTCGCCCTAACGTGCAAGCTACGATAGATGCGGTTACTTACTGCTAGTAAGAAACTTTATCCTAAGTTTCCGATGAGGGTAGGATAAAAAGCCTCTCCTTCTTTAGAGAATACCTTGATAGATTGCTTTAGGATCGGGAATAGATAAATATGAGCTACTTGAGAAATTTCTTATCAAGGCTGCACTTTAGCTACTTAAGCAACTTTTGCTTGACTCGCTATATTGTTGCAGCTTTATCTGTTGTAGTTGCTCTACTAATAACTCTGTTACTACAGCCTCTGCTCAGTTCGACCGTCTTTTCCTTATTTTTTGCTGCTGTAACTTTTAGTGCCTGATACGGTGGACTGGAAGCTGGACTATTAGCAACTGTTCTATCTGTTGTAGGTATTAACTATTTTTTAAATTCTCTAGCTCATACCTTTCAGTTGTGGCATGGAGCAAATCTTCTGCATCTAGTTTTATTCACTGTAGTTGCTTCACTAGTGAGTTCGCTCAATGCAGAAGTTCGGTCTGCTAGACAGCGAGCCGAAAGCAATTTAGCTAAACTTAAATTAAGTGAAGAACGCTATCGCCGAATTGTCGATACAGCTTATGAAGGTATTTGGTTATTGAACGTAGATATGCAAACTGAATACGTCAACCAAAGACTAGCTGAAATGTTGGGTTATGGTGTTGAAAAAATGCGCGATCGCTCCTTTTATGATTTTATCGATCCAGCAAATCAAACTGACATTGAAATTATAGCTAAGCGATGGGAACAAGGTTTTAAAGAGCAGTTTGACTACTGTTTTCGCTGTAGAGATGGCTACCAGATGTGGGCAATTGTCTCCTCTACACCAATTTTGACTTCATTGGGCAAGTTCAACGGCGTACTAGTCATGTTAACTGACATTACAAATCGCCAGCAGGTAGAAACAGAAAGAATTCAACTACTGGAGCCAGAGCAGGTAGCACGGGCAGAAGCTGAAGCAGCAAATCGGATCAAAGATGAATTTCTGGCGGTGCTTTCCCATGAATTGCGATCGCCTCTCAGTCCAATTCTCGGATGGACGCAAATACTACAACGCCAAAACCTAGATCGAGCCACTACTCATCGTGCCTTGGCGATCGTTGAGTATAATGCTAAATTACAAACTCAACTCATTGAAGATTTATTCGATGTCTCTCGAATTTTACGAGGTAAACTTAGTCTAGAAATTCATCCAGTCGATCTCGTTTCTATTATTGAAGCAGCAATAGAAGCCGTGCGTTTATCAGCAGAGATAAAAGCGATCGAGCTAAAATTTTCTATTGTAAATTCTGAATGTGAAAATAAAACACGCCAAAATATAGAATTTTCCACTTACCATCAATTTAATTATCCAAAAATATCCAATCGAGAAATTTTGATTGCGGGCGATCCTAAACGCTTACAGCAAATTATGTGGAATTTGCTATCTAATGCTGTCAAATTTACACCTAAAGGAGGGCAAGTTGAGGTGCAATTGTCAGCGATCGGCAGTTAATGGTCAATAGTCGATCGTGGAGAACAACTAACAAATAACAGCTACGCTCAAATTCGAGTTGTTGACACAGGCAAAGGCATCCATCCTGATTTTCTTCCCCGTGTATTTGAGTCGTTTCAACAGGCAGATAACACTACCACTAGAAAATTTGGTGGGTTGGGCTTAGGGCTAGCAATCGTCCGCCACTTGGTAGAACTACATGGCGGGACTGTTGAAGCAGAAAGCCCTGGAGTTGGGCAGGGGGCAACTTTTACCGTCAAAATTCCTCTTTTGGAAATAGCAGAGAAAGCAGAGGACGCAGAGGAAACTGAAGGTGAAATTAGCAACGATGAGTTACTGGGAGGCGTAAAAGTATTGGTTGTGGACGATAATCCAAATATGCTAGAGCTGATGACTTTCGTCCTCAAAAGGTATGGGGCAATCGTCACAACAGTAACTTCTGCAAAACAAGCACTACGAGCATTAGTAGATTCAGAGCCAGATATAATACTGAGCGATATTGGAATGCCAGACGTAGATGGCTGTATGTTAATGCGTCAGATTAGAACTAGCAAGGTAGAGCGAATCAGACAAATTCCCGCGATCGCCTTGACTGCTTACGCTAGCGATCGCGATCGCCAACAAGCACGAGCGGCAGGTTTTCAAACACATTTAGCAAAACCAGTAGAACTTGCTAGTTTAATTGCGGCGATCGCTAATCTCACCGAGCGTAAAATCTAGAAACTAATTTTATCTTCAGCTGCTCCACATCGTTCTTACCTGCTGACGCAGTTAAAATCTTCCGCAAGATACTTAAACCCTATTTTGAGATTGGAGAAGATCGTGCTAACTCCTTATAGCTAGGAGTTTGTCAAATTCTATGCAGTTACTTCGATTGCCTTATTTTGTCTTGCTAGTAGCAATTCTTACTGCTTGTAACAGCCAGTCCTCTAGCAGTGCTGCTAAAAAAGAACTTCAAACAATCGGCTCGTGGACGGCGACAGCACACCTACTCGCCGATGAGTGGTTGCAAGGTGCAGTGCCAAACGTTTACGCTCGGCAGACACTTCAGAAAGTAGAGAAAAACCTTCAGCAAGAAGTAGATACCTTGACCAAAGCAGATCTACGCAAATACTCTCATCTACCAACCAAGCTACAGCAGCTTCAGCAAAGCGTGCATCTACTATCGGCAGCGATCGCGCAAGGAAACCGAGCTACAGTTACTCAACAAATACAACAACTCGCCACACGCGAACAAGAACTTCACCGCCTCGCAAACAGCTTGGAGACACAACCATGAGCAAGCTGTTAGAAATTGCTTTAGGTATTGTCACCAGTATCGGCGGCTTTTTAGATGTGGGGGCGATCGCCACGTCAGCTGAAGCTGGATCGAGTTTCGGCTTTGGGTTAATCTGGGCAATTGTACTCGGAACGATCTGCGTCATCTTTTTGGTAGAAATGTCCGGTCGGTTAGCAGCTGCTAGCAAACACACGCTTGCAGATGCCGTGCGAGAACGGTTTGGATTCAACTTTTACGTCCTACCCTTACTAGCAGAGATCGTCGTGGACTTCCTAGTCTTGGGAGCCGAGATTGGCGGAGTCTGCATTGCCTTGCAACTAGTTACAGGTATAGCTTTTCGTTGGTGGGCGCTTCCCGTTGCCTTTGCAATCTGGCTGATGCTTTGGAAAGGCAACTTTGGCTTAATTGAGAATGGTATTTCCCTGTTAGCGAGGCTTAAACAAAAACTCAGGTATAAATGAGCTAAGATATAGACATAGAGTAAGTTTTACATCAAAAGAGCCTGATGAAAGAAACAACTCCCGCAGCTATGCCCCCTTGCTTTGAGAGATGGTGTTGTCGCTTCGATGATGTTTTTACGCGCTCTGCCCAAAGGAGAGAGTTTAGGAACTATTTAGCTGGATTATTAGGAGAAAGCGAACGAAAAAACATATTTCAGATGTCTTCTCACGCGGTAGGGGTAACTTACCACAAATTACATCATTTTTTAACTGAGGCTCCTTGGTCAGCAGAGGAGATAAATGAGCGTCGTTTACAAGTCATGGCGAGCTGTCGTCAGACAAAAATTGCTTCTGGGTTTACTTTAATCGTGGATGACTCAGGACATAGGAAAAGTGGCACATTAACTTCGGGAGTGGGAAGACAATATATTGGAGAGATTGGCAAAACTGATAATGGCATAGTCATTGTCACAACTCATCTTTATGATGGAGTGAAAAGTTTACCCTTAGATGTAGAGCTTTATCAGCACGCAACTTCGCGCTTTACAAGGCAAACACGATCCAGAATTTGTGAAAAAGCCAGACTTAGCTTTAAACTGAATCGAGAAATGTTTAAAAAGAGGTCATCGACCCAGAATTGTCTTGATTGATTCTAGCTATGGAAATAATCGTCACTTTGTTCAACAACTAGAAGCAAAGAAATTAAAGTACATTGTGGGAGTGGCAAAGAATCGGCGGATGTTCCTAGCATCAGACAGTGGAGCAGCAAGAGTAAAAGCTAGGCTAGATGAGGTTGCCAAGTCCAAAAAGCCAGAGGATTTTACTGAAATTACTCTCCCACTAGAAAAGCCACGAACGGTTTGGGTAGCTACATTTTCAGCAGAGACCATTGGGTTAGAAGGAGAGCGAGTTTTTGCCATTGCGATGAATACTCCAACTCTCACAGAGAAGACTGAAGTTGATTATTTCATGACGAATGTTAGTAACTCTCTAGCAACCGCTCAATGGTTTGTACAAACTTATTCTCAAAGAAACTGGGTGGAAGTTTTTTATCGAGAAGCCAAAGGCTGGTTAGGTTTGAGTGAATATCAAGTCAGAGATAAAATCAGCCTTTATCGCCACTGGATTTTAGTTTTCACTGCTTACACCTTTATCCTTTGGCATCAATTAACAGGCGGATTTAGACGACGATGGGCTAACAAAGATTTAACAACTTTTGTTGATGCATTGTCTGCTTTTCGTACAGCTATATCTTTTCGTTTTGTGGAATGGTTGAACCACAATAGGGACGTGTTTACTGCTTATAAAGCCAGTCTGGGCTTTATTTGGGCTTAGAATTCGTCTAAGTCCCGTTAGGACTCATCACCCTCGTATTTGTGGTAGCGAGTTTCAAATTGCATCCCCCCTTACCTGCATTGGCATCGGGACTGCTGCCAACTCTGCCGCGTCAAGATTCAGTTCGCTACTGCTTCATTGCCGTGAGTATCTTAGGAGCATTAATCAGTCCTTACCTGTTTTACTTCTACTCCTCTGGGGCAGTCGAGGATAAATGGGATGAGGGACACTTGGGGATTAATCGGGCGGTTGCCAGTCTAGGTATGGGTTTTGGTAGTATTGTATCGCTGGGAGTCCTGATCGTAGCAGCAATGGTGTTGCATCCTAGAGGTATTCAAGTCGATAGCTACGAACAAGCAGCCCTGATGTTGACTCAACCTTTTGGCTACTGGGGTTTCATCTTATTTGCAGCGTCTCTCGGCATTGCCTGCTTTGGTGCTGCACTGGAAGTTACTCTCGACACCGCTTACATCGTGGCTCAAGCTTTGGGGTGGAACTGGGGCGAAAGTCTACGCCCAAAAGATGCGGCTCGATTCAGTTTCGTCTATACGGTGTTTGTCTTTCTTGCCTCGCTACTGATGGTAGCAGGTATCGATCCGCTGCAACTGACTCTCTTTTCAATGGCATTAACAGCAGTTATCCTACCGATCGCGATTTTGCCGTTTTTAGTATTGATGAATGACGATCGCTACGTCGGACGACACCGTAATGGTTGGATTAGCAATACTGTTGTGATTTTCACGATTGGACTAGCATTTGTCTTGGCGATTGTGGCAATTCCTTTAGAAATCTTAGGAGGCTGAAATTGATTTGAGATTTGAGATTTTGGATTTTAGACGATCGCAAGTGAGAAAAAATGGACTTGATTCGAGACGTATTAGATAATCAATTGGTCGATCGCAATGGGCGTAAAATGGGCAAAGTAGACGGTATCGTAGTAGAGCTAAGGGAAGGAGAGTCGCCACGATTAGCTTACATCGAGACTGGTTTGCCAACACTCGCCCGCAGACTGCATCCGCGAATCGCACGTTGGGTAATTGCCTTAGAGCGTAGGTGGGGCGCTAAGCGAGGAGAATCTTATCGAATTCCTTGGTCAAAAGTGCGCGATGTTGGCATTGATGTGGACGTAGATTTAGACGCAGAAGCAACACCAGCTTTGGCTTACGAGCAGTGGTTGCGTCAGGCGATCGCCCGCATTCCAGGGGGACGGTAATGGATCGTGAAATTCATTTGGAATTATTAATTGGCAAGCAGGTAGTAGACATTGACGGCAGACCTGTGGGACGGATTGAGGAAATCCGCGCCCAACCTCAAGGAGATGAGTGGGTAATTCAGGAATACCTACTTGGTTTCGGGGCAATTTTGGAACGACTTTCTGCTTGGACGATTGGGCTAGCTATTCTGCATCGACTAGGCGCACGCAAGATTCGCGGCGGCTTCAAAGTACCTTGGGACAAGCTGGATTTGGCAGATCCAGATCGTCCTCGCTTGACCTGTACGCTCGATCGCTTGCAAGCACTATTGGAGCAATCGGCAGACGAAGATCGCTCTCAGAACAAATAGATTTTGCCAGAAAAGTATGCCACGAGAGTCATTATGGTTGTAACTATCATCATGATGATTCTGCTGGATGTAGTACATCCTCCTGCTGTTTCCACATTCCTAGGCTTTTCCTTGCGTTCTGGTAATGAAAGTAATCTCATCTTGTTTGCATTGGCGGTGGGGATTACTGCAACGTTAATTGGATTAGAACGCTTTGCTCTATGGATACTAGCACGTTATGAGAATCGCTAATTGGTGGTGCAAACCAAAACTATTTGAAATAAGATAGGAGCTGAAAAATATGAAACAAAAATGAAAATCATTTACTCCTAACGATACAAATCTCTCACCATCAAATCTACTTCAATTATTATTGGAAAATGTGTATAATGATTATAAAGTTGAAGGGGAGTAGCAGCTAACTAAATTTAGTTAGTACGCTTGAATCAACACACTGGCATTCAGCCTGGTTCAAGTGGCAAGACATAACTTATAGCCCACATAGCGAGTTGCTTATAGATTGTGGCTGTCAGTATCTTGCAAGCGAGACCTTCACTAAGTTCGTTTCATGGCGAGCTTGGTGATGTGTCTTATCGCTTCTCAAGCTCGCTCAAATAACAAGAAAAATTTGAGGAGTTTGAGGAATTGTTACAAGCTTTTACTGCGGGTTTGCTACTAATTACAGTATCAGAATTAGGCGATAAAACCTTTTTCATTGCTTTCATTCTTGCCATTAAATATTCTCGGAAACTAGTATTTAGTGGAGTCATGGCTGCTTTGGTAGCAATGACTGTTATTTCTGTTTTGGTGGGGCAAGTCGTATCGCTATTACCACGCAGTTATATTCATTACGCTGCAATTATTTTGTTTATTGGCTTTGGACTAAAGTTATTGCATGAAGCAAGCCAAATGCCAAATAAATCCGATCGCAATGAGGCGCAAGCAACAGCAGCTTTACTCGATCGCTCCCAAAACCGCACTTCCATCGGAGTTTTGATAGAAGCGTTTGTTTTGACTTTCTTAGCAGAATGGGGCGATCGCACGCAAATTGCTACTATTACTTTGGCAGCGTCGAATAACTCATTAGGAGTAACAGCAGGAGCAATTTTAGGACATGGAATTTGCACGGCGATCGCTGTAGTAGGTGGGCGACTGATTGCAGGCAGAATTTCAGAACGCACCGTTACGGCAATCGGAGGATGTCTTTTCCTAATTTTTGCAGCAGTATCCTTATTTGAAAATATTTGAGCTTTCATCCTAAATTTTTTCTCAGCCAAAGTGCAATTGGGCTAGTTAATATGCGAGCTACTCGTTCCGCCTTCATAGGAGATGCTCCCCAGCAAACCAGCAGCTTTACGTAAGCCTGTTCTTCATCTGAAGGGCTTTTCTGGCTTAACAGGCTTACGTACTCCTCATCGGACATATTTAAATTGACAATTTTGCTCATATGAATTCACGTCTTTGCTCTTTAATAAAAGGCTTGATAGTAGCTGAGCTATATTTACCCGCCACACAATTATGAGAATAATATGAAAATTATAGCTCTCAATCTCAGAGCTTGCCTCTAACCCCAGGAGATGACTGAGCAAAACTTTTTGCTAACCCCAGTCTGTGTAAGTCTT